>NZ_JBHWJK010000019.1:0-148834 GCF_042731455.1 Streptomyces sp. NPDC059852 | reverse complement strand
GGCGAGCGCCTGCTGCGGCGCTCGCCCCCGGTCCTCGTGCGTCGGCGGGGGACGGTGTCAGCTCTTGGAGACCGGCCCGTCGGTGTCGGAGACGCCCTCCAGGGCCTTCAGGCCGGCGTCCATGACGACGTCCTCGCCCCGGTCCTCGATGGTGGGCTTCTCCGGGTAGTGGCACGCGGTCAGGTGACCGGGCTTGCTGCCCTCGATGCGCAGCAGCGGCGGCTCCTCCGTGGCGCACTTCTCCGTCGCCTTCCAGCACCGGGTGCGGAAGCGGCAGCCGGACGGCGGCATGATCGGCGAGGGCACGTCACCGGCGAGGCGGATGCGCTCGCGCTTCGTCGCGTCGATGTCCGCGTCCGGGACGGCCGACAGCAGCGCGTGCGTGTACGGGTGCCGCGGGCCGTTGTAGATCGAGTCACGGTCGGCGATCTCGACGATCTTGCCGAGGTACATGACCGCGACGCGCTCCGAGAAGTGCCGGACGATCGCCAGGTCGTGGGCGATGAAGACGAACGCGATGCCCATCTCCCGCTGCACTTCCTGCAGCAGGTTGACCACCTGGGCCTGGATCGACACGTCGAGGGCCGAGACCGGCTCGTCGGCGACGATCAGCTTCGGCTCCAGGGCGATGGCGCGCGCGACACCGATGCGCTGGCGCTGGCCGCCGGAGAACTCGTGCGGGAAGCGGTTGTAGTGCTCCGGGTTGAGACCGACGATCTCCAGGAGCTCACGGACGCGCTTCTCACGGCCGCCGGGAGGGTTGATCCCGTTGATCTCCATCGGGCCGGAGATGATCGTGCCCACCGTCTGCCGCGGGTTCAGCGACGCGTACGGGTCCTGGAAGATCATCTGGATCTCGGACCGGACCGGCGCCAGCTTGCGGCGGTCGGCCCGGCTGATGTCCTGGCCCTTGTACTCGATGGTGCCCGCGGTCGGCTCGTAGAGCCGGGTCAGCAGCCGGCCGGTGGTCGACTTGCCGCAGCCGGACTCACCGACGAGGCCGAGGCTCTCGCCCGGGTAGACCTCGAAGTCCACGCCGTCGACGGCCTTGACGTGGCCGACGGTGCGCCGGATCGGGAAGCCGCCCTTGATCGGGAAGTGCTTGGTCAGTCCGCTGACCTTCATCAGCGGCGCCTCGTCGCTGCCCCGCTGCTGCGGGACGGCGTCGACGACCGCCGTGGTCTTGTTTTCGTTGTCGCTCATGGTGATGCCCCAGTCGCCGGTTTCCGCTCAGCCCAGCCGGGGCTGAATCGTGTCGATGAAGACCTGCTGCCGCTGCTCCCCCGTCAGGTGGCAGGCGGCGGCACGTCCCGGGGCGAGCGTCGGACGCTCCCCCGAGCACAGCCCGCCCTGCACCTTGTCGGTGTGCGCGCACCGCGGGTGGAACGGGCAGCCCGACGGCGGGTTCAGCAGGGACGGCGGCGAGCCGGGGATCGGCATCAGCGGCTCGTCGACGCTCGCGGACAGCCTCGGCATCGAGCCGAGCAGACCCCAGGTGTACGGGTGCTGAGGCGTCTTCAGCACCTCGCGCACCGTGCCGCGCTCCACGGCGCGGCCGGCGTACATCACGAGGATGTCGTCCGCCATGTTGGCGACCACGCCGAGGTCGTGGGTGATCATGATGATCGCGGAGCCGAACTCCTGCTGCAGGTCCTTGAGCAGGTCGAGGATCTGCGCCTGCACGGTCACGTCGAGCGCGGTGGTCGGCTCGTCGGCGATCAGCAGGTCCGGGTCGCAGGCCAGTGCCATGGCGATCATGGCGCGCTGGCGCATACCGCCGGAGAACTGGTGCGGGTAGTCGTCCACGCGCTGCTGCGGGTGCGGGATGCCGACCTTCTCGAGCAGGTCGATGGCGCGCACCCGGGCGTCCCTCTTGGAGGCGCCGGTGTGCTTCATGAACGGCTCGGCGATCTGCCGGCCCACCGTGTAGTAGGGCGACAGGGCCGTCAGCGCGTCCTGGAAGATCATCGCCATCTTCTTGCCGCGCAGCGTCTCCAGCTGCTTCTCGCTCGCGTCGGTCAGCTCCTTGCCGTCCAGCGTGATCGAGCCGTCGATGGTCGTCGTCTTGCGGTTGTGCAGACCGAGGACGGCGAGGTTGGTCACGGACTTGCCGGAACCGGACTCGCCCACGATCCCGAGGGTCTTGCCGCGCTCCAGGTCGAAGGAGAGCCCGTCCACCGCCTTGACGATGCCGTCCTCGGTGGAGAAGTGGACCTTGAGGTCGCGCACCGAGAGGAAGGCGTCCCCCGAGGCGGGAGCAGCGGCCTCTTCGGGCTTGGTCTGAGTGGTCACGGTGGTTCTCCTAGGACAGGCGCACGCGCGGGTCGATGACGGCGTACAGGGCGTCCACGATCAGGTTGAAGACGATGATGAGCGCGGCGCTGACCAGCATGACGCCCATCAGCATCGGCAGGTCCTTGTTGATGACGGAGTTCAGCGCGAGCCGGCCGAGGCCCGCCAGGCCGAAGGTCAGCTCGGTCACCATGCCGCCCGAGAGCAGCGAGGACAGGTCGATGCCGAGGATGGTGACGATCGGGATGAGGGAGCCGCGCCACGCGTAGCGGAAGAACGTGTAGTTGGCCGACATGCCCTTGGCGCGCGCGGCTCTGACGTGTTCCTCCTGGAGCTGCTCGATCATCGAGGAGCGGCTCATACGGGTGTAGTTGGCGGTGAAGATGGTCGCCATGACGACCCAGGGGATCAGCAGGCCCATGAACCAGCCGCCGAGATCCTCGGAGAAGGGCACGTACTTCGGCTTGTCCAGCCAGCCCGTGGTGTAGACGAGCGCGAGCAGGACCAGCGGGCCGAGGAAGTAGATCTGCAGGGAGCTGACGACCAGCGAGCCGGAGCTGAACACCTTGTCGATCCAGGTGCCGCGGTTCTTGGCGGCGAGCAGACCGGCGCCGAGGCCGAGGATCAGGAAGACCAGGAGGCTTCCGACGGTCAGCGACAGCGTCAGCGGGAAGCGGTCGACGATCGTGTCCCAGACGTTCTGGTTGTTGGCGAAGGAGACGCCGAAGCAGGGGGCGGCACAGTGGCCGACGGCGAAGTCACGGCCGGCGAAGATGCCGACGAGGAACGTCCAGTACTGGACGGTGACCGGCTTGTCGAGGCCGAGGTTCTTGTGAATGATCGCCAGCGCGTCCGGAGTGCAGTTCTTTCCACAGGCCAGAGTGGCCGGGTCCTGCGGGATGGCGAAGAACATGAAGAACGTGAACGCACTGATCAACAGCAGAATCAGCGCCGCGCCGAATGTCCGGCGGATGAGGAATTGAAGCATGGCAGGCAGCTGCTCTCAGGACGGCGGCAATCGGAGGGGGGTCTGGCAGGGGGGTGGGGGACGGGTGGTGGGCGCTCCGCCGCGCGCCCACCACCGTCACCCCGACCTGGCGGGTTACTTCTTCAGGAAGACGCGGGTGACGTCCACGTAGCTCGAGTCGGAGCTGTAGCGGATGCCGCCGATGTTCGAACCGAAGATCTGGAAGACCTTGGTGTAGTAGATCGGCGCGGCCGGGTTGACTTCCTTGGAGATGTACTCGTTCAGGTCGGCCCAGGCCTTGGTGGCCTCGGTCGTGTCGGTGATCTTCGCGATCCGCGCGATCTCCGAGTTGACCTTCGGGTCGTTGATGTGCGAGTAGTTCGACGCACCGTCCTGGATGGCGTTGCCGTCGTACAGCGGCGGGAAGACGGTGGACGCGGACGGCCAGTCCTGACCCCAACCGGTCATGTACAGGTCGTAGCCGTTCTTGACCTTGCCGACCTGCTCGTACCAGGTGGAGGCGTCGATCTCCTTCTTCTGGATGTCGAGACCGATCTTGCCCAGGGCGTCGGCGATCAGCACGGCCTGCTGCTGGCGGACCGGGGTGTTGCCGTAGGCGTAGACGAGCTTCTTGCCCTCGAAGCCGCCCTCCTTGATGAGCTTCTTCGCGGCCTCGATGTCACCGTTCGGCTTGCCCTTGCGGTTGAACGGGTCGAACGCCTCGTCGTAGCCCGGGGTGGTGGGCGACATCAGGGAGTTGGCGACCTCGCCGCCGTAGGCGCCACCGTCGGCCTTGAAGACCGAGGCGGAGGGCAGCGCGAGGGTGATGGCGTCGCGCAGCTTCTTGTCCTTGACGCGGTCCAGGTTGAAGTTGAGCTGCCACACGTACGGCGCGTAGCCCTGGATGGTGCGCTTCATCGCGGCCTTGTTGCCCACGACCTGCTGCAGCTGCGTGGTGGCGACCTGGCCGGTGAACATCATGGCGTTCTTGGCCTCGCCCTGGTCGGCCAGGAGCGTCTTGGTCTGGTCCTCGTCATCGTGGTTCATGCTGATGTCGAAGCCGTCCACGTACTGGTGACGGACCGAGTCGGACTTGGGGTCCCACTTGTCGTTCTTGACCAGCTTCATGGACTTGCCGGGCTTGAAGTCGGAGATCTTGTACGGACCCAGGGCGACCGGGTCGTTGTCGTACTTCTCCTTGGTGTCCGTCTCCTCGGGCACGATGCTGTAACCGGGCATGGTCAGCATCTGCGGCAGGTCGACCTGGGCTTCCTTGAAGTGGAAGACGATCGTCTTGTCGTCCGGGGTGTCCAGGACCGTCTTGGGCAGGTGCTTGCCCTTGCCCGGACCCGCGTACGCCTTGCGGTAGGTGGTGCCGGCACCCGACAGCGCCTGCTGCAGGTAGGTCGGACCGTCCGTGATGTAGGACGCGTACAGGCGCTCGACCGTGTGGCGGATGTCCGCCGAGTTGATCGGGTTGCCGTTCTCGTCCTTCAGGTCGTCCTTGAGGGTGTAGGTCCAGGTCTTGCCGCCGTCCGAGACCTTGCCCGCGTCGGTGGCGAGGTCGCCCACGACGGTCAGGTTGCCCTGGTCGTCCTCGTCGTACTGGGTCAGGCCGCGGTAGATCAGACGGCTGAGCAGCTTGCCGTCGGAGACGTAGATCTGGCCCGGGTCCAGGTGGGAGAAGTCACCCTCCTGGTACACGGTCGCGACGCCGCCGGGCTTGGCGCCCGGGACCTCGGGAGCCGGACCGGTCGACGCCTTGGCGTCACCGATCACCACGGGCTTGGACTGCGCCTTCGCATCGTCCTTGGTCTTGCTGTTGTCCTTGCTGGAGCTACCGCCGCCCCCGCCGCAGGCGGTGAGGGTCAGGGCGCCCGCGGCGACCGCGACTATGGCGGCCGAAGCGGCGCGGTTACGGAAGATGCTCATTGAGACGATCCACCTGCCTGTGAGTAGTGAGCACTGCTGGTACCGGGCCGGTCGGTGCCGTACGGCACCGGGCCGGCCTGGCGGAGTGTGGGGGGAGGGTGGGAGATGGCCCGGGGAGGGTCAGCGTCCCGTCTTGGGGTCGAAGGCGTCCCGTACCGAGTCGCCCAGGAGGTTGAACGCCACGACGAAGATCACCATGGCGATGCCGGGGAAGAGCATGTAGTACGGGTCCTGCTCGATGGTGCGTGCACCGATGGCGAACATCCGGCCCCAGTCCGGGGTGGGTTCGACGTATCCGACGCCCACGAAGGACAGGAACGCGATGCTGAGGATCGTGCTGGGCAGCGTCAGGGTCGCCTGCACGAGCGTGGGGGTGACGATGTTGGGCAGAAGCTCCTTGCGGATGATCCGCCAGGGCGAGGCGCCGGAGATCCGGGCGGCCTCGATGAACTCGCGGTCGCGCAGCGACAGCGTGGCGCCGCGGACGATACGCGCCAGGCTCATCCAGCCGAGGAAGGACAGGACGATGATGATCGCGGCCGACCGGACATAGGTGGGCGTCTCCTCGTCGGGGGCGACGAACACCGTGGTGATGACCGGCATCGCCGCGACGAAGAACAGCTGGCTGGGCAGCGCCATGAAGAAGTCGGTCATCCGGCCGAGCCAGTAGTCGATACGGCCGCCGAAGAACCCGCCGGCGAGGCCGATCAGCACACCCAGGATGGTCATGATGAGCGTCGCGGCGAGGGCGGTGGCCAGCGAGGTCCGGATGCCGTAGACCAGCTGCATGAAGACGTCGCGGCCCAGGACCGGCTCGATGCCGAACCAGAACTCTCCGTCGATGCCGCCGGCGGGCTTCGCGGGCATGGTGAACATGTCCAGAAGCTCGGGCCTGTCCTGGCCGTACAGCGTGTACGGGTCCTTGCCGTAGACCATCGAGATCAGCGGCGCCGCGGCGGCGATCAAGAAGAAGAACAGGACGACGAAAGCGGACACCACGCCGGTCCGGTCGCGCTTGAACCGCGCCCACATCAACTGGCTGGGGCTGCGCCCCGCGAGCTTCTTAGGCTCCTCGGCCTTGCCCGGTGACGCGCTCTCTTTGTCCAAGGCGGAGGAGGTGTCAACACCCTCAAGCTCGATTGGACTCGTCATGATTCGTCCATTTCACAGGTTGGAGGTCACCGGGGAGGAACACTGACCCGGCGGCCTTCGCACGGCGTACGTATCCGCAGCGCGCGAGGGGGAACAACGACGGAGGGGCGTCGGCCGCCCCTGGGGGAACCCTGGCTCGCGACCGGCTGGGGGCCGGCCAACGGAACGAGTCGTCAAGGAAGTTCGCGACGCCGCGTCGCGAACGCAACCACCGTGACGGCACTGAGCGCACCCGCGGGGCCTACACCTGCCATCGGGGACGACGCGACCCATATGGCGCTTGTGGCACCTCGCATGGGTTCCTCCTCATGAATCCGCTGGTTCACCGCAAAGAGAGGCACACGACACCTTCCGGTCCCGTTCCGGTACCGAAAGTCGTCAGGTGCCCCCCGCGCTCGCGAGTCGGCGCAGTCAGCGCGTGACCCGTTCAGACGAGCTCTACGCGCCTAACTATCTGCCATCGGCCACACGACGAACCACAGTCTCGAGGTCTCGGTTCGATCACAGATAGGGGCCAGGTCTTCCAAAATCCGGACAAAGGGTTTGGCGAGAGATCACTACGAAACGGACTTGTTACACATCTATCGGAGCGAGCCGTCCGTATAGCGGACGGCCGTCTCGAAAATGAGTTGCCGCTCACCCGCCGAAAAGGGAGGGTGCCCGCGGGGCGCTGTGCCCCCTGCCACACGCCGGCCGGGACGACCCGGACCGTGCGTGACCGGACCCGCGGGTTACCGGCAGTCGCACCGCCTCCGCTTGCGGGCAGGATAGTGCGACCTGTCCCGTTCTCCCGCACCTCACAACGGATTCAAGGGTTTTCCCTATGCCGTTCACGTACGCCTGTCACCGGCCCCGGACGCACGACGGCACCGGACACCCCGGGCAGGGGCCGTCCGGTGCCGTCGGAGCGTGCGTCAGCCGTGCTTGGCGCGGCTCGCGGCGCGGGCGCGCTCGCGGGCGTCCAGGTTCACCTTGCGGATGCGGACGGCCTCCGGGGTCACCTCGACGCACTCGTCGTCGCGGCAGAACTCCAGGGACTGCTCCAGCGACAGCTTGCGCGGCGGGACGATCGACTCGGCCACGTCGGCCGTGGACGACCGCATGTTGGTGAGCTTCTTCTCCTTGGTGATGTTGACGTCCATGTCGTCGGCGCGGGAGTTCTCGCCGACGATCATGCCCTCGTACACCTCGGTGCCGGGCTCGACGAACAGCACGCCGCGCTCCTGGAGGTTCGTCATCGCGAACGCGGTGACGGCGCCGGAGCGGTCGGCGACCAGGGAGCCGTTGTTGCGGGTCGTCAGCGTCCCGAACCAGGGCTCGTGGCCCTCGTGGATCGAGTGGGCGATGCCCGTGCCGCGGGTCTGGGTCAGGAACTCGGTACGGAAGCCGATGAGACCGCGGGAGGGCACGACGAACTCCAGGCGCACCCAGCCGGAGCCGTGGTTGGACATGTTGTCCATACGGCCCTTGCGGACGCCCATCAGCTGGGTGACGGCACCCATGTGCTCCTCGGGCACGTCGATCGTCATGCGCTCGACCGGCTCGTAGGTCTTGCCGTCGACCTCCTTGGTGACCACCTGCGGCTTGCCGATGGTCAGCTCGAAGCCCTCACGGCGCATCTGCTCGACCAGGATGGCCAGCGCCAGCTCGCCGCGGCCCTGCACCTCCCAGGCGTCGGGGCGCTCGGTGTCCAGGACGCGGAGGCTGACGTTGCCGATCAGCTCGCGGTCCAGGCGGTCCTTGACCTGGCGGGCGGTGACCTTGCGGTCCTTGACGGCCGCCTTGGCGTCGGCGCCCTTGCCGGTGCCGCCGCGGCCGACCAGCGGGGAGGTGTTGGTGCCGATGACCATGGAGATCGCGGGCTCGTCGACCGTGATGAGCGGCAGCGGCACCGGGTTCTCGGGGTCGGCCAGCGTCTCGCCGATCATGATGTCCGGGATGCCGGCGACCGCGCAGATGTCACCCGGGCCCGCCTTCTCGGCCGGCTTGCGGGTGAGCGCCTCGGTCATCATCAGTTCGGAGATGCGCACGTTGGTGACGGAGCCGTCGCGCTTCATCCACGCGACGGTCTGCCCCTTCTTCAGCTCGCCCTGGTGGACGCGCAGCAGCGCGATACGGCCGAGGAAGTTGTCGGCGTCCAGGTTGGTGACGTGCGCCTGGAGCGGGGCGTCCTCGTCGTAGGTCGGGGCCGGGATGTGCTGGAGGATCGTCGAGAAGAACGGCTCCAGGCTGGTGGAGTCCTCCGGGACGGTGCCGTCGGCCGGCTTGGTCAGCGAGGCGATGCCGTCACGGCCGCAGGCGTAGACGATCGGGAACTCGATCTGCTCCTCGTCCGCGTCCAGGTCCAGGAAGAGGTCGTAGGTCTCGTTGACGACCTCGTCGATCCGGGCGTCCGGGCGGTCCGTCTTGTTGATGCAGAGGATGATCGGCAGCCGGGCGTGGAGGGCCTTGCGCAGCACGAAGCGGGTCTGCGGGAGCGGGCCCTCGGAGGCGTCGACGAGCAGCACCACACCGTCGACCATCGACAGACCGCGCTCGACCTCGCCACCGAAGTCGGCGTGGCCGGGGGTGTCGATGATGTTGATCGTGATGGGGTCCCCGCCGTCCTTGGGGTGGTACTTCACCGCCGTGTTCTTGGCGAGGATCGTGATGCCCTTCTCACGCTCCAGGTCGTTCGAGTCCATCATGCGGTCGTCGACCGAGTCGAGCTGGTGGGCGGCGAAGGCACCGGCCTGCTTCAGCATGCCGTCGACGATGGTGGTCTTGCCGTGGTCGACGTGGGCGACGATGGCGACGTTGCGGATGTCGTGGCGCGTGGCCATATTGCGGCGTACTCCCGGAGTGTGAGGACGGCCCTGCTGCGTACGTCTGTGTTACGCGGGCCCTGCCGGGCGGAACATGCCACGGCCTCACCCCATGGTACGGGGCCGCGGCGGCCGGGGCTTGGCGGGATGTGACCGCGCAGGTCAGCACCCCTTTGGGCAACGCGAAGGGCGCCGCTGGGGCCCGATCGGCCCGTGCGGCGCCCTGGAGCGGCCTCTGAGTGCCGGCGCTACGAGGCGGAGGGGGCCGGCTGCCCCTTCGCGCCCTTCTTCAAAAAGCCCATGTCCTCGAAGACCGGGGCGCCGAACCCGAAGGCGCCCGCGTTGACGAGGTCCGTGCGCGCGGCCGTCAGCTGGGGGCGCTGGTAGAGGGGGATCGAGCCGGCCGCGGCCCAGATGCGGGAGTCGGCCTTGCGGATCAGGGACCGGGACTCGGACTCGTTCAGCGTGCTGACCGCCTGCTCGAAGAGCTGGTCGACCTGGTCGGTGCCGACGCGGGTGTAGTTCTGCTCGACGTTCAGCGAGCCGTCGGCGGCCGGGACCGGCTTGGCGTAGATCGGCCGGGCGTCGGTCGCGGGGAAGGCGGAGCCGGGCCAGGAGTAGAGGGCGAGGTCGTACTGACCGGACGCGATGTGGTCCTTGAAGTAGCTCTCGTCCGAGACCTTGGTGATCTCGGTGCGGATGCCGACCCGCTTCAGCATGAGGCCGATCCGGTCCGCCACCGTGCGCAGGGTCCCCGACCCCTCGCCGTCCGGCACGACGAAGCGCAGCGTCAGCGCCTTGCCGTCCTTGGCGAGCGGGCGGCTCGCGGCGCCCGCGGGAGCGGCCGTGCCCTGCGGGGCGTACGCCCCGGGCGCACCGCCGGGCAGCTGCTTGGCGCCGTACTGCTTGCCGTCCTGGGCGAGGTGGCGGGAGTCCTGGCCGTCGGCGCTCTTGTCGTCCTCGCCGACGATGTAGGTGTCGTCGTCGGACTTCTTGCCCGTCTTGGACTCGCCGTCCTTCTCGGCCTTCTCCCCCGAGTCCTTGTCCTTGCCCTTGTCCTTCTCCTTCTTGTCGGACTCGGCGCCGGCGGCCTTCTCGCCCTTCTTCTTCTCCTTCACGGGTCCGCCCGGCACCCACCCGGCGTCCACGAGGAGCGCCTGCGCCTCGGCGGTGTCCTGGCCGCCGATCGCCCCGCTGTTGTCGGCGTAGGCGGCCTGCCCGGCCAGTGCGAGGTGGCTGCCGACCGGCTCGGCGGGCAGCCCGAGCGGCCGCAGGACCGTCTCGGCCAGCTTCTCCCGGTCGAGGGCGCGGGCCACGGCCCGGCGCACCCGCTCGTCGGCGAGCGGTCCGTCGCCGCCGCCGTTGAGCGCGAGCTGGGTGTAGGAGGGCTCGAGCGACTTGCGGACCTCGAAGCCGTGGAAGCGCTCCTTGTCCTTGCGCTGCGCGGGCGTCAGCTTCTTCAGGTCCGGGCCCATCAGCGGGGTGCCGGAGGCGCTGGCCGACGGGCCCTGGGGGCGGGGCGCGGCGACCGCGATACGGCGGGCCGCGGCCGGGTCGACGTCGGCCAGGTCGAGGCGTCCGGCGGCGAGTTCGGCGGCCCGCTCGTCGCGGGGGACGGCACGCAGCACGATCTCGGAGAGCTTGGCCGGCCTGCCCCACCAGCGGGGGTTGCGGGTGAGGCGGATCTCGTCGCCCTTGTGGTCGATCTTCCGGACGGTGAACGGGCCGGCGCTGACCTTGAGCTTGGTCCGCGCCCCGTCGTTGAAGGAGTCCGGCGTGCCCATGACCTCCTTCGGGTACAGCGGCGAGAACAGCGACCGCCAGTCCGCGTACGGGCGGGCGAAGGTGACCCGCACCTCCAGGTCGTTGTCGCCGCGCTCGATCTTCTGGATGCGGTCGTAGCCGGCGTTGCGGGCGGTCCAGTAGGCGCTGTCCTTGCCGGACAGGGCCCGCCACTGGGCGGCGAAGTCGGCGGCGCCGATCTCCCGGCCGTCGCTCCAGACGGCCTGCTGGTTCAGCTTGTACAGCACCACCTGCTTGGGCTCGGTCTCCACGACCTCGGCGGACTCCAGGTACGCCTCGTTGCGCTCGGGCCGCCCGCTCTCGTCGAGCCGGTACATCGAGGGGAGCGTGGCCTGGGCGATCCGGGAGGTGGTGGCGTCGGCGTCCGACTGGAAGGTGTTCAGCGTCTCCGGCACGGAGTCGACCGCCCAGCGCAGGGTGCCGCCGTCGGCGATCCGCGCCCGGGCGGCCGGGGCGATGTCCTGGCCGGCCAGCGGCTTGCCGGCCGGGTCCGGGTCGCTGCAGCCGGCGAGCACCGGCAGGGCCAGTACCCCCGCGGTGAGGAAGGCGGCCGAGCGCATGACCGCGCCGCGGCCGGGCCTGGTTCCGACGCCGTCGTGGGACATCTGCGTACCTCCGGGGAGCGGCTCCCGCCGGTGACAATTAGTGCGTTCTGATCACGTTTGGCGGTATTTTGGTGCTGATCAGATCTACGGCACCCCACTGAAGAGGAAAGGGTTCGCCAGGCGCAGACGACACGGCGCCGGGGGCGTGCAAGGCCACCCGTGCGGAGCACAGCGCCCCGCACACTCCTTCGATCCCCCGGCGCGCACAGAGCGCGTGCGAGCGCGCGCCGATGGCGCGCAATCCGCCAATCGCTGCACACGCCTTCACAGAGGCAGGTGTGACGCGCAACACTCGCAGGCGCATGAACGTTGCCACCCACGGGCCGCAGGGCCCACGGAAGTGAGGTCACGTCATGTCCGTGCACGACGACTTGATCGCCGTCCAGCGCTGCCTGGACGACCTTGCGCGGTCCGTGGGCCGCCTGGAGAAGCAGCTCGGCACGGCCGGGCTGGAGATGCGCCGTGTGCGCACCGACGCCAACCATCTGCGCGAGAGCGTCGCCCTGCTGCGGGAGGCCGCGGCGAGCCCGGCGGCCCCGCGCAAGCCGGAGCTCGTCACCATCCCCGACACGCCGTACGACGACTCGCTGTGGATCGACACGGACGACGAGGGTCTCGGCGCCCGGGACCGCCGCGCCCCCTGATCCCCCCGACCCGACCGGAGTCATGCATTGGCCACTGGTACGGAACCCCATCTGAACAGCGGCGGCGTACGCACCGGTACCCGCGCCGCGATCGACGCCCCGCACCTGCGGACCGACCGCTGGTGGCTGGCCCCCGCCGCCACCGCGGCCGGTCTGCTGGCGTTCATCGTGTACTCGACCTGGCGGGCCTTCGCGAACGCGGACTACTACGCGGCGCCGTACGTGTCCCCCTTCTACTCCCCCTGCCTGGCGGAGAACTGCGCGCCCATGCGCGGCGGGCCCAACTGGGAACTGTTCGGGAGCTGGTGGGGGATCTCGCCGGCGATCATCATCCTGATCTTCCCGCTCGGCTTCCGCCTGACCTGCTACTACTACCGCAAGGCGTACTACCGGGGTTTCTGGATGTCGCCCCCCGCCTGCGCGGTCGCGGAGCCGCACAAGAAGTACTCGGGTGAGACCCGCTTCCCGCTGATCCTGCAGAACGTCCACCGGTACTTCTTCTACGCGGCCCTGCTGGTCGCCGGCATCCTCACGTACGACACGGTGCTCGCCTTCCGCGACGAGGACTACGCCTGGGGCCACATGGGCCTCGGCACCCTCGTCTTCCTCGCCAACATCGCGCTGATCTGGGCGTACACCCTCTCCTGCCACTCCTGCCGGCACATCGTCGGCGGCAAGCTCAAGCACTTCTCCAAGCACCCCGTGCGCTACCGCGTGTGGCAGTGGATCGGGAAGCTCAACGCCCGCCACATGCAGCTCGCCTGGGCGTCGCTGGTGAGCGTCGCGCTCGCCGACTTCTACGTCTATCTCGTCGCGTCCGGGGTCTTCGACGATCCGCGCTTCTTCTAGATTTGGTGGGGACTGAACACATGTCCGTGGTGGACCGGCAGGAGTGGGACGTCGTCGTGGTCGGCGCCGGGGGCGCCGGCCTCCGCGCGGCGATCGAGGCGCGCGAGCGGGGCGCCCGTACGGCCGTGATCTGCAAGTCGCTGTTCGGCAAGGCGCACACCGTGATGGCCGAGGGCGGTATCGCGGCGGCCATGGCCAACGCCAACGAGCACGACAACTGGCAGGTGCACTTCCGCGACACCATGCGCGGCGGGAAGTTCCTCAACCAGTGGCGGATGGCCGAGCTGCACGCCCAGGAGGCGCCGCAGCGGGTGTGGGAGCTGGAGACCTGGGGCGCGCTCTTCGACCGGACGAAGGACGGCCGGATCTCGCAGCGCAACTTCGGCGGGCACGAGTACCCGCGTCTCGCGCACGTCGGCGACCGCACCGGCCTGGAGCTGATCCGCACCCTCCAGCAGAAGATCGTCTCGCTGCAACAGGAGGACAAGAAGGAGACCGGGGACTACGAGTCCCGGCTGAAGGTCTACCAGGAGTGCACGGTCACCCGGATCCTCAAGGACGGAAGCCGCGTCTCCGGCGTCTTCGCCTACGAGCGCGAGACCGGCCGCTTCTTCGTCCTGGAGGCCCCGTCCGTGGTCATCGCGACCGGCGGCATCGGCAAGTCCTTCAAGGTGACGTCGAACTCGTGGGAGTACACGGGCGACGGGCACGCGCTCGCGCTGCTCGCCGGGGCGCCGCTGCTCAACATGGAGTTCGTGCAGTTCCATCCGACGGGCATGGTCTGGCCGCCGTCGGTGAAGGGCATCCTGGTCACCGAGTCGGTGCGCGGCGACGGCGGGGTGCTGCGCAACTCCGAGGGCAAGCGGTTCATGTTCGACTACGTCCCCGACGTCTTCAAGGAGAAGTACGCGGAGTCGGAGGAGGAGGGCGACCGCTGGTACGAGGACCCGGACCACAACCGGCGTCCTCCCGAGCTGCTCCCCCGCGACGAGGTCGCCCGTGCGATCAACGCCGAGGTGAAGGCGGGCCGGGGCTCCCCGCACGGCGGGGTCTTCCTGGACGTGTCCACGCGGATGCCGGCCGAGGTGATCCGGCGCCGTCTGCCGTCGATGTACCACCAGTTCAAGGAGCTGGCGGACGTCGACATCACCGCCGAGCCGATGGAGGTCGGGCCGACCTGCCACTACGTCATGGGCGGCATCGCGGTCGACTCGGACACGGCGGCGGCACGCGGGGTGCCGGGGCTGTTCGCGGCCGGTGAGGTGGCCGGCGGGATGCACGGCTCCAACCGGCTCGGCGGCAACTCGCTGTCCGACCTGCTGGTCTTCGGCCGCCGGGCGGGCTGGCACGCCGCCGAGCACGCGGCCGCGCAGGCGTTCGAGCGCCCCGAGGTCGGCGAGGCGCAGATCGACAGCGCGGCGGCGGAGGCGCTGCGGCCCTTCTCCGCGGAGGGCCCGGCCGGGTCCGCGGACGCCGGGCGCCCGCCGGAGAACCCGTACACCCTGCACCAGGAACTGCAGCAGGCCATGAACGACCTGGTCGGCATCATCCGCCGCGAGGCCGAGATGGAGCAGGCGCTGGAGAAGCTGGCCGAGCTGCGGGTGCGGGCGCGGCGGGCCGGGGTCGAGGGGCACCGGCAGTTCAACCCGGGCTGGCACCTCGCGCTGGACCTGCGGAACATGCTGCTGGTCAGCGAGTGCGTGGCGCGGGCGGCGCTGGAGCGCACCGAGTCCCGCGGCGGCCACACCCGTGAGGACCATCCGGAGATGGACCGCCGCTGGCGCAACATCAATCTGCTGTGCCGGCTCGCCGACCCGACGGGCGGCCTCGCGGCCACCGACCCCGAGCACGGCCAGATCGACCTCGTCCGGGAGACCACCGAACCCGTCCGCCAGGACCTGCTCGCCCTCTTCGAGAAGGAGGAGCTGGTCAAGTACCTCGCCGAAGAGGAGCTCTACCAGTGAGCAGCTACGAGGCCCGCTTCAAGGTGTGGCGGGGCGATGTGGGAGGCGGGGACCTGGAGGACTTCCGGGTCGAGGTGAACGACGGCGAGGTCGTCCTCGACATCATCCACCGCCTCCAGGCCACCCAGGCGCCCGACCTGGCCGTCCGCTGGAACTGCAAGGCGGGCAAGTGCGGTTCGTGCTCGGCCGAGATCAACGGGCGGCCGCGGCTGATGTGCATGACGCGGATGTCGGTGTTCACCCGCGAGGAGACGATCACCGTCACCCCGCTGCGGGCCTTCCCCGTCGTACGCGACCTGGTGACGGACGTGGGCTTCAACTACGAGAAGGCCCGGCAGGTGCCCGCGTTCGTGCCGCCGGAGGGCGTCGCTCCGGGCGAGTACCGGATGATGCAGGAGGACGTGGACCGCTCGCAGGAGTTCCGCAAGTGCATCGAGTGCTTTCTGTGCCAGGACACCTGCCACGTGGTGCGCGACCATGAGGAGAACAAGCCGGCGTTCGCCGGGCCCCGCTTCCTGATGCGCGTCGCCGAGCTGGACATGCACCCGCTGGACGCGGCGGCCGAGAGCGGGCTCGACCGCAAGAGGACCGCGCAGGACGAGCACGGCCTCGGGTACTGCAACATCACCAAGTGCTGCACCGAGGTGTGCCCCGAGGGCATCAAGATCACGGACAACGCGCTCATCCCGCTGAAGGAACGGGCCGTGGACCGCAAGTACGACCCGCTGGTGTGGCTGGGGTCGAAGATCAGGAGACGGTCCTCGTAGCGGGCGGCGGTCCTCGTAGCGGGCGGCGGTCTTCGTGGCGGGGGCGCGGTCCTCGTAGTGGCGGCGCGCCCGCACCTCCCCTGACGCGTCCCGGTCGCGCGGGCGCATACCTGCTCATACGCTCCGGAATGTGACGTCATCCTTGATCCGGGGCCGGCCGCGGCGCGCCCGCGCGCACATATCCGCGCGCGTGGTGCACGCCCTGCTGGGCACGCTGGTCGGGGTGGTGTGGCTGGTGCTGCCCGGGACGGCGGCCGGGGGTGCGGTCGGCGGCGGGGCGCACCGGCCCGTGGCGGGCGCGCTCGGGCAGCGGGACGACCGGGGCACGCACACCGCCGACCTCGTGCTCCCCATGATCGCCGTGGTCGCGGCGGGGGCGCTGGCGAGCTTCGGCTTCTGGCGGCGCAGACGGCGCACCACGGGGCGTACGACACCCGGCGGGGCGCCGGTGCCAGGCGGCGGACCGCCCGACGAGGAACTGGACGAGCGGGCCCAGGAGGCGCTGGTCCGCGCGGACGGCTGGGTGCGGGTCAGCCGTGAGGAGCTGGGGTTCGCCGAGGCCCGGTTCGAGGACGGGGCGCCGGAGGAGATCGAGGACGTCCGGCGGGCCCTGCGGGAGGCCGAGGCCGAACTGGCGGCCGCGTTCCGCATCCGCTGGCGGTACGAGCACGGGGTGCCCGGGGACGGCGCGGCCCGCCGGCACGCGCTGGCGGGCGTCGTCGGACGGTGCGAGGAGGTGGGGCGGCTGCTGGACGTGCGGGCCGCCGCCTTCGACACGCTGCGGGGCCTCGAGGAGGGGCCGGGAGGCGGGCTCGGGGCCGCGCTGGCCGTCGCGGAGGGCCGGTTCCGGGGCCTGACCGCGCGCACCGGCGAGGCCGACGCGATCCTCCGCGAGCTCGGGGACCGTTACGCCGCCGCGGCGTCCTCCGCGGTGGTGGGCAACGTCGAACAGGCCAAGGACCGGCTGGTGTTCGCGACCACCCGGCTGAACCTGGCCCGGCAGGCGGCCGACGCCGGGGAGGCCGGGCGGGCGGCGAGCCGGCTGCGGGCCGCCGAGGGAGCCATCGCCCAGGCCGGCGTGCTCATCGACGGCGTCGAACGGCTCCGCGGGGACCTCGCGACGGCCGCGGAACTGGTGCCGGCCGCGCTGACCGGCGCGGAGGCGGAGATCGCCGGCGCCCGCCGGGCCCTCGCCGGAGAGACCGCCGCCCACCCGGACGTCACACCGGGCGAGCTGCGCGCCCGCACGGGCCACGCCGACGTCGTCCTGGCGGGCGTACGGCAGGAGCTGGCCTCGGGCCGGCCGTACGACCCGCTGAACCTTCTCCGTCGGATCGTACGGGCCGTGGCGCCCCTGGCCGCCGGACGTGCCGGGGTGCTCCCGGCCGCCGCCGCGGTCTGCGCGCGGGCGGCCGTCGCCGGGGCGGACGACGTCGTCGCGACGCACGGGGCGGTGGTGGGGTGCGCGGCCCGCACCCGGCTGGCGGAGGCCCGCCGCCGCGAGCACGCGGAGGACCCGGCCGACCTGGTGACGGCCGACACGCTGGCCGAGGAGGCCCACGACCTGGCCGACCAGGACACCCGACTGCACGGCCACCCGCCGGAACCCACCCCCGACCTGACGGCCGCGACCGTCGGCGCCCTCCATCCGACCCCTGGCAGCTACGGCGGCCCCCGGACCTCCGCCAGACGCCGCGAGGCGGACGAGCCGCGGTGACCGGGGCCCAGCCCGCGTGACGGCCCCGCGCACCGGCAGGGAACGGCACCCCGGCCCCGGGACGGGCTCGCCGTAGGGGGGGGGAGGGGTGGGATCAGAAGAGGCTCAGGAGGGCCTCCGCCGGGTCGGTCAGCGTGGTCTCGCCGTCGGGGAGGGGGAGTTCGAACCAGACCGTCTTGCCGCGTGGCGTGCGGCGGGAGCCCCAGGCCGCGCTGAGCAGGCCGACCAGCTGGAGGCCGCGGCCGCCCTCGTCCGTGTCGCGGGCGCGGCGGCGGCGCGGCTGGACGAGGCCGGCGTCCCAGACCTCGCACACCAGCGTGCGGTCCAGCAGCAGACGGAGCCGGATCTCGCCCTCGCCGTAGCGCAGGGCGTTGGTGACCAGTTCGCTGACGAGGAGTTCGGTGGTGTCGACCAGCGCCTCCAGGTCCCACGACTGCAGCCGGGCGCGGGCGTACTCGCGGGCGCGGCCCACGCTGCGCGGCTCGCGCGGCAGCGTCCAGTCGCCGACCGAGTCGGCGGGCAGCCCCTGCACCCGGGCCATCAACAGCGCGATGTCGTCCTCGCCGTGATGGGTGTCGAGGGTGTTGAGGACGTGGTCGCACACGTCCTCCAGGGGGCGCGTGGGGTCGGTCAGCGCGCCCACGAACGCCTGGAGCCCCTCGTCCAGGGGGTGGTCGCGGGACTCGACCAGTCCATCCGTGTAGAGCGCCAGCAGCGCGCCCTCGGGCAGTTCGACCTCCACCTCCTCGAACGGCTCGCCGCCGACGCCGAGCGGCATCCCGGGCGGCACGTCCAGCATCAGCGCGTCCTCGCCGGGCTCGACGAGGACCGGCGGCAGATGCCCGGCGTTGGCGAAGGTGCAGCGCCGGGTTACGGAGTCGTACACGGCGTACACGCAGGTGGCGAGGTACACCTCGGAGAGGTCCGCCTCCCGGGGGCGGCGGGCCGCGCGGGTGGCCTGCTGGACGCCGCCGGGGGCGCCGAGCCCGCGCGCGATCTCGTCGAGCGCGGACAGCACCTCGGCCGGTTCGAGGTCCAGCAGCGCCAGCGTCCGTACGGCGGAGCGCAGTTCGCCCATCGCCACGGCGGCGCGCAGCCCGCGCCCCATCACGTCGCCGACGACCAGCGCGGTGCGGTGGCCGGGCAGTTCGATGACGTCGAACCAGTCGCCGCCCACCTCGCTGTGCCGGTCCGCGGAGGCGTTGCCGGGCAGATAGCGGCAGGCGATGTCGAGTCCGGCGGCGACCGGGTCGCCGGGCGGCAGCAGCGACCGCTGCAGTATCAGGGCGCGTTCGTGCTCGCGCCGGTACAGGCGGGCGTTGTCGATGCAGACCGCGGCGCGGGCCGCGAGTTCCACGGCGAGTTCGCGGTCGCGGTCCCCGAACGGCTCGCTGCCCTTCGTCCGGGCGAACTGGGCGAGTCCGACGACGGTGTCGTGGGCGACCATCGGCACGGCGAGCGTGGACTGCACGAGGCCGCCCTCCTCGCCGGGCACATGCTGCACCCGGGCGGTCCGCAGGGCGTCCGCGCAGGGCGAGTTGAACGGGTAGTGGTGCACACCGCCGACGGCGACCTCGGCGCCGCCGCCCACGAAGGGCGCGTCCGACACGGCGCTGGAGAAGGCGACCCGGCGCAGCTCCGCGCTGCCGTCGGCGAGGCCGGGCGGTGTCTCGTCGCCGGCCAGCAGCCCCTGGTACAGGTCGACGGTGGCGAGGTCGCAGAAGCCGGGCACCACGACGTCGAGGAGTTCGCGGGCCGTGGTCTCCAGGTCGAGGGAGTTGCCGATGCGGGCGCCGGCGTCGTTCAGCAGGGCGAGGTTGCGCCGGGCGGCGGCGGCCTCGCGGGCGGCGGCACGCCGGGCGGTGATGTCGATGCCCAGCCAGGCGATGCCGATGGGACGGCCGCTGCCGCTGTGCACCCGGTAGAGGTTGACGGACCAGTGGCGGCGCTCGTCGGAGCCCGGCAGGAAGCCGGTGACGTGCATGTCGGTGATGGAGTCGCCGCTCTCCAGGACGCGGCGCAGGGTGGCCGCGACCCGTTCGGCCTCGGGCCGGGCGAGGTAGTCGTGGACCTCCCGGCCGCGGTGGTCGTCGGGAACGCCGCCGAACAGGGAGGCGAACCGCTGGTTGGCGCGGCGCACCCGCAGATCGGTGTCGATCAGCAGGAACCCGAAGGGAGATTGACCGAAAATGGCCTGCGAGGCGGCCAGGTCGGTCTCCATCCGGCGCAGGGTCCGGACGTCGACGACGATACAGACGGCGGCCTTCTCCCCCTCCTCGGTGCGCGTCGGCATGACGTACACCTCGGCGAGGCCGTCCTTGCCCCGGGCGCCGTCGTGGGCGCCGTCCGGCACCCGGAAGGGGACCACGCCGGTCCACTCGCGCCCGTCCAGGATCTCGGCCATCTTCCGCTGGCCCTGCGCGCGCAGGTCCGGGTCGATGAACGCCTCGATGGGGTCCATGCCGACCGCGCGCTCGGCGGGGATGCCGAAGACCTGCTCGGCGCGCAGACTCCACTGGTCGACGAGACCGTCGGGGCCGATGGAGAAGGACGCGACCTTGATGTAGTCGTAGATCGAACCGGGCGGCTTGCTCTGCCACAGCGGCTCGCCCGGGCGCGGCTCCTCGGAGCCGAATCCGGTCGTGTCCGGGTCCCGCGGGCCGTGGGGTGCGCGGGGGTCCGGTGCGCCGGCCGAGGCGGCCTCGGCGGAGACGGATGTGCCGTGGGAGGCGGGTGTGCCGTGGGAGGCGCGAGCGTCGGAGAGATCCCCCGCGGCCCTCGCCCCGCCCTTGTCCGACGGGTCCTCGGACTCCGTCGCCTTCGCTGGTATCTCGCTCACGCGAACCGTCCCCTCCAGCTCACCGCGTCCGGCACCGGTCACCGGCGGCGGCTGCCCGCAGTATCCAGCACTACGGCCCCGCACAACACGGTGTTCACGATCACAGCACGGTCCCGATGCTTTTCGGTCCCCGCCGCGGAAACACTTCCAGTCTTCTAACCAGCGGACACGCCCTCGAATCACGACCTTGGTCACCTGTCACCGACGGGAACCGGCCGCGGCCGGTCCAGGGCCGGTCCAAGGCCGGACGGCTCGGTTCCGGGACGCCGCTGACGGACCGTGGGACGCGGGGCGTCAACGGGGGATCGCGAGTTCGAACCAGACCGTCTTGCCGGTGCCGCGTCCCGGCCGGGTCCCCCAGCGACGGGAGGTGCGCGCCACGAGCTGGAGTCCGCGGCCGCCCTCGTCCTCGTCGTCGGCGCTGCGGGCGCGCGGCGGGTCGGGCAGCGGGTCGGAGACCTCGACGAGCAGGACCCCACCCTCCCCGGAGGGACGTACCAGGCGTACCCCGATGGGACCGGTGGCGTGCCGCAGGGAGTTGGTCACGAGTTCGCTGACGAGGAGGGCGGCGACGTCGGCGAGGCCGCTCAGCCCCCAGGCGCAGAGCCGGCCGCGCACGGCGGCGCGGGCCGCCCGGACGGCGCCGGCCTCCGCGGGGAAGGTCCATTCGGCGCAGTCGCCATCGGTGTCGAGCACGCCGATCACTTCCCAGCCAGCGGGGCCCACTCCATGTCCGGTTTCATGGGGTTAATGGGCACATACCCGATATTCGGGCGACAGTACCGCGCCAGGCGGGTCCAGGGCAGGGGTGCGTCAGGACGTCAGCCGCCGGGCCACTTCCCGGACGGCGGGCACGTCCTGCTCCAGCCAGTCGACGTCCCACAGCTCACCGGCGTCCAGCCAGCGCAGCGCGTCATGGTCCTGCAGGGCCTCCGGCGCCGGGCTGCCGGGCCGCAGACGGGCCGTCCACACATGGAGGACGAAGGGGTCCCGCAGGGGCCAGGCGCCCGGGACGCGCTCCACGACCTCGGCGTCCACGCCGAGTTCCTCGCGCAGTTCGCGGGCGAGTGCCGCGTCGGGCTTCTCGCCCGGTTCGACCTTGCCGCCGGGGAGCTCCCAGCGCCCGGCCAGGTCCGCCGGCGCGCTCCGGCGTGCGGCGAGCAGGCGGCCCGCGTCCAGCAGCGCGGCGCCGACCACGATCCGTTCCGTCATGCGCCGGAGCCTACGGGAGCGCGTCGGGTCAGCGGTCGGCGCCGCCGCCGTTCTGCGTGATGCGCTCGACCCAGTACAGCTGCTTGTGTCCACGGCCGTCGAGACTGTCCGCGATCTTCTGGGCCTCGGCCCGGGTCGCGTACCGGCCCACGCGGTAGCGGTTGCCGTTGTCGTCCTGCCGGACGACGAGCCAGGGAAGAGTGATCGTGCCGTCGTTCATCGCGCCCCACTGCTCCTTCCCGCCCACGGCCGCCCGCATAACGCTCGCGGCCTGTGCCGTGCCCCGCCCGCTGAGGAAACCGCAATCCGCATATGCCCGAGCCTACGCCTAACCTTCACGCAGCGAATACGGCTTTTCACAAAGAGGTACGCAACCAGCCAAGCCGGAGGGGGCGCGCGAAACGGAACGCGCCGTGCGCGCACGGCAGTGCACCCGTTCGCGGGCACACCGACAGCACCCTGCGCGACCTGCGGCAACGACCGCTGGGCAACGGGGTGCGTCGGGGGCGGTGTTGACAGCCCGCACGGGGCAACGGACGGGAGATGTGCGCTACTTCACTCGCACCCGCGCGCTACTTGACCGGCAGGTGGTACGCGACGCGGTAACGGTCGGCCGGGACCACGACGTCCGCCGTCTCGACCGGGCGACCCGAGGCGTAGTAGGTGCGCTGGACGACGAGGACGACATGGCCGGGGACACCGCCCAGCGCGTGCAGTTCCTCCGCGAGGCCGGGGCGGGCGCCGACCTCCTCGGTGACGTTGTCCACGACGACGTCGATGGCGGCCATCCGCTCGACGACGCCCATGCCGCCGAGCGGGCCCTCCTCGGGCAGCATGACGGGCGTCCGGCCGGTGACGGAGAGGGGCTCCCAGGAGGTGGAGAGCATCATGGGCTCGCCCGCCTCCCGGAACAGATACCGCGTGCACATCACGCGCTCGCCCGGCCGGATCGCCAGCCGCTCGGCGATGGCACGGCTTGCCACCGCCTGCTCGCTGCGGGACTCCCAGGTGCCGCGGGCGTCGCCGTCGGCCTGCTCCTGCCGGAACGGTGTGGCCCCGCTCGGCGGGCGGAAGCCGGAGCGGGCGATCCGGCGGGGCACGGGCCGCTCGCGCACATAGGTCCCGGAACCGGAGCGGCCCTCGACCAGCCCCTCGGCCATCAGCACCTTGCGCGCCTCCAGGGCGACGGTGTCCGAGACGCCGTACTCCTCGCGGATCCGGGCCTGGGACGGGAGGCGGGTGTGCGGAGGGAGTGAACCGTCGACGATCTTCTTACGGAGATCACCCGCGACACGCAGATACGCCGGCTGCTCACCGAAAGTCACTGGCCGCTCCCATCAGGTTGTACAGACAGCAACAGCGTGGCAACCAAGCGTTGTCCCGTGCAAGCAAAGGCCAGAGAATCACTCGATGTGATGACTTGTGGCGTCCGAGGGCTTTACGCAGGCACTTTCTCCCCGTTATAGCCACGCTCACACCTGAAGATCGCCCGCGTCCTCACTGCCGCCGCCGCTGTCGAAGTCGTCCTCGTACTCCGGCACGGTGGTGTCCAGACCCAGAGCTTCGCGCGCGGTGACCGTCGTGGGGCCGTCCACGTACGCGTAGCCCTTCTCGTAGTGCGTGAAGTACGTGTCCGAGTCCTTCGCCGCGGCGGCCCGCGCCCACTCCGCGCGCGCGTCCTCCATCTCCCCGACCAGATCGCTCACCGGCTTCCCCGCCCCGTCCGCCCAGTCGTGCCCGCGCAGCGCCGCGATCTGCTCGCCGAGCACCCGGCGCACGTCACGGGCCCACTCCTGGTTCGCGGCCAGGTCGTCGTCGGGGTGCTCCTCCGGCTCCTCGTACAGCACCGCGTCGACGGCGTTGACCGCCTTCAGGAAGGCGACCTGGTCGGCGTCGAGCGTCGTGGCGTCGCCGCGCAGCGAGCCGGTCAGCCGGCCGTCCTTCTCGGTGCTGCCGAACAGGCACGTGAGTTCCCGGTCGCCGAACCGCCAGCTCTGCGGGGTGGGGATGAAGTAGTAGACGTCCACGTCCTCGGGCACACCCCAGGTGTCCATGGCGTAACCGTCGCTCAGCGCATAGCACTTGTCGTCGGCCGTGCGGGACAGCTCGTCCTCGCCGGGGTAACGGCCGTCCGGCAGCGTCACCACCGCGAAGACCTCGCCGTCGTGCGCACCGGCGCAGGGCACCTTCTCCGCCTCGAAGGTCTCCCCTTCCAAAGTGCCCGCCGGGGTGTCGAAGCAGTCGCCCTTGTCGAGCGCGAAGGCGCTGCCCTCACCGCTCGCGGCGCTCTTGAAACCGTCCCAGAAGTCGGAGGCGGCACCGGTGGACAGCATCAGCGCCCACAGCGCCAGCCCTACGGTCGACAGCACCGATCCGGCGATCGCCATGCCCTTGCCGCGCTCGCCCTTCCTGCGGATCTGCGTGAGCGCGATCAGCCCGAGCACCAGACCGACGGCCGGCACGAAGCACAGGATGCCGAGCACGAGGGACCCGATCGCCAGACCGTTGACCGGCGCCCGCCCTCCATAGGGCCCGTACGGGAAGCCGTACGCCGAGGAATGCGGCGGCGGCACGGACCACCCCTGCGGGTACGGCCCTGGGGGCTGCCCCGGCGGCCCGTACGGCTGAGGAGGTCCGGAGGGCGGAGGTATCGACACGGGTACCGTGCTCCTGGTTCGGGCGGTGGGGTTCGGCGTAGGACTGCGCGCATCGTAAGCGCGCGACGAGGGGGCGTGACATGGGGGTCGGCCGGGCGACGGTCCGTGCGGTGAACGGGCTCACGGCCCGCTGGGCGCGGACGGCGGGGGCGGACGGGGGCACGGTCTTCTCGGCGGCGGGCGTATGGCCCCTGCTCGCGTTCCTCGCGGACGGCGCGGACGGCCCCGCGCGGGCCGAACTGGCCGACGCGGTCGGCCTGCACGCGGACGAGGCGGCCGGGGCGGCACGGGAGCTCCTGGACGCCCTGGACGGGATGCGGGGGCTGGAGCGGGCCGTCGGGCTGTGGACCGAGCGCACGCTGGAGCTGCGCGAGCGCTGGGCGGCCGGGGTCCCGGCCGAGGCGCACGGCGTGCTGACCGGGGACGCGGCGGTGGACGGGGCCGCACTGGACGCCTGGGCGGCCAAGCACACGGACGGGCTGGTCGAGCGGATGCCGGCCCCCCTGGGCCCTGACACCCGGCTCCTGCTGGCGAGCGCGCTGACCCTGCGGACCCGGTGGCTGCGGCCCTTCGACGACAGCGTCTGGATGCCGGAGGCCGGGCCCTGGGCGGGGCGGGAGCTGGCGGGACTCGGACGCTCCGGCGCCGTCCTGGACCGGGTCGGGGTGGCGGACACCCCGGCGGGACGCGTCACGGAGCTGAAGGTGCTGGGCGACACCGCGACGGACGTCCATCTGGTGCTGGGCGAGGACGGGATGACACCCGGACAGGTCCTGGGGGCCGCGGTGGACGTGCTGGAGCGCCGGTCCCCGGCCGTTCCGGGGCACGCGCTGCCCTACGGCGAGGTGGGCCCCGGCCTGAGCGTCGTAAGGGAACTCTCCCGGCGGCCCGAGCCGCCGACGCTCCACGTCCGCGTCCCGGCGTTCGGCCTGCGCGCCGAGCACGACCTGACCGCCACGCCCGGCGTGTTCGGCCTCACCGCGGCCCTGGACACCACGCGGGGCCACTTCCCCGGCGTCAGCGCCTCCCCGCTGGCGGTGGCGTCGGCCCGGCAGTCCGTGACCGCCCGGTTCGGCGCCGACGGCTTCCACGCGGCGGCGGTGACGGCGTTCGCCGCGGTCGCGGGCGGTGCCCCGCCCACGCCGCGATGGCGGACCACGCAGGTCCGGGCCACGTTCGACCGGCCCTTCGGCTTCCTCGCCGTGCACCGGCACACCCGACTCGTCCTCGCGGCGGGCTGGGTCACGGAACCCGAACCCCACCGCGAGGAAGAGGACTTGTGGGAATGACCGGTACTAGAACTGGAGCGCCCAGGCGTCGATGCGGCCCGTGTCCAGGCGCGCGTTGTCGCTGACCCTCAGCTTCCAGGTGCCGTTGGCCGCCTCGGAGGAGGCGTTCACCGTGTACGTGGTGTCGATGTTGTCGGCGCTGCCGCCCGTGCCGTAGGACTTCAGCGGGTAGGCCGAGCCGTCCGGGGCGACCAGCTGGATCTGGAGGTCACCGATGTAGGTGTGGACGATGTGCACCTCGACGGCGAGGGCCGACGGGGCGTTGCCGGAGACGCCGGAGACCGTCACCGGCGACTCCACGGTGGCGTTGTCGGCGATGGCGTGGTCCGTGGTGTTCTCGAAGCGCGGGCCGGGCGGGGTGGTCGTTCCGCCGCCGACGTACAGCAGGCGGTTGGGCGAGCCCGTGCCGGGGCTGCCGACGACACCGCTCGTCGCGGACGCCGTCAGGGCCGAGGCGACCTGCGCCGGGGTGGCCGTGGGGTTGTCGGCGAGGTAGAGGGCGGCGGCGCCCGCGACGTGCGGGGTCGCCATCGACGTGCCCGAGATGGTGTTGGTCGCCGAGTCGCCGCTGTTCCAGGACGAGGTGATGGACGAACCGGGCGCGAACAGGTCCAGTACCGTGCCGTAGTTGGAGTAGCTCGCCCGGGCGTCGGTGGAGGTCGTCGCGCCGACCGTGATCGCCTCGGTGACGCGGGCGGGCGACTTGGTGGAGGCGTTGGTCGACTCGTTGCCGGCGGCCACGGCGAAGGTGACACCGGAGGCGATGGCGTTGCGTACGGCCGTGTCGAGGGCCGTGTCGGCGCCTCCGCCCAGCGACATGTTGGCGACGGCCGGCTTCACCGCGTTCCGGGCCACCCAGTCGATGCCCGCGACGACCTGGGCGGTCGTGCCCGAGCCGGAGTTGTCCAGCACACGGACGCCGACGATCTTCGCCTTCTTGGCGACGCCGTACGAGGACCCGGCGACCGTGCCCGCGACATGCGTGCCGTGGCCGTGGCCGTCCTGGGCGGTGTTGTCGTTGTCGATGGCGTCGTAGCCGTAGGAGGCGCGGCCACCGAAGTCCTGGTGGGTGATGCGGACCCCGGTGTCGATGATGTACGCCGTCACACCCTGCCCGGCCGAATCCGGGTACGTGTAGGAGTTGTCGAGCGGCAGGTTCTTCTGGTCGACGCGGTCCAGGCCCCAGGAGGGCGGGCTGGGCTGGGTGCCCTCGACGTGGAACGTGCGGTTCTGGACGACCGAGGCGACGGCCGGGTCGGCGGCGAGCCGCGCCGCCTCGGTCTCCGACGCCTCGACCTCGTAGCCGTTGAGCGCCGTGCGGTAGGTGCGCTCGATGCCGGCGCCGTAGCGCTCGACGAGGGCACGGCCCGTCCTGGTGTCCGAACGGGCCCGGTCGGCCTTGAGAGTGACGATGTAGCTGTCGGCCACGGCGTTCGCCGCGCCCGCGTACTGGACGCGGCCCTCGGGTGCGGCCGCGGCGGGGAGCGGGGTGACGAGGCCCGCGGTGAGGACCGCGGTGGCCGCCGCGCCGAGCAGGGCCAGTCTTCGGCGGGTCGTGTGCTGGGGGGTACGCATCACTGCCATCTGAGGGTTCCTCCTCAATCGGTGGTGCGCCGGCGTGGGGTGGCACGGAACGACGAAGGACGCCCCTTTAAGGCATGATCATGTCAAGTCCGGACGACGTCCGTGCGCCAGCCGAAAGATTGAGGCCTCCACAGGAATTGCACAAGGGGCCCTGCGGGGGCGAGTCGTCGGGCGACCCGCTCACGCAGGGCCCGGGGACGGGCCGGCGCGGGGCCGGTCAGGCGTCGAACGCCGTCGCCCGCGCGCTCTTCTCCCAGGGCGCGATGTCCTCACGGACCTGGTCGAGGTGGCCGAGGACCGCGCTGACGCCGTCGTCCCCGAGCGGCAGCCGCAGCGGGGTCCGCTCCGCCTCCAGCGCGGCCAGGATGAGCGCCGCCGCCTTCGCCGGGTCACCGGGCTGCGCGCCGTCGCCGCCCCCGACGAAGCCGCGCGTCGCGCTCACCTTCGGATACAGCCCGCTGTCCGCGCTGGCCCCGGCCCGGCCCGTCTCGAACAGCGAGGTACGGAAGGCGCCCGGCTCGACGATCAGCACCTTGACGCCGAAGTCCGCGACCTCGTCGGCCAGCGCCTCGGACATGCCCTCCAGGGCGAACTTCGTCCCGCTGTACGCGGAGAAGCCCGCGAACGACATCTGCCCGCCCATGCTGGACAGCTGCACGATCGCCCCGGACCGGCGCTCGCGCATGTGCGGCAGCACGGCCCGCACGAGGGCTGCGGGACCGAAGACGTGCACGTCGAACAACGCGCGCAGCTCGTCCTCGGTGGTCTCCTCGAAGGCTCCGACATGGGTGCGTCCCGCGCTGTTGACCAGGACGTCGATCCGTCCGTGCCGCGCGACGACGTCCGCCACGGCCGTCTCGGCGGCGCCCGTCTCCGCGACGTCCAGGCGCAGCGCCTCCACCTGGTCGGGGTGGGCGGCGACCAGATCGTCCAGGGCCTCGGGCCGCCGTACCGCGCCGACCACCACATCGCCGTCGGCCAGCGCCAGCTCCGCGAGCGCCCGCCCGAAACCGCTGCTCGCCCCGGTGATCAGCCAGACCTTGTTCATGACTACTCCTCGTTCCGCGAAGGGTTTCGACGAGGCTCGACGGGTCTCGACGGGTTCCGTCGGCCTACGCGGTTCAGCCTCCTGCGGAACCCCCTTGCCCGTCCAAGACCCACGCTGATAACCGATGGTCATGACGTTGGACGTTCATGTACGGGACCTGCGCTACTTCGTGACGGTCGCCGAGGAACTGCACTTCACGCACGCCGCCGCGCGGCTGTACGTCTCCCAGCCCGCCCTCAGCAAGCAGGTACGGGCGCTGGAACGGCAGTTGGGCGTCGAGCTGCTGCACCGGGGCCCGCGCGGCGTCACCCTCACCGAGGCGGGCGCGGCCCTGCTGCCGCACGCGCGGCGCGTGCTGGCCGCGTGGGCGGAGGGGACGCGGGCGCTGGACGCGGTCCGGGCGGCGGCCCGCGGCACGCTGGTCGTGGGCATGAGCACCAGCCCCGGGCGCGGCGGGCTGCTGCCGGCGATCCGCTCGCGGTTCACGGCCGCGCACCCCGAGGTGACGGTCCGGCTGCGGCAGGTGAGCTGGGAGGACCCCACGGCGGGCCTGGCGGACGGCGAGGCCGACGTCGCCTTCGTCTGGCTGCCGCTGCCCGACGCCGAGCGCTACGGCTGGACGGTGGCCGCCGAGGAGCCCCGGCTGGTCGCCCTCCCCGAGACGCACCCGCTCGCCGCCCGGCCGGAGGTGGACTTCGCCGACCTCGCCGACGAGCCGTTCCTCGCGCTGCCGAAGAGCGCGGGGCCGCTGCGCGACCACTGGCTGGCGCTCGACGAACGCGGCGGACGGCCCCCGCGGATCGGGGCCGAGATCGCGAGCACGGAGGAGACCTACGAGGCCCTGGTCGCCGGCCTCGGCATCTGCCTCCTGGCCTCGGGCAACGCTCCCCTGATCACCCTCGGCGGCGTGCTGACCCGCCCGGTCCGGGGCCTCTCCCCCGCCCGCTACGCCCTGGCCTGGCGCCGCACGGACGAGGACCGCCCGCTCGTACGGGCGTATGCGCGGGCTTGCGGAGAGGCGACGGGGAGGGGGTGAGGGGCGCCGGTGCCGGTGGGGAGGCCCGGGGGGGCGGGACCGGGTTGGGGCCCTGTACGGGGCACGGTGGGCGGGCGACACCGGGCTGGGCACCGAACGCCGCGTCGGTCCCCCGTCGAGCCTCGCGGCGCTCACGCGTCCTCGGTGGCCGGTTCCCGTGTCGTCGCGCCCAGCCGGGCCTGTTCCTCCTCGACGATGCGGCGGGCCAGGCCGAGGTCGGAGACGTCCACCGCGTCCGGGGTCGACTCGGCGACCGCGCTGCGGCGGGCGTAGGCGTCGAAGAGGCGGGACTTGTTCTCCAGGAGCCGGACCAGGCGCTCGTCCACGCCGCCCGTGCACAGCAGACGGTGCACCCGGACCGAGCGGACCTGGCCCATGCGATGGGCGCGGGCGACCGCCTGGTGCTCGACGGTCGGCTTCAGCTGCGGCTCGCACAGGATCACCACGGACGCGGCCTGCATGTTCAGGCCCACTCCCCCGGCCTCGATCTGCGCGAGCAGCACCGCGTGACCGGGCGCGGCGGCGAAGTCGTCCACGAGCCGCTGCCGGCGGGCGGGCGGCACACTGCCGGTGAGCGGCCCGAAGACATGCCCCTCGTCGCTCTTCCCCAATGCCTCGTG
Source organism: Streptomyces sp. NPDC059852 (assembly GCF_042731455.1). Classification (NCBI taxonomy): domain Bacteria; kingdom Bacillati; phylum Actinomycetota; class Actinomycetes; order Kitasatosporales; family Streptomycetaceae; genus Streptomyces; species Streptomyces sp. NPDC059852. The sequence goes on along the minus strand of NZ_JBHWJK010000019.1, from coordinate 119,053 downwards.
GACCGTGCCCAGGACGTCGCGGAACGCCGAGAACACCACCGCCTTGTGCCCGTTCTCGGCGGCCTCCTCGACGATCTCCCGCAGTCGCTCGAGCTTCGCCGAGCCTTCGGGCCGGGCGTACGCGGCCCTGCGCATGGCCATGAAGTTGCCGGCCCGCACGGCCTCCCGGTACGCCTCCTCGTCCCGTGCGCTGGGCTCCTCCCACTCGTCGGTGTGCTGGAGGGCGGGGAGTTCGGTGAGCACGTCCTGCTGGTTGCGGCGCAGATAGACGGGCGCGACCGCCTTGCGGAACGCCTTCGAGCCCGCCACGCCGTCGTGCTCGTCGACGCGCTCGGCGAGGTCCGGCCGCAGGATGCGGACCAGGCTGCGGAACTCCTCGACCCGGTTCTCCATGGGCGTGCCGGTCAGGAACAGCACGCGGTCGCAGGTCCCGGCCCAGGCGGAGACGGCGCCGGCGCGGCGCGTGCTCGGGTTCTTGACGTAGTGCGCCTCGTCGACGACGAGCATGCCGAGCTCGCCGGTGCCGGGGACCGGGAAGCCGCGCAAGGCGTCGAAGGTGGTGACGGCGACGCCGCCCCGCTCCTTCCAGTCGGCGAACGCGTCCTGCCGGTCCGGGCCGTGCACCGGGGTCACCCGCAGCGTGCTGCGCTTCTCGGTCTCCCGGGTCCAGTTGATGAGCACGCTGGCCGGGCAGACCACCAGGAAGTGGGTCTCACCCCGCGCCGCCAGGTGCGCCAGCGCGGCGATGGCCTGGATCGTCTTGCCGAGCCCCATCTCGTCGCCGAGGATCACCCGGCGCTGCGCGAGCGCGAACCGTGTGCCGAACGCCTGGTAGCCGCGCAGGGACACCCGGCGGTGGGTGTCGTCGAGCGACTGGGCCCGGACCCGGTCGGCCACCTCGTCCGGCAGGAAGCCCTCGGCGGCGGCCGGGTCGGGGGCGCGGCCCGACACCTCGGCGAGCAGACTGTAGTACTCGGCGGAGCGCAGCTCGAAGTCGACCAGCGCGGCGACGTCGGACTCCGGGCGGCGCAGCAGGTCCACCGACGCCTGGGCCAGCAGCCCCGGCACGCCGTCCCCGTGCGCCCGCTCCGTCGCCGTACGGATCTCCGCCACGGCCGCGACCGCGCGCTCCCGTCCGGCCCGCCCGGCGAACAGCATGCGCAGCCGCCCGGCCGCCGGGGCCGCCTCGGTGAGCAGCGGGCCGAGCCGCTTCACCAGCGCGGCGGCCGTCTCCACGGCCCGGCGCGCCTCGGGCCCGGCCTCCACGAGCACGTTCAGGGCCGCGACCAGGGCGGTGGTCCGCGGCTCCGGCCGGTCGACGTCGATGTGCACGGCGACGGTGTCCCGTACCGCGTCGGCGATCCGGCGTGCGGCGGCCACGGTCTGGTCGGCGGTCTGCCGGCCGACGCCGGGCAGCTGCCGCAGCCGGTAGGCGCCGGCGTCGAGGACCTGCCCGACCGTACGGAAGCCGCCCTTCTCCACCTCGCCTAGCCGCAGCCGGCCCTCGGTGAGGTCCTTCAGCCGGGTGACCGGGATGCCGTCCAGCTCCCGCCTCACGAGGTCGTCGTGGATCGGCTCCAGAGCCGCGTGCACGGCGGCCACGGCCCGCGCGTGGTCGTCGGCCACCGCCCGCGCGGCCTCGTACAGCCGCTGCCCCCCGGCAACCGCCTCCCGCTCACTGCGCCCCATGCCGCCCCGCCCTCCCGACCCCTCCCGACGTGTCCTCGCATCCTGCCACTGGGCGGGGCCGCCTCCCGACCCGGTGCACCGCTGCACATCTCGTGGTCCGGCCGCGGCCGAGTCGCGACCGTCAGCACGGTCCGATCCCGGCCTTCCCGCGCCCCGGGACGCGCCAAGGGCCCGACCCCGCGGAGCCGGACCCTTGACGACCTGCGCGAACAGTGGCGCAGGGTGGTGCCTAGACGTTGAAGCGGAACTCCACCACGTCCCCGTCCTGCATGACGTAGTCCTTGCCCTCCATGCGGGCCTTGCCCTTCGCGCGGGCCTCGGCGACCGAACCGGTCTCCACCAGGTCCTCGAAGGAGATGACCTCCGCCTTGATGAAGCCCTTCTGGAAGTCGGTGTGGATGACACCGGCGGCCTCGGGGGCGGTCGCGCCCTTCTTGATCGTCCAGGCCCGGGACTCCTTGGGGCCGGCCGTCAGATAGGTCTGCAGGCCGAGGGTGTTGAAGCCGACGCGGGCCAGGGTGGCGAGGCCGGGCTCCTCGGCGCCGACCGACTCCAGGAGCTCCATGGCGTCCTCCTCGTCGAGCTCGGCGAGGTCCGCCTCCAGCTTGGCGTTGAGGAAGATCGCCTCGGCGGGGGCGACCAGGGCGCGCTGCTCGGCCTTGAAGTCGTCGTCGACCAGTTCGTCCTCGTCGACGTTGAAGACGTAGAGGAAGGGCTTGGTGGTCAGCAGGTGCAGGTCGTGCAGGAGCTCCTCGTTGCCGGAGCCCTGGACGATGCCCGCGGAGAACAGGGTGTCGCCCTTCTCCAGGATCTCCTTGGCCTCCTCGACGGCCTTCACCTTCGGCGCGATGTCCTTCTTGATCCGCGATTCCTTCTGCAGGCGCGGCAGGACCTTTTCGATGGTCTGGAGGTCGGCGAGGATCAGCTCGGTGTTGATCGTCTCGATGTCGTCCTTCGGCGAGACCTTGCCGTCGACGTGGACGACGTTCTCGTCCTTGAAGGCCCGGATGACCTGGCAGATCGCGTCGGACTCACGGATGTTCGCCAGGAACTTGTTGCCCAGGCCCTCGCCCTCGGAGGCGCCGCGCACGATGCCCGCGATGTCGACGAAGTCGACCGTCGCCGGGAGGACCCGCTGGGACCCGAAGATCTCGGCCAACTTCGTCAGCCGCGCGTCCGGGACGCCCACGACACCGACGTTGGGCTCGATCGTGGCGAACGGGTAGTTGGCCGCCAGCACGTCGTTCTTGGTCAGGGCGTTGAACAGGGTCGACTTGCCGACATTCGGCAGACCGACGATTCCGATCGTGAGCGACACGTTGCGACTTCCCGTACGTGAGAGATGAGGACTGGGGTTGGGGCCGATCCACCAGTCTACGGCGTGCCGGGCACGCCCCCGGCGTGCCGTCGAACACCTGGCCAAGGTGCGCCCCCGGGCGTGTCCGTCGCCCGCCGCACCCCGTGCCGCGCCCTAGGTTTGGGGTACAGGAGCGGCACAGGGCGCGACCCGCCGGGCACGGACCGCCACGAGATGCGCGGGTTCCCCACGGGGTGAGGGCGGGTACGCGCCGCGCGAGCGGATGCGGATGTCGAGGCGGACGGGGACACGGTGGAGCGGGGCGAGGGCCGTACGAGGCGCGGCGAGGGCGGGATCGTGCCGGGCGTGGGCGAGCGGGGCACGGGGCGTGCCGGCGGGGCGGGACGGCGGTCCGCCTGGCCCGCGCGGTCCCGTTCCGGAGGGTCCGCGAGCGCGGCCTCCCGGTCCGCACGGTCGCCGCAGGGGCTGTCCCGCTCCGCGCAGGCGGCGTCGGCGGCCGGGGACCCGCGTACGCCGCGGCGCGGCGGCGCCCGGCCGGCTCCGGCGATGCGGCCGGTCGCCCAGCGGCGGCCCGTCCCCTCCCGCCCGGCCGGGGCCGTGCGGCGGCCGGGTCCGGCCCCGGCGCCCGCGGCCGCCGGGCGGCTGCCGAACCCGCGGCTGACCGGGCTGGGCAGCGGGCTGTTCTGCGGGGCGGCGATGCTGCTGCTCGGCTTCCTCGACTCCGCGCTGTCCGGTTCGCTGGGCCTGTACAGCGTGCTGTTCCTGCCGGTGTGCGTGCTGACCGCGCTGTGGGTGCGCGAGGGCGATCTGCTGACCGCACCCGTCGTCGTGCCGAACGCGTTCGCGCTGGGGCTGCTCCCGGCGGCCGACCACGGCGGGGGCTTCGGCGGTCACCTGATGGGCCTGGTGACCGCCCTCGCGACCGAGGCCGGGTGGCTGTACGGCGGGACACTGCTCGCCGGTGCCGTCGTCCTCGTGCGCCGGGTCCGGCTGGTGGCACGCCGGACGGCGGTCCGGGGTTCCGTGGACTGACGGGCGACCGGCGGGCGTGTCAGCCGGTGACCGCCGTCTCCGCCGCGTGCATCGCCGCTCCCACGATCCCCGCGTTGTTCTGCAGCTGGGCCGGGACGATCTCCGCGCGGATGCCCTCGATGTGGGGCAGGAACTTGTGGGCCTTGCGGCTCACGCCGCCGCCGATGATGAACAGCTCGGGCGAGAACAGCATCTCGACGTGCGCGAGGTACTTCTGGACGCGGCGGGCCCAGTGCTCCCACGTCAGGTCCTCGTCCTCCTTGGCCTTGCTGGAGGCGCGCTTCTCCGCGTCGTGGCCGTTCAGCTCGAGGTGGCCGAGCTCGGTGTTGGGGACCAGGCGGCCGTCGAGGAAGAGGGCGCTGCCGATGCCCGTGCCGAAGGTGAGCAGGAAGACCGTGCCCTTGCGGCCGCGGCCCGCGCCGAAGTGCATCTCGGCGACCCCGGCGGCGTCGGCGTCGTTGACCACCGTCACCGGGAGGCCGCCGAGGCGCTCGCCGAACAACGCGCGCGCGTCGGTGTCGATCCAGCCCTTGTCGACGTTCGCGGCGGTGCGGATCGTGGAGCCGTCGGTCACCACGCCGGGGAAGGTGAGCCCGACCGGGCCGGTCCAGCCGAAGTGCTCGACGACCTGGAGCACACCGTCGGCGACCCCGTCGGGGGTCGCCGGGTGCGGGGTGAGCACCTTGTGGCGCTCCTGGGCCAGGTCGCCCTTGTCGAGGTCCACCGGGGCGCCCTTGATCCCGGATCCGCCGATGTCCAAGCCGAAGATCTGCATGGCCCTACGGTACGACGGACGCCTGACGGTCACTCACCCGTCGCGGAACCGGTGCGCTCGGCGATGAGCGCCGCCGCCTCCTCGCGCAGGTCCCGGCGCAGCTCCTTGGGCAGGGAGAACGTGATGGACTCCTCGGCCGCCTTGACGATCTCGACGTCCTCGAAGCCGCGCTGCGACAGCCACTCGAGGACCTGCTCGACCAGTACCTCCGGCACCGAGGCGCCCGAGGTGACGCCGACGGTCGTGACGCCGTCCAGCCAGCCCTCCTCGATCTCGTCGGCGAAGTCCACCAGGTACGCCGCGCGGGCGCCCGCCAGCTTGGCGACCTCGACCAGCCGCTTGGAGTTGGAGGAGTTGCGGGAGCCGACGACGATGACGAGGTCGGCCTCGGCGCCCATCTGCTTCACGGCGAGCTGGCGGTTCTGCGTGGCGTAGCAGATGTCGTCGCTGGGCGGCGAGATCAGCTGCGGGAACTTCTCCTTGAGGGCGTCGACGGTCTCCATGGTCTCGTCGACGGAGAGCGTGGTCTGGGAGAGCCAGACGACCTTGGACTCGTCGCGGACCTCGACCTTGGCGACGTCGGCGGGGCCGTCGACGAGCTGGATGTGCTCGGGGGCCTCGCCGGAGGTGCCGATGACCTCCTCGTGGCCCTCGTGCCCGATGAGGAGGATGTCGTAGTCCTCGTTGGCGAACCGGACCGCTTCCTTGTGCACCTTGGTGACCAGCGGGCAGGTCGCGTCGATGGTGGCGAGCCGGCCGCGGGCGGCCTCCTCGTGGACGACGGGGGCGACGCCGTGCGCGGAGAACATCACGATGTTGCCCGGCGGCACCTCCTCCGTGCGCTCGACGAAGATCGCGCCCTTCTTCTCCAGGGTCTGCACGACGTACTTGTTGTGGACGATCTCGTGCCGGACGTAGACCGGAGCGCCGTACTGCTCCAGGGCCTTCTCGACGGCGATCACGGCGCGGTCCACACCCGCGCAGTAGCCACGGGGGGCGGCGAGCAGGACACGGCGGCCAGGCGAAGCAGTCATGCGTCCCATCGTAAGGGTGCGTGCCCCGCCCCGAAGATCGGACGAGTCGTGGTGGGGTGTGCGGGGCGGGAGGCGGCGCGCGGGGCCGGTGTCCGCGCCCCGCACCGGGGCGGGGGGTGTTGTCGGTGGCGGCCGTTACGCTCGCCGCATGGCTGTGAACACGTCGCCCGAGTCCCCGCTGCCCGTCGGTGAGGTGTCCCGGCTCATCGGGGGGTGGATCGACCGGCTCGGCGCGGTGTGGGTGGAAGGGCAGATCACCCAGCTTTCACGGCGGCCCGGCGCGGGGGTGGTGTTCCTGACGCTGCGCGACCCGTCGTACGACATCTCGGTGAGCGTGACCTGCTACCGGCAGGTGTTCGACGCGGTGGCGGACGTGGTGAGCGAGGGCGCGCGGGTCGTGGTGCTCGCCAAGCCCGAGTGGTACGCGCCGCGCGGGCAGCTGTCCCTGCGGGCCGCCGAGATCAAGCCGGTCGGCGTCGGGGAGCTGCTGGCCCGGCTGGAGATGCTGAAGAAGTCGCTGGCCGCGGAGGGTCTGTTCGCGCCGGAGCGCAAGCGGGCGCTGCCGTTCCTGCCCCAGCTCGTGGGCCTGGTGTGCGGGCGGGCGTCCGCGGCCGAGCGGGACGTCCTGGAGAACGCGCGGCACCGCTGGCCCGCCGTCCGCTTCGAGGTGCGCAATGTCCCGGTGCAGGGTGTGCACGCGGTGCCGCAGGTCGTGCAGGCGGTCAAGGAGCTGGACGCGCTCGACGACGTGGACGTGATCATCGTCGCGCGGGGCGGCGGCAGCGTGGAGGACCTGCTGCCGTTCTCCGACGAGCAGCTGGTGCGGGCCGTGGCGGCCTGCCGTACGCCCGTCGTGTCGGCGATCGGGCACGAGCCGGACAACCCGCTGCTGGACCTGGTCGCCGATCTGCGCGCCTCCACCCCGACCGACGCCGCGAAGAAGGTCGTCCCGGACGTCGGCGAGGAGTACGAGCGGGTGCGGATGCTGCGCGACCGGGCGCGGCGGTGCGTGGAGGCGTACGTCGAGCGGGAGGAGCGAGGGCTCGCGCACGCTCTCGCGCGCCCCTCGATAGAGGATCCGCACCGGATGATCGACGAGCGGGCCGACCACGTGGCCTCCCTCCTGGACCGTGGTCGCCGGTGCCTGGGTCATCTGCTGGACCGGGCGGCGTCCGAGCTGACGCACACGCACGCGCGCGTGGTGGCCCTGTCCCCGGCGGCGACCCTGAAGCGCGGGTACGCGGTGCTGCAGCGGGACGACGGGCATGTGGTGCGCGATCCCGGCGAGGTGGCGGCCGACGAGGTGCTGCGCGCCCGGGTCGCCGAGGGCGAGTTCTCCGTACGAGTCGACGCAGGAAGCGATGCATAGGGTGGGCGCATGACCGGCAAGGTGGAAGAGGCCCTCGGGTACGAGCAGGCCCGGGACGAGCTGATCGAGGTCGTACGGCGGCTGGAGGCGGGCGGCACGACGCTGGAGGAGTCGCTCGCGCTCTGGGAGCGGGGCGAGGAGCTGGCGAAGGTGTGCCGGCGCTGGCTGGACGGGGCGCGGGCGCGCCTGGACGCGGCGCTCGCCGAGGAGGAGGCCGGGGACGGGCGGGAGGAGGGCGGCGACGACTGACGCCGCCCGTACGTCCCGCGAAGGGGCGGTTCCTGTGACGACGATCACCGGAACCCGCCGCTTTGTTGAACATTGAACTTGTCTCGCGTACTGTCGCCCACGTAAGCGGTCCCCGGTCCGCTTACGTGTGCCGCGCGGTCCCCGTGCGGTACCCCCACACCGCACCACCGAGAAGGTTCCGCATGTCTCTCGTCCTCGATCCCGCCGCTCAGGACCTGCTGTTCCGCGAGGCCCGCACCGCGAACTCCTTCACCGACGAGCCGGTGACCGACGAGCAGGTCCAGGCGATCTACGACCTGGTCAAGTACGGCCCGACCTCCATGAACCAGTCCCCGCTGCGCGTCACGCTGGTCCGCTCCGCCGAGGCCCGCGAGCGCCTGGTCGCCCACATGGCCGAGGGCAACCGGCAGAAGACCGCCACCGCCCCACTGGTCGCGATCCTCTCCGCGGACAACGAGTTCCACGAGGAGCTGCCGGTTCTCTTCCCGCACTTCCCGCAGGCCAAGGACGCCGTCTTCGGCGACCGCGTGGTCCGCGAGAACAGCGCCGCGCTGAACGGCGCCCTCCAGGCCGCGTACTTCATCGTCGGCGTCCGCGCCGCCGGGCTGGCCGCCGGCCCCATGACCGGCTTCGACTTCGAGGGCGTCCGCAAGGAGTTCCTGGACGACGACCACACCCCGCTGATGATCGTCAACATCGGCCGCCCCGGCCCGGACGCCTGGTACCCGCGCTCCCCCCGTCTGGCGTACGACGACGTCGTCACCACGATCTGACCGCGGCGCTGCGGCCCCCGCGGGCCCGCCGCCCATGGCGAAGGCCCCCGGCGTCACGCCGGGGGCCTTCGCCGCGCTCAGGGGGTCACTCGGCGCGCAGGGCCTTCGCCATCTCCGTCAGCTGCCCGAACGAGCCCGTGCCGGCGACCACGGTCGTCGCGCCGTCCTCACGGGAGACCAGGGCGTCGTAGCGGCCGCCGGTGTAGCGGGTCCAGGTGCGCTCGCCGATCCGCTCCGTGACATCCGTCCTGTGGCCGCCCTGGCTCGCCTGCTCGATGAAGTCCTCCGGCTTCTCCATCGACTGCTGGACCTGCACATAGCCGCCGTCCGGGGTGTGATAGCCGAGGTGCCAGGCGTCGAACTTGTCGCCCTGGAACCGCACGGAGGTCGGCTTCCAGCTGTCGGGCAGCCCCTGCGGCGCCACCACCGGGTAGGACGCGGCCCGGCGGGCCGTGAGCAGCTCGACGCGGTAGTCGACCCGCGGGAGGTCGGGCGTGCCGTCGTCGTGCGGCACGAAGAGATAGACGACTCCCGCCGCGAGCACGGTCACCGCGAGGGAGAGGACCATGTTGCGGACCGACTTCTGCTTAACCTTCGAACCAGCCACGTCCCCTATCGTCGCAGGTGCCCGCTCTGCTCATCCGTGGGGCCCCCTGCTCATTCTGTCCGCCCGGGGATAGAGTCAGGCCCGTCACCCTCATCCGGCCGTCGTCGTATCAGAAAGGTGCGCTCCGATGACCGAGAATCATCATCATCTGCCGTCCGAACTCGAAGTACCGAGCGAGGCCCCCGACCGCAACCTGGCCCTGGAACTGGTCCGTGTGACCGAGGCGGCCGCGATGGCGGCGGGCCGCTGGGTCGGCCGCGGCGAGAAGAACGGCGCCGACGGCGCCGCGGTGCGCGCCATGCGGACCCTCGTCCACACCGTGTCGATGAACGGCGTCGTCGTCATCGGTGAGGGCGAGAAGGACGAGGCGCCCATGCTCTTCAACGGGGAGCGCGTCGGCGACGGGACCGGGCCGGAGTGCGACATCGCCGTCGACCCGATCGACGGAACCACGCTCACCGCCAAGGGCATGCCCAACGCCATCTCCGTGCTCGCCGCGGCCGACCGGGGCTCCATGTTCGACCCGTCGGCCGTCTTCTACATGGACAAGCTCGTCACCGGTCCCGAGGCCGCCGACTTCGTCGACATCGACGCGCCCGTCGGGGTCAACATCCGCCGGGTCGCCAAGGCCAAGCGGTCCACCCCGGAGGACGTCACCGTCGTCATCCTCGACCGGCCCCGCCACGAAGGGATCATCAAGGAGATCCGGGACGCCGGCGCGCGCATCAAGCTGATCTCCGACGGCGACGTCGCCGGCTCCATCTACGCGCTGCGCGAGGGCACCGGCGTCGACATGCTGCTCGGCATCGGCGGCACCCCCGAGGGCATCATCTCGGCCTGCGCCGTGAAGTGCCTCGGCGGCACCATCCAGGGCAAGCTGTGGCCGAAGGACGACGAGGAGCGGCAGCGCGCGATCGACGCCGGGCACGACCTGGACCGCGTCCTGATGACGGACGACCTGGTCGCCGGGGACAACGTCTTCTTCGTCGCGACCGGCATCACCGACGGCGAGCTGCTGCGCGGGGTGCGCTACCGGTCCGAGACCGCGACGACCGACTCGATCGTCATGCGGTCCAAGTCGGGCACGGTGCGCCGGATCGACTCCGAGCACCGGCTCAGCAAGCTGCGGGCCTACAGCGCCATCGACTTCGACAGGGCGAAGTGACGGCGCGGCGGTCCCGCTGAGCGGCAAGGGCGCCCCCGGTGCGGAGGGGGCGCCCTTTCGCGTCGTGTCTCAGCCGGCCTGGGCTATGCGGTTCACGGCGCCCACCGTCTTCTTCAACTCCATCTCGCGGCGGCGGCGCCGGGCGAGGACCACACGGCGCTCGGCCGCGGTCAGTCCGCCCCACACGCCGTACGGCTCGGGCTGGAGCAGCGCGTGTTCACGGCACTCGACCATGACCGGACAGCGGGCACAGACCCGCTTGGCCGCCTCCTCGCGGGACAGGCGGGCCGCGGTGGGCTCCTTGGACGGGGCGAAGAACAGCCCCGCCTCGTCGCGCCGGCACACCGCCTCGGTGTGCCAGGGGGCGTCCTGATCCCTGTCTCGCGCTGGCACCCGCTGGGCCGGAACGGCGGCTACCTGCAGGGACGAATGCGGCGGTTGCAGCACGGTCTACTCCTGACGACGGCTTCGCGAGCGAGAGACGATGCGACAAGGTCTACCCGCTGTGCGCGCGCCTATGCAGGGAGTTCCGAACCGCTGGTTCCCGGGCTGCCGCGCGCGCCCGGGCAGGGGCGCCGGCCGCAGGAACCAGCCCGTCCGGTTCACGGTCGTCCATGCTCAGGTCGTCAGTGCTCCAGGTGCCGGCGCAGGCTCCGGTCGACCTTGCGGTGCACGCGGTCCAGGATGTCCGCGACCAGCTTCCCGCGCCGCGGCCGGCCCTCGATGCTGCCCAGCACGGCCCAGCCGTCGACATGGACGACCGGCGCGTCCGGGTCCTCCGCGTCGAGATGGTCCACCTCGAAGGAGCCGAGGACGCCGCCGCCGGTGCCGCGCAGCGACACGTTCTCCGGGACGCGGACCTCGATGCTGCCGAAGACCGACCACGCCCGGATCACGATGTGCTGGTACTGGAAGAGGGCTTCGCTGAGGTCGATCTCCACACTGCCGAACACGGCGTACGCGTGGATACGGCGGCCCGCGCGCCAGCGCCCCTTGCGCACGGCGCTGCTGAACACGGCGACCACATGGTCGTCGGCGTCGGCCGGGACGGGGGCCGGGATCGGGCGCGCGGCGGCCGGGGCTGCGCGGCGCGGATGCCCGGCGGGCAGGTCCCGGACGAACACCTCCAGCTCGCCGACCGTCCTCGCGGCGAGGACGCCCTCGACCCGCTCGGCGTGCTCGTCGGCGGTCAGGCGCCCCTCGGCCAGGGCGTCGCGCAGGATGTCGGCGATGCGGTCACGGTCGGCGTCGGAGGCGCGGAGCTCGGCGGCGGGAGCGGGCGCGGTGCGCTTCTGAAGGTCCACGGCAGCAGCGTACCGAAACACGATAGATCGCGATACCCCTCGGGCGATTCGTCCGGCGGTCACCGGACTGAGCCTTACCTCACAGCTTCGCCGTCAGAGGCAGGTTCTAGGCTGGTGGGCGCTGCCAACGGAGGCCAGCCGCTGTCTGTCGAGTGAGGAATGGGCGAGATGCCTGAGTTCGCGTACACCGATCTGCTCCCCCAGGGAGAGGACACCACCCCCTACCGGCTGGTGACCTCCGAGGGCGTCTCCACGGTCGAGGGACCGGACGGGCGCACCTTCCTCCAGGTGGAGCCGGAGGCGCTGCGCAAGCTCGCCGAGGAGGCCATCCACGACATCCAGCACTACCTGCGCCCGGCCCACCTCGCGCAGCTCCGCCGGATCATCGACGACCCCGAGGCGTCCTCCAACGACAAGTTCGTCGCCCTGGACCTGCTGAAGAACGCGAACATCGCGGCCGCCGGCGTGCTCCCGATGTGCCAGGACACCGGCACCGCGATCGTCATGGGCAAGCGCGGCCAGAACGTGCTGACCCGGGGCGAGGACGAGAAGGCCCTCTCCAAGGGCATCTACGACGCATACAAGAACCTCAACCTGCGCTACTCACAGATGGCTCCCCTCACCATGTGGGAGGAGAAGAACACCGGCTCCAACCTCCCGGCGCAGATCGAGCTGTACGCGACCGACGGCGGCGCCTACAAGTTCCTCTTCATGGCCAAGGGCGGCGGCTCCGCCAACAAGTCGTTCCTCTACCAGGAGACCAAGGCCGTCCTCAACGAGGCCTCCATGATGAAGTTCCTGGAGGAGAAGATCCGTTCGCTGGGTACGGCCGCCTGCCCGCCGTACCACCTGGCGATCGTCGTCGGCGGCACCTCCGCCGAGTACGCGCTGAAGACCGCCAAGTACGCCTCCGCGCACTACCTGGACGAGATCCCCGCCGAGGGCTCCGAGCTGGGCCACGGCTTCCGGGACAAGGAGCTGGAGGAGAAGGTCTTCGAGCTGACGCAGAAGATCGGCATCGGCGCGCAGTTCGGCGGCAAGTACTTCTGCCACGACGTCCGCGTGGTGCGCCTCCCCCGCCACGGCGCCTCCTGCCCCGTCGCCATCGCCGTCTCCTGCTCCGCCGACCGCCAGGCCGTCGCAAAGATCACCGCCGAGGGCGTCTTCCTGGAACAGCTGGAGACCGACCCGGCGCGCTTCCTGCCGGACACCACCGACGAGCACCTGGACGAGTCCGGTGACGTCGTCGAGATCGACCTGAACCAGCCGATGGACACCATCCTGGCCGAGCTGACGAAGTACCCGGTCAAGACCCGCCTGTCCCTGACCGGCCCGCTGGTCGTGGCCCGCGACATCGCGCACGCCAAGATCAAGGAGCGGCTGGACGCGGGCGAGGAGATGCCGCAGTACCTCAAGGACCACCCGGTGTACTACGCCGGTCCCGCGAAGACCCCGGAGGGCTACGCGTCCGGCTCCTTCGGCCCGACGACGGCCGGCCGCATGGACTCCTACGTCGAGCAGTTCCAGGCCGCGGGCGGCTCCAAGGTGATGCTCGCCAAGGGCAACCGCAGCAAGCAGGTCACCGACGCGTGCGCCTCCCACGGCGGCTTCTACCTCGGCTCCATCGGCGGCCCCGCCGCCCGCCTCGCCCAGGACTGCATCAAGAAGGTCGAGGTCCTCGAGTACGAGGAGCTCGGCATGGAGGCGGTCTGGAAGATCGAGGTCGAGGACTTCCCGGCGTTCGTCGTCGTCGACGACAAGGGCAACGACTTCTTCAGTCCGGAGAGCCTCTCCCAGCCGACCTTCACCAGCATCCCGGTCCGTAAGGCCTGACCTCACGCCGACAAACGGTTCTCACGCCCCCGTCGGCCTGTCCGACGGGGGTGTCTCCGTACCGATATGGCGGTGCGCTCAACCACGGGCCCAGGCCGGGCCGTTTGAAGGGATGCATCGCCCCGGAAACGTCCAGATCCTCGGCGAAGGCGACTATGCGCCCGTCCACAGCCGGACCCGATGCCCAGTGTTCCACCGCCTGCCTCTGCCTCTCGGGGCTGGTGGTGTCGTCCCTGAGGACGGAAAGACGGACGGTTCCCAGAACCCTCGGGTTTTTGACCATGGTCTCGACGGTAGGAGCAGTCCCCGCGGGACGAACAAAAAGATCGAATTATTCGGGAAATGCCACTATCCGCCGACCTTCACGTCCATTCCGGTACGCGGCCCCGGACTCGCCTGAGCGGTCGGTGACGAATCGCCTCCACGGGGAACAGTGGTCGGGGTGCCGGCGCTGTGACACGTGGAGGTGATCGTCGATGACCGACGAGCAGGACAGGACCGAGTACCGCACCGAGCACGACTCGATGGGCGAGGTGCGGGTGCCCGCCCACGCCAAGTGGCGGGCCCAGACCCAGCGGGCCGTGGAGAACTTCCCCGTCTCCGGGCAACGCATCGAGCGCGCCCACATCGAGGCGCTCGCCCGCATCAAGGGCGCCGCCGCGAAGGTGAACGCGCGGCTCGGGGTGCTCGACAAGGACGTCGCCGAGGCGATCCAGGAGGCGGCCGCTGAGGTCGCCGAGGGGCGCTGGGACGAGCACTTCCCCGTCGACGTGTTCCAGACCGGGTCCGGCACCTCGTCCAACATGAACACCAACGAGGTCGTCGCGACCCTGGCGACCGAGCGGCTCGGCCGGGACGTGCACCCGAACGACCACGTCAACGCCTCCCAGTCGTCCAACGACGTCTTCCCCTCCTCCCTCCACATCGCGGCCACCGCCGCCGTCACCCGGGATCTGATCCCGGCGCTGGAACACCTCGCGGCGGCCCTGGAGCGCAAGGCCGGGGAGTTCGCCGACGTCGTGAAGTCGGGGCGGACGCACCTGATGGACGCCACGCCCGTGACGCTCGGTCAGGAGTTCGGCGGGTACGCGGCCCAGGTGCGGTACGGCGTCGAGCGGCTGCGGGCCTCGCTGCCCCGGCTCGCCGAGCTGCCGCTGGGCGGCACGGCCGTCGGCACCGGCATCAACACCCCGCCCGGGTTCTCCGCCGCCGTCATCGAGGAGGTGGCCCGGGCGACCTCCCTGCCGCTGACCGAGGCACGCGACCACTTCGAGGCGCAGGGCGCCCGGGACGGCGTCGTGGAGACCAGCGGGCAGCTGCGGACCATCGCGGTCGGGCTGACGAAGATCGCCAACGATCTGCGCTGGATGGCGTCGGGGCCGCGCACCGGGCTCGCCGAGATCTCCCTGCCCGATCTGCAGCCCGGGTCGTCGATCATGCCGGGCAAGGTGAACCCGGTGATCCCGGAGGCCGTGCTCATGGTCTGCGCCCAGGTGATCGGCAACGACGCCACCGTCGCCACCGCGGGCGCGGCCGGCAACTTCGAGCTGAACGTGATGCTGCCGGTCATCGCGAAGAACGTCCTGGAGTCGGTGCGGCTCCTCGCGAACGTCTCCCGGCTGCTGGCCGACCGCACGGTCGACGGGATCGTCGCGCACCGTGAACGGGCGCGGGAGTACGCGGAGTCGTCGCCGTCGGTCGTCACGCCGCTCAACAAGTACATCGGGTACGAGGAGGCCGCCAAGGTGGCCAAGAAGGCCCTCGCCGAGCGCCGGACGATCCGTGCGGTCGTCCTGGACGGCGGGTACGTGGAGCGCGGCGACCTGACCCTGGAGCAGCTGGACGAGGCCCTGGACGTGCTGCGGATGACACACCCGTGACGCCGGTCACGAAGGCGTGAACGGTGACCGGTCTCGCAGCGGCGTGTGCCTGGGGCACCTAATATCTCCGCATGGCAGACGGCGGGTCAGTGACGACGGAAGTGGAAGCGGGCGGGTCGACGGGCTTCTGGGCCCCCGGGTCGCACATCCTGTGGCGGTACCGGGAGAACGCGGGCCGGCGCTTCCACATCGCGCGTCCCGTCACCGTCGTACGCGACGACGAGCGGCTGCTGGCGGTGTGGCTCGCGCCGGGCACGGAGTGCGTCAAGCCGGTGCTGACCGACGGGACGTCCGTCCACCTGGAGCCGCTGCGGACCCGGTACACCAAGCCGCGCACCGTCCAGCGCGACCGCTGGTTCGGGACCGGGGTGCTGAAGCTGGCGCGGCCCGGTGAGCCGTGGTCGGTGTGGCTGTTCTGGGAGCCGGGCTGGCGGTTCAAGAACTGGTACGTGAACCTGGAGGAGCCGCTGGCCCGCTGGGCGGGCGGGGTGGACTCCGAGGACCATTTCCTGGACATCTCCGTGCACCCGGATCGCAGTTGGCACTGGCGTGACGAGGACGAGTTCGCGCAGGCCCGGCGGGACGGGCTGATGGACGAGGAGCTGGCCGCGCGGGTGCGCCGGGCCGGCGAGGCGGCGGTGGAGGTGATCCGCGCGTGGGGGCCGCCGTTCTGCGACGGCTGGCAGAACTGGCGCCCCGATCCGTCCTGGGCTGTACCTTCTTTGCCTGAGGACTGGGACCGTACGCCCGCGCGGCTGTCGTCGTGAGACCCTTGATGCGCCCCCCGGCAAGAAACGTAGGATCGTCCTCCGCACGGGCGCGCGGGGACAACTGACGGACGAAGCGCCGGGCTTGACCGATCGTCACCGAGGGGCGGCAGGACGTGAGCGAGGGTTACCAGGGCGACGCCGGCACGGACCGGCGCCGGCACCGCACCGGTGGCACAGGAACTGTCTCTGGTCACGCGGGATTTCCGTTCCTGGGGCATGTATTGCGGGTATCGGAGTCTCGGCGGGACGTACTGCACGCGTGGCGCGCAGCCCCGGACGGATGGATGCGAAAGGCGTGACGGAGCAGCCGACCTCCTTCGAGCGCCCCGAGGCGGGCGTCGACCCCGCGGAGCCCCGCGGGGCGCTCGCGCGTGTCTCGGCGCCCCGCGCCGCGTCCGCGCGCCCCTCCGGTGGCGGTGCCGCGTTACCCGCGCAGGCCCGCACCGGAGAGACCCCTTCCACGCCGGGCACCACCGCACCGTCCGGCCCGAGCAAGGAGCCCTCAGTCATCGTCGGCAACGGTCCCGAGCACGCGCAGCCCTCCGTCGCCGAGCCCGACGCGCACCGGCCACGGCCCGCGCCGGAGGCGATTCCTCCGCAGCCGGGCGCCGAGCAGCCGGCCACGTCCGCCGAGCGGCGCACGGGCCAGCCGCTGCAGCCGGGCCGTCCCACGCCGATGCGGCGGGACGGGGACCGGCTGCGGTTCGTGGGCGCCGCCACGCGGCGGATCGCCCGCGGTCTGGACCTGGACGAGATCGTGATGGGGCTGTGCCGGGCGACCGTGCCGACGTTCTCCGACGCGATCCTCGTGTACCTGCGGGACCCGCTGCCGGTCGGTGACGAGCGGCCGACGGGGCCGGTGGTGCTGCGGCTGCGCCGGACGGACCGCATCCCGGAGGAGCGGGACACCGAGGGCTTCCTGCCGCCGGCGCCGCCCGCGGAGCCGGCCGAGCTGGCGGGGCTGTCGTCGGTGACGGCCGAGCTGTGCGAGGTGCGTCCGGGCGGTGCGCTGGCCGAGGTGCTGCGCGGGGTGCGCCCGGTGTTCGCGGACGCGCCCGCCGCACGGGCCGCGCTGCCGGAACTCCTCGGCGAGGAGGGCGAGTCGATCATCCCCGACGGGCAGCGGGCGATCCTGGCCCCGCTGCGGGGGCGGCGCCGGGTGATCGGCGCGGCGGTGTTCCTGCGCCGGCCGGAGCGGCTCGCGTTCGAGCCGGACGATCTGCTGGTCGCGGCCCAGCTGGCCACGCACAGCGCGCTGGGCATCGACAAGGCGGTGCTGTACGGCCGTGAGGCGTACATCGCGGACGAGTTGCAGCGCACGATGCTGCCGGAGACGCTGCCACGGCCGACGGGTGTGCGGCTCGCCTCGCGCTATCTCCCGGCCGCGGAGACCGCGCGGGTCGGCGGTGACTGGTACGACGCCATCCCGCTGCCGGGCAGCCGGGTGGCGCTGGTGGTGGGTGACGTCATGGGGCACTCCATGACGTCGGCCGCGATCATGGGCCAGCTGCGGACGACGGCGCAGACCCTCGCGGGTCTCGATCTGCCGCCGCAGGAGGTGCTGCACCATCTGGACGAGCAGGCGCAGCGGCTGGGCACCGACCGGATGGCGACCTGCCTGTACGCGGTGTACGACCCGGTGTCGCACCGCATCACGATCGCCAACGCGGGGCATCCGCCGCCGGTGCTGCTGCATCTGGGCGGGCACGCGGAGGTGCTGCGGGTGCCGGCGGGCGCGCCGATCGGCGTCGGCGGTGTCGACTTCGAGGCGGTGGAGCTGGACGCGCCGGCCGGGGCGACGCTGCTGCTGTACACCGACGGTCTGGTGGAGTCGCGGCTGCGCGACGTGTGGACCGGGATAGAGCAGCTGCGGGAGAAGCTCGCGGCGACGGCCCAGCTGACCGGCGCGGACCACCCGCCGCCGCTGGAGGCGCTGTGCGACGACGTGCTGGACATGCTCGGTCCCGGTGACCGGGACGACGACATCGCGCTGCTCGCCGCCCGGTTCGACGGGATCGCGCCGAGCGACGTGGCGTACTGGCATCTGGACCCGGAGGACGCCGCGCCGGGGAGGGCCCGGCGGCTGGCGCGGGGCGCGTTGTCGGGCTGGGGGCTGGAGGAGCTCAGCGACTCCGTGGAGCTGCTGGTCAGCGAGATCGTGACGAACGCGGTCCGCTACGCCTCGCGTCCGGTGACGCTGCGGCTGCTGCGCACGGACGTGCTGCGCTGCGAGGTCGGCGACGACGTGCCGCAGCTGCCGCGGCTGCGGCAGGCGCGGGCCACGGACGAGGACGGGCGCGGGCTGTATCTGGTGAACCGGCTGGCGCGGCGCTGGGGTGCGACCCGGCTGAGCACCGGCAAGGTGGTCTGGTTCGAGCTGAACCGCGGCTGAGCGCCGCGTCCTTGGAAGGACGCGGCGCTCAGCCGTCTAGTTCTCGTCGTCGGGCTTGACCGGGTCCAGGGTGATGCCGCCCGTGGGCCGGCCCGTGGGGTCGGTCGTGGGCTTCTGGGTGGTCGGCTCGTCCGTCGGCTCCTGGGTGGTGGGCTCGTCGGTCGGCTCCTGGGTGGTGGGCTCGTCCGACGGTTCCTCGGTGGTGGGCTCGTCGGTCGGTTCCTCGGTGGTCGGGGTGTCCGACGGGGTCGGCGTCCAGGTCGGCCGGACGCCGGCGCCCTGGTCGGTGTCCAGGCTGAACCGTGCGTCGGGCCGGGTCACGCCGAACATGTACGAGGCCCAGATCTGGGCGGGGAAGCCGCCGCCGTTGACGCGCGGGAGGCCGCCGGCGCCGTACATCTTGGTCTGGCTGTGGGTCTTGGCGTCCTCGCCGAACAGGCCGACCGAGGTGACCAGGTCGGGTGTGTAGCCGGTGAACCAGGCGGACTTGTTGTCGTCGGACGTGCCGGTCTTGCCGGCGACCTTCTGCCCGCTGCGCTTGGGGTTGTTCGCGACGGCCTGCCGGGCCGTTCCGTCGTCGACCACGCCGGTCAGGACGGAGGTGACGGTGTCCGCGGCGCTGCGGGACAGGACGCGTTCGCCGATGGGGTCGGCGATCTCGACCTGGCGGGTGTTGTGCTCGGCCTTCTTGAGGATGCCGGGGGTGACCTTGATGCCGTGGTTGTCGAGGGTGGCGTACACACCGGCCATCTGGAGCGGGCTGGCGCCCATGGTGCCCAGGGTCTGGGCGGGGACGGCCTGGGCCTCGGCGGTGTCCATGCCGAGCGCGCCGGCGACGTCCATGACGTCCTTCATGCCGACGTCGACGCCCATCTGCGCGAAGACGGAGTTGACGGACTTGTTCATCGCCGTCTGGACGGTGATGTCGCCGTAGTCCTGGTCGTCCTCGTTCTCCGGGGCGAACCCGACCTTGGTCCCGTCGTCGACGACGGGGCGCTTGCTGGTGCCGTCGTAGACGGTGTCGGCGGTGATGGGGTCGCCGTCCTGGGTCTGGGCGGCCTTCTCCAGGGCGGCGGCCAGGATCACCGGCTTGAACGTGGAGGCGGGCTGGTAGTCGGCGCGGGTGGCGTTGCTCGTGTAGTGCTTGAAGTAGTCCACACCGCCGTAGAGGGCGACGATCTTGCCCGTCTTCGGGTCGACGGAGACGGCGCCGGCCTGGACGTTCGCGTCGACCTTGCGCTTCTTCGGGTCGAGCTTGCGGGTGAGTTCGGCCTTGACGGCCTTCTCCAGGGCGGCCTGCCGCTTCTTGTCGACGTTGAGGGTGATGGTCCAGCCCTGGTCGACGACGGCGGCCTCGGCCTGGGAGCGGGTGAGGTTCTGCTGCTCCATCAGCTGGTCCTCCAGCTGGCGGTTGGCGAGCTCGATCAGGTAGCCCTTCTGGCCCTCGCGGCCCGCGGCGGGCTTGGGCTCCCTGGGCACCGGCAGCTCGGTCATCTTCTGCCGGTCGGCGCGGTCGAGCCAGCCTTCCTCGACCATGTTGTCCAGGACGTAGTTCCAGCGGTTCGTGACGAGCCTCTTGCCGGTGTCGGACGCGCTCGACCAGTCGTACTGGCTCGGCGCCTGGAGGAGGGCGGCGAGGTAGGCGCCCTGCTCGACGGTCAGCTTGTCGGCGTCCACGCGGTAGTACGCCTGGGCGGCGGCCTGGATGCCGTAGGCGCCGCGACCGTAGTAGCTGGTGTTGATGTACCCGGCGAGGATGTCGTCCTTGGTCATCTGGCGGTCGACCTTCAGGGAGATGACCATCTCCCTGAGCTTGCGGCTGACCGTCTGCTCCTGGCTGAGGTAGTAGTTCTTGACGTACTGCTGGGTGATGGTCGAGCCGCCCTGCGCGCCCTTGCCCATCACGGTGTTGAGCAGACCGCGGGCGGTGCCCTTCAGGTCGATGCCGTGGTCGTTGTAGAAGCTCTTGTTCTCGGCGGCGACGAACGTGTACTGGACCTTCTTCGGGACCTTGGACAGGTCCACGATCTCGCGGTTCACGTCGCCGGCGCGGGCGAGGACGCTGCCGTCGCTGTACTTGTAGACGTTGCTCTGGCGCTGCGCGGCCTGGGCGGCGGCGTTGTCACCGGGGACGTCGACGTACAGGTAGAGCGCGAAGAAGGCGCCGATGACCAGCAGGCAGGTGCCCAGGAAGGTGCCGAGCATCTTCTTCCAGGTGAACAGCCGGCGTATCCGGCCCTTGCCGTTCGTGCCCTTGGCGCCCTTGCCGTTCGCGGCGCGGCGGGCGGCGGCGCGGCCCCCGCCGGCGTCCGGCGGAGCGCCGACGACGGTCACCGACGGGTCGTTCCCAGTGTGCGGGGGCACTCCGGGGGAGCGCCGGGGCGCCGCGCGGCGGCCGGCACGCTGCCGCGCTCGTCTCTCTTCCGCTCGTCCCATGGTTCCGTTCCGCTCCGCTTCGCTTGGGTGTGCGCTCCTGACACACGGGTTCGCCGCTTCCGGTCAGCTCCGAAAGCTAACACCGGAAGTTGTGACAAAGGGCGGCCGATCCGGGCTTTTACGGACGTGACAATCAGCACCCACCCCAACGGAACCGACGGCTCAGGGGGCTTCAGGGTTGCCCGGATGGGGTATTCTGATATCACTTAGCTAATCGCATGGAATCATGGAAGCATTCACAGGAACGGGGGCACCACCATGCCGAACGACGGGAACCTCACGCCGACGGCCGCCACGGCCGACGTGCCGGAGATGCCGGCGCCACGCGTGCGCGAGGTCGCCGCCCACAGCATCGGCGGCGGGCTCGCCCTGCTGCTGGGCCTGGTCGGGCTGCTGGTGGGCGCGGGGCTGATCGCCGGCGCCACGGCGGTCACGGGGAACAGCGGCAAGGCGGCCCTGATCGTCGCGGGCGTGCTGGTCGCGATCGCCGCACTGCTCGCGATGTCCGGGCTGAACATGGTCGCGCCGGGCGAGGCCCGGGTGGTGCAGCTCTTCGGGCGCTACCGGGGGACGATCCGGCAGGACGGGCTGCGCTGGGTGAACCCGTTCACCTCGCGCACGAAGATCTCGACGCGGGTGCGCAACCACGAGACGGCCGTCCTGAAGGTCAACGACGCCTACGGCAACCCGATCGAGCTGGCCGCGGTCGTGGTGTGGCGGGTCGAGGACACCGCGCAGGCCACGTTCGAGGTGGACGACTTCCTGGAGTTCGTCTCGACGCAGACCGAGGCGGCCGTGCGGCACATCGCCATCGAGTACCCGTACGACGCCCACGACGAGGCCGGCCTCTCGCTGCGCGGCAACGCCGAGGAGATCACCGAGAAGCTGGCCGCCGAGCTGCACGCGCGTGTGGAGGCCGCCGGTGTGCAGATCATCGAGTCGCGCTTCACGCATCTCGCGTACGCTCCCGAGATCGCCTCCGCGATGCTCCAGCGCCAGCAGGCCGGCGCGGTCGTCGCGGCCCGCCGGCAGATCGTCGACGGAGCGGTGGGCATGGTCGAGGCGGCACTCGCGCGGATCTCCGAGCGGGACATCGTGGAGCTGGACGAGGAGCGCAAGGCGGCGATGGTGTCGAACCTGATGGTGGTGCTGTGCGGCGACCGGGCTCCGCAGCCGGTCCTCAACACCGGGACGCTCTACCAGTGACGGATTCCGCCGGGGGTTCCGCCCCGCAGGGCCGGCCGCAGCGCAAGCAGGTGCTGCTGCGGCTGGACCCGGCCGTGTACGAGGCGCTCGCCCGCTGGGCGGGCGACGAACTGCGTTCCGCCAACGCGCAGATCGAGTTCCTGCTGCGGCGCGCGCTGGCCGAGGCGGGCCGGCTGCCAGGCGACACCCGGCCGATCCCGCGCCGGGGCCGGCCCCCCGCGCGGCCGCCCGAGGCGCCGTAGCGGAACCGTGACATTGGGCCCTCACCTGGGCCTTCACACCCCCTGCCGATCACTGCACACCGTGCGTATACACACCGGGTATACACCCCGTGTAGTGTCCTCGGCATGTCCATCGGTCACACCCTCCTAGGGCTCCTGGAGTCGGGCCCCCGTCACGGCTACGACCTGAAGCGGGCCTTCGACGAGAAGTTCGGTCACGACCGGCCGCTGCACTACGGCCAGGTCTATTCGACGATGTCCCGCCTGCTGAAGCACGGCCTCGTCGAGGTCGACGGCATCGAGCCCGGAGGCGGGCCCGAGCGCAAGCGGTACGCGATCACCGACGCCGGCGTCACCGACGTCCAGCGGTGGCTCGCGACCCCGGAGAAGCCGGAGCCGTACCTCCAGTCGACCCTCTACACCAAGGTCGTCCTCGCCCTGCTGACCCGGCGCGACGCCGCCGACATCCTCGACACCCAGCGTGCCGAGCACCTGCGCATGATGCGCATCCTCACCGACCGCAAGCGCAAGGGCGACCTGGCCGACCAGCTGATCTGCGACCACGCACTCTTCCACCTGGAGGCCGACCTGCGCTGGCTGGAGCTGACCGCCGCCCGTCTCGACAAGCTGGCGGAGGTGGTGGTCAAGTGACCGCGCCCCAGGGCTCCCTGCTGGCGGCCTCCGAGCTGCGCAAGGCCTACGGCCCGACCGTCGCGCTCGACGGCGCGGACTTCTCCATCCACCCCGGCGAGGTCGTCGCCGTCATGGGCCCCTCCGGCTCCGGCAAGTCCACGCTGCTGCACTGCCTCGCCGGCATCGTCCCGCCCGACTCGGGGTCCATCGTCTACAACGGGCGCGAGCTGGCCACCATGAACGACGCCCAGCGCAGTGCCCTGCGGCGCTCGGAGTTCGGGTTCGTCTTCCAGTTCGGCCAGCTCGTCCCCGAGCTGACCTGCGTCGAGAACGTCGCCCTGCCGCTGCGCCTCAACGGCACCCCCCGCAAGGAGGCCGAGCGGGCCGCGCTCACCTGGATGGAGCGCCTGGAGGTCGACGACCTGCGCAAGAAGCGGCCCGGCGAGGTCTCCGGCGGTCAGGGGCAGCGCGTCGCCGTCGCCCGCTCGCTGGTCACCGGCCCGCGGGTGCTCTTCGCCGACGAGCCGACCGGAGCGCTCGACTCCCTCAACGGCGAGCGCGTGATGGAACTGCTCACGGACGCCGCGCGATCCACCAACGCCGCCGTCGTGCTGGTCACGCACGAGGCGCGGGTCGCCGCCTACTCCGACCGCGAGATCGTCGTGCGCGACGGCAAGTCCCGGGACATGGAGCGCGTCGTATGAACGTGCGTCAGTGGGCCAGGGACCTCGGCATGGGGGTCCGGTTCGCCTTCGTCGGCGGCCGTGAGGGATGGGTCCGTGCCCTGCTGACGGCGGTCGGCGTCGGCCTCGGTGTGGCGCTTCTGCTGCTCACCACCGCGGTCCCCAGCATGCAGTCGGTCCGGCACGACCGGGAGAGCGCCCGCGCCGACGTCGACTACAGCCGGCTCGACAAGAAGGCGAACGACCACAGTCTGCTGATCGCGGACGTGGACACGGACTGGCGGGACAAGGACATCCGCGGCCGCGCCATCGAGCAGGAGGGCCCGAAGGCGCCGCTGCCACCGGGCGTCGACCGCTTCCCCGCGGTCGGCGAGATGGTGGTCTCCCCCGCCCTCGAACGGCTGCTGACGTCGGACGACGCCGCGCTGCTGCGCGAGCGGCTGCCCGACAGAATCGTCGGCACCATCGGGGAGAGCGGGCTGATCGGCTCGCACGAACTCGCTTTCGTGCGGGGCGCCGACGGCCTCGCGAAGGCGATCGACGGCGCCCGGGTCGCCCGGATCGACCGGTTCGGGGACACGAGTCCCACCGACCCGGAGACCGACCCCGTCCTGCTGCTGCTGGTCATCGTCGTCTTCGTGGTGCTGCTGCTGCCGGTCGGCGTGTTCATCGCCGCGGCCGTCCGCTTCGGCGGCGAGCGACGCGACCGGCGGCTCGCCGCGCTGCGGCTGGTCGGCTCCGACGGGCGCATGGTCCGCCGGGTCGCGGCCGGCGAGGCGCTCGCGGGTGCCGTGCTGGGCCTGGTCTTCGGCACCGTGTTCTTCCTCATCGGGCGCCAGATCGCGGGCTCCGTCGAGGTGTTCGGCATCAGCGTCTTCCCGAGCTATCTGGACCCCTCCCCCGCGCTCGCCCTGCTCGTCGGCGTCGCGGTGCCCGCGGCGGCCGTGGTGGTCACCCTGTTCGCGATGCGCGGCGTGGTGATCGAGCCGCTCGGAGTGGTGCGCACGGCGAAGCCCGCGCGGCGCCGGCTGTGGTGGCGGCTGCTGATGCCGCTCGGCGGTCTGGCGATGCTGTGGCCGATGATCGGCCAGGGCCGCGAGAACGGCACCTTCAACGCCTACCTGGTGATCGGCGGTGTGCTGCTGCTGCTCATCGGCGTCACCACGCTGCTGCCCTGGGTCGTCGAGGCGGTCGTCTCCCGCCTCGGCTCGGGCGGCGTGGCCTGGCAGCTTGCCGTCCGCAGGCTCCAGCTGAGCAGCGGCACGGCGGCCCGCATGGTCAACGGCGTCGCGGTCGCGGTGGCCGGTGCCATCGCCCTGCAGATGCTGTTCGCCGGGGTCGAGAGCGACTACACCAAGGACAGCGGCAAGGACGTCGCGCGGGCGCAGATGGAGGTGTCGCTGTCCCCCCACTCCGAGCTCGGCCCGGCGGTGGAGCGGTTCCGCGCCACCAAGGGTGTCAAGGACGTCTTCGCCTACGACCGGGGCTACGCGGGCGACCGGCGCAAGGAACCGGAGAAGGGCCTCGAGATCAGCGTCGGCGCGTGCGCGTCGCTGCGCGAGGTGGCCGTCCTGCCCTCCTGCAAGGACGGGGACGCGTTCTACGTGTCCGACTCCGAGTGGGACGCGGACACCCCGAAGCTGGCCGGACAGGCCGGACGGACGATGTACCTCGACCCGTCGTACGAGGGGGGTGCGCGCGGGCAGGAGGTCGCCTTCACGATCCCGAAGGGGCTGCGGCCGGCCCACGCCCGTGAGGACCTGACGGGCGGTGAGCGCGGTGGCCTCCTCCTCACGCCCAAGGCGCTGGACCCGTCTGCCGCGCCCGCGCTGCGGGGCCAGGTGTACCTCCAGCTGGACGAGTCCGTGCCGAACGTGCAGGACCTCGTGCGGAACGCGGCGGCCGCGGCCGACCCGCTGTCGTACCCGATGAACTGGTACGCCACGGAGACGGCCACGCGCTACGCCACCATCCGCACCGGTCTGTTCGTCGGCGCCGTCTGTGTCCTGACGCTGATCGGGGCGAGCCTGCTGGTCTCCCAGCTGGAGCAGCTGCGGGACCGCAAGAAGCTGCTGTCGTCGCTGGTCGCCTTCGGCACCCGGCGGCGGACGCTCAGCCTATCGGTGCTGTGGCAGACGGCCATCCCGATCGCCCTCGGGCTGCTGCTGTCGGCGGTGGTGGGCCTGACGCTGGGCGCGATCCTGCTGAAGATGACGGACACACCGGTCGCCGTGGACTGGGCGAGCATGCTGTCGATGACGGGCGCCGGCGCGGCCGTGATCATCGTGGTGACCCTGCTCAGCCTGCCGCCGCTGATGCGGCTGATGCGCCCGGACGGTCTGCGCACGGAGTGACCCCCACCCGTCGCGGCCCGCGGCCGCACCGCCTCGCGCGGTGCGGCCGCGCCCGCGTGGCGGCCCGAACGGTCGCCGCCCGTGCCAGGATCGGTGGGGTACGCCGTCCCCCTCAGGAGTGAGAGCCATGTCCCTGGACTCCCTGAAGTCCCGTCTGCCGGGCTACGCCCACGACCTGAGGCGCAACCTCGACGCCGTCCTGGGCCGCTCACGCCTCACGGAGCAGCAGCTGTGGGGCACGGTGCTCGCCACCGCGATCGCCTCCCGCTCCCCCGTCGTGCTGCGCGAGCTGGCGCCGGAGGCGAAGGCGAACCTGTCGCCGCAGGCGTACACGGCGGCGCAGTCCGCGGCGGCCGTGATGGCGGTGAACAACGTCTTCCACCGCACCCGGCACCTGCTGTCCGACCCCGCCTACGGCAGCCTGCGCACGGGCCTGCGGATGAACGTCCTCGGCGACCCGGGGGTGGCCAAGGTCGACTTCGAGCTGTGGTCGCTCGCCGTGTCCGCGATCAACGCCTGCGGTCTGTGCCTCGACGCGCACGAGCGGGTGCTGCGCACGGCGGGCGTGGACCGGGAGACGGTCCAGGAGGCCTTCCGGATCGCTTCGGTGGTCCAGGCCGTCGGCGTCACCCTGGACGCCGAGGCCGTGCTGGCCGGCATCGAGTAGCCGCCGGCCCTCCGCTCACTTCTGGGGCGCCGGGGCCCCGTCACCCGCCGGGCCCTCGGCGGGATCGTCCGTGTGCTCGACGGCGACGGGCCCGCCCGCCGGCGCGGGCACGGCCGCCGCCGGCGGGGTCTGGACGGCCGCCAGGTCCATCTCCTGCGAGTACCGCCGCAGATAGCCCACGATCGTGTTCGTCACCGCCACCAGCGGTACGGCCACCACGGCGCCGCCGATCCCGGCCACCATGCCGCCGGCCGCCACCGCCAGCACGACGGCCAGGGGATGCACGCGGACCGCGCGGCCGAGGATGAACGGCTGCAGGATGTGCCCCTCGATCTGCTGGACCGCGAGCACCACGACGAGAGTCATGACGGCGGTGAAGACGCCCTGGGTGACCAGGGCGACGACCACCGCGAGGGCGCCCGACGCCACCGCGCCGACCAGCGGGATGAAGGAGAACAGGAAGATGAACACGGCCAGCGGGACGGCCATCGGGACATCGAGGAAGTAGATGCCGATGCCGATGAAGACGGCGTCGATGAGGGCGACCACGACCGTGCCGCGCACATAGGCCGTGAGGGTCGCCCAGGCCCGCGGTCCGGCGCCCGCGACACCGGGCCGGGCGGCGGCCGGGACCAGCTTGAGGGTCCACTGCCAGATCCGCTTGCCGTCGTAGAGCAGGAACAGCGTCGAGAAGACCGACAGCAGGATGCCGGTGAGGGCCTCGACGATGACCGTCACGCCCTCGAGGCCGGCGGAGGTGATCTCGTCGGTGTTGGCGCCGACGGCGTTGCGCAGGTTCTCCGCTATCTCGTTGATCTGCTTGTCGGTGACGTGGAACGGGCTGTTGAGCAGCCAGTTGCGCAGTTCGTCGATGCCGTCCTGGATCTGGTCGGACAGGTCGTCGATGTTCTCCATGACCTGCCAGGTGACGAACCAGCCCATCAGCCCGATGACGACGAACCCGAGGATCGCGGTGAGGGCGGTGGCCAGTCCGCGCGGGACCCCGCGCCGGGTCAGCCAGGCCACCGAGGGCTGCATCAGGGCCGTCAGGAGCAGGGCGATGACGAAGGCCAGGACGACGAGCTGGACGGCGCTGATGATCCGCATCAGCACCCAGACGGTCCCGGCGAGGACGAGCAGCCGCCAGCCCGCCTCCGCGGCGACCCGCATGCCCCACGGCACGGCCTGGGCGGGATCGGGCCGCGGGGGGCCGGCCACGGGCGGCTGCTCGAAGCGGCGCGGTGCCGTGCCCGGGGACGCCGGGGCGTCGCCGGTCGCGGGTCCGGCGGACGTCCCTCCGGAGGGGAGGTCGTCGCTCTCCCGCTCGGCCGCGGCACGGCGTTCGTTCAACCGTTCGCTCATTTCGGTCAGTCCGGCACCGAGCCGGCCGAGCCACCCTGGCACTCGTGACATGATCCGTCCTCTTCCCCCGTCCGTGCCCACCACTCCTCCCTGGAGCCGGTTCGACGCTACAGGGGCGGCACGCGGCAAAGCGAAAGCCCCTCACCTGAAGACGGTGAGGGGCGTCGCGGGGTTGAGCGCGGCGGGGCCTAGTACCAGTGGTTGGCCTGCCAGAAGCTCCATGCGCCGCACGGGCTGTCGTAGCGCGAGTTCATGTAGTTCAGGCCCCAGGTGATCTGGGTGGCCGGGTTCGTCTGCCAGTCCGCGCCGACGGACGACATCTTGGAACCGGGCAGGGCCTGGAAGAGACCGTAGGCGCCCGAGGACGGGTTCACGGCCTGGTAGTTCCAGCTGGACTCGTGGTCCACGATGTTGCTGAAGCACTGGAACTGGTCGGCCGGCACCATCTGGCGGGCCATCGCCTGGATCTGCGCGACGGTGTAGGAGCTCTGGACGGGGAAGTCGGCGGAGGACCGGGACGCCTTGGTCTCGGCTTCCTCGCGCTCCTTGGCTTCCTTCGCCGCCTTCTCCGCCTTCTCGGCGGCTTCCTTCTTCTCGATCGCGCTCTGGGCGGCAGCCTTCCGGGCCGCCTCCTCGGCGTCCTTCTTGGCGCTCGCGTCCGCGGCGATGGCCTGGACGTCCGCCTGCGCCGACAGGGACTCGGTCTGCACCTGGGCCTGCTGGCCCGCGGGTATGTCCGCGAGGAGCGTCGTCTCGGCTGCCGTCGCCTCGGCGTCGTTGGTCTGCGCGGTGCTGCCCGAGGCAACGCCGACGACGCTTCCGACAGCGGTGACCGCGGTGGCCGAGGCCACTGCGAATCCCCTGACCGAAATCGGACTCACACGGTTTCCTTCCAGCATCGCCCGCTTCGGTGACCCTGGCGGACGCAATCGTGCCCCTGGCGCTGGCCTCCCAACTGCGGGGTCACGGGAGGCACGGACCCGCTGGGCAACTCCCCTGCGGGGAGCGCCGCGTGTTGACTCGGGCGGCATACGACGTCGCTATGCAGTTGATGTGGTGCTGCTGTGGCGCCGTACCGCTGGGGGCACGACTGTGTCGTATGCGGGGCCTGACAGGAGTGAGACTCTGCCGCACCCGGACGGCGCAAGGCAATTCTGTGTTGCGTGTGAAAGCTCACACCCAGTTTGCCCCTGGGCTTTTCCGGAAAGCGGCACACGCCGAGGCGCCGCCCGGCTAGGCTCTTCGCCTTTCCGGACGGCGCCAACTGACGCGTAACCGCTATGAAGTTGGGCAGCCCTCCACAGGACCGCGCAGAGCCGTCAGATCTGACCGTCCTCGAGCATTTCGGTCACAAGGGCGGCGATCTGGGACCTCTCGGACCGGTTCAGCGTGACGTGGGCGAACAGCGGGTGTCCCTTCAGCTTCTCCACGACGGCGACCACTCCGTCGTACCGGCCCACGCGCAGGTTGTCCCGCTGTGCCACGTCATGGGTGAGAACGACCCGTGAGTCGGCCCCGATCCGGGACAGGACGGTCAGCAGAACGTTTCGCTCCAGCGACTGCGCCTCGTCCACGATGACGAACGCGTCGTGCAGCGAGCGCCCCCGGATGTGGGTGAGGGGAAGCACCTCCAGCATCCCCCGCGCGGTGACCTCCTCGATGACCTCGCGGCTGGTGACCGCGGACAGCGTGTCGAAGACCGCCTGCGCCCAGGGGCTCATCTTCTCGGCCTCGGTGCCGGGCAGATAGCCGAGCTCCTGCCCGCCCACCGCGTACAGCGGCCGGAAGACCATCACCTTCTGGTGCTGCCGCCGCTCCAGCACGGCCTCCAGACCCGCGCACAGCGCCAGCGCCGACTTTCCGGTGCCGGCCCGGCCGCCCATGGAGACGATGCCGACGTCCGGGTCGAGGAGCAGGTCGAGCGCGATCCGCTGCTCGGCGCTGCGCCCCTTGATGCCGAACGCCTCCCGATCGCCGCGCACCAGACGGACGTTGCCGTCGGGGGTGACCCTGCCGAGCGCCTTGCCGCGCTCGGAGTGGATGGTCAGGCCCGTGTGCACGGGGAGGGCGGCGGCTTCGGGCACATGGACGCGCCCTTCCTCGAAGAGGATGTCCACCTGTTCGCCCGGGAGGGTCAGTTCGGACATACCGGTCCAGCCGGAGGAGTCCGTGATGGCCAGTTCGGCGCGGTACTCCTCGGCGAGGAGCCCGACGGACGAGGCCTTGATCCTCAGCGGCAGGTCCTTGGACACGACGGTGACGTCGAACCCCTCGGCCTGCAGATTGCGGGCGACCGCGAGGATGCGGGAGTCGTTGTCCCCCAGGCGGTAGCCGCTGGGCAGCACGCTGGGGTCCGAGTGGTTGAGCTCGACACGGACGGTCCCGCCGAGGTCCCCCGTGGGGATGGGGGAGTCGAGACGGCCGTACCGGACCCGGAGGTCGTCGAGCAGGCGCAGGGCCTGCCGGGCGAAGTAGCCGAGTTCGGGATGGTGCCGCTTGGCCTCCAGTTCCGTCACCACGACGATGGGAAGCACGACCTCGTGCTCGTCGAAGCGGCTCAGGGCGTTCGGGTCGGCCAGCAGGACGCTGGTGTCGAGAACATAGGTGCGCCGGTCGGGCTTGTGGCGCTTTGTGCTGGTCACCACGGAAGGACGTACCCCCTCGGATGAGGTCGGGGAGCGACGGAGTGGAGCTGGACCGGTCGTCGGCCTCGGTGCACGCCCCGCACGGGCCGGAAACCGGCCCTCCACTGCTTCTTCCGTGCCGTCACCGCACGGTAGGGCTGGTGCAAACGGGCCTCCCGGGCGGACGGCTCCGGCGCCGCCCGCTGAGATCCGACACCCGTGGTTCGGGCGTCGACCTGCTTGGTCTATGCCCTCGAACACCCGCTGCCATGCCGACGGGTACGACGGCACGCCCGTGAACTCCTCGTCACGTCCGCCCCCGCCCGCCGGGGCAGGGGTGCGGTGTCAGCCGCCGTAGCGGCGGTGCCGTGCGGCGTAGTCACGCAGGGCACGCAGGAAGTCGACCTTACGGAAGGCCGGCCAGAAGACCTCACAGAAGTAGTACTCCGAGTGGGCCGTCTGCCACAGCATGAAACCGGACAGCCGCTGTTCACCGCTGGTGCGGATGACGAGGTCGGGGTCGGGCTGGTCGCCGGTGTAGAGGTGACGGCCGATGAGGTCGACGCTGACGGACTCGGCGAGCTCCTCCATGGAGGTGCCCTTGTCGTGCGCCTCGGCGATCATCGAGCGCACGGCGTCGGCGATCTCCTGCCGGCCGCCGTATCCGATGGCCACGTTGACCAGTATCCCGTCGACGTGGGCGGTGGCCTCCTCGGCCTCCTTCAGCGTGGTCTGCATCGGGCCGGGCAGCAGGTCCGGCGTGCCGACGTGGTGCACACGCCAGCGGCCGTCGGCGGCGAGCGTGCGGACGACGTCCTCGATGATGCCGAGCAGGGGGACGAGTTCCTCCTGGGGGCGGTCGAAGTTGTCCGTCGACAGCAGCCAGAGGGTGACGACCTCGACGTCCGTCTCGGTGCACCAGCCGAGGAATTCCTCGATCTTCTCGGCGCCGGCCCGGTGCCCGTGCACGGTGGAGGAGCCCGCTGCCTTGGCCCAGCGCCGGTTGCCGTCCATGATCACGCCAATGTGCTTGGGCACCTGAGCGTGGTCCAGGTGGCCTTCCACCCGGCGTGCGTACAGCCTGACCAGCAGGCCGCGCAGCCTGTCGCGCAGGTTCACGTGATTGTCAGCCCCTCCGTACGGATGCGGTCCCCGCGCATGGAGCGTACCGGGGTTCGACGCGGGCGCGTCCCGGGGGATGGCCCCGGAAC
Organism: Streptomyces sp. NPDC059852; assembly: GCF_042731455.1. NCBI lineage: Bacteria > Bacillati > Actinomycetota > Actinomycetes > Kitasatosporales > Streptomycetaceae > Streptomyces > Streptomyces sp. NPDC059852. Next base: position 87,466 of record NZ_JBHWJK010000019.1, on the reverse strand, counting down.
CGCGGGCGCGTCCCGGGGATGGTCCCGGGACAGAAAACGGGCCGGTCCGTGGGGGGGGAGACGGACCGGCCCGAGGGGGGGTTTCCACCATAACCCTTCGTAAGTGATGCTGCGTGCATCGGCACCGGACAACTACGCTCCGGAGTCGCCCGGCGACGGCCGGATGAGAGGGAAAACGATCCCTCGGGGCGGAATTCCGGCGAGACGCGCGCCCCTGACCAGGGAAGATGTGGACCGCATGGCCGGTAATGGCGGGTTTGGCCGGTTGTGCGCGCCGTTCGGCCGTCCGGGGGGTCATCCCTCCCAGGGGTGACCCCGGCCGCGAACGTCCGCTTGACGCACCGCGGGCGAGGCGGCGGCGGGTCGCAGCAGGGCAGGGCACCGCGCAGCCCCCTCCGCCGCGCGGTGCCACCGCGCAGCTTTGCTTACGCGAATTGCCTTGGTCTGAACTTACGTGAGAGCCACACGGAAAGCGAGCCGGTCCCCATAACGATGTGGGAAAGGTGAGGGTTCCTTGGATGCGGAGGCCGAAAGGCCCCTGAACCCCTCGGTTATGCGATTTGCACCGTTTGGGAGCAAGGGACCGTCTCAGGAGTCCGGCCCCGGCCCGCCCGGCTTGCGCGCCACGAAGAGATGGCGGGTGCTGTGGGCCACGAAGGGGCCCCCGGCCTCGATCCGCTCGTGCAGGGCACGCAACCGGAGGCGGTACGCCTCGACGGTGAAGCCCGGCACCATCCACACCACCTTGCGCAGGAAGTGGACGACGGCCGCGATGTCGTGGAACTCCACCCGCAGGGTCTCGGCGCGCAGTCGGGCGATCTCCAGCCCCGCGGCCTCCGCCTCCGCCCGCTCCCGGTCCGGATGCCGGGCGTCGCGCACCTCGTCCGGCTGGGGGCCGAGGAAGTACTCGACCAGCTCGAAGACGCTGCGCGGGCCGACGTGCTGGGCGAAGTAGGTGCCCCCGGGGCGCAGCACCCGGGAGATCTCCGCCCAGGGGGCCCGGACCGGGTGCCGGCTCGACACCAGGTCGAAGGCCGCGTCGGCGAACGGCAGCGGCGCGTCCTCCGGTACGGCGACGACCGCGACCCCGCGCGGAGCGAGCAGCGCGGTGGCCTCGGAGACGTTCGGCGGCCAGCCCTCCGTGGCGACGGTGAGCAACGGGGCCTTGGGCGCCCGTCCGAGGGCGAAGGCGAGGACCTCCCCTCCCCCGGTCTGCAGATCGAGCGCGGCGGTGGCGGCGGCCAGCCGGTCGGCCAGCGACACGGCGTACCCCCAGCTCGGCCGCTCCTCGGTGGCCCGCCCCTCGAACCAGGAGAAGTCCCAGCCCTCGGTGGGCACGGCGGCGCCCTCCGCGACGAGTTCCTCGAACGACCTGCTGCGCTGCCCCATGCGCTCATGGTGGCAGGGGTGTGTCAGTGGCCGCTGATAATTTCCGGCGTATGACGAACCCTGCGGAACCGACGGACCCGACGTACACGGCGGACGAGAAGGCCGTGCTCCGCGACAGCCTGGACCGGCACCGCGACGCGGTCCTGTGGAAGCTGGAGGGCCTGGACGACGAGGCGCTGCGCCGCCCGATGACCCCGTCGGGCACCTCCCTGCTGGGCCTGGTCAAGCACCTCGCCTCCGTCGAGTACGGCTGGTTCGTCGACAGCTTCGGCGGCGAGACCGAACCGCTGTGGTTCGACCCCTACAGCGACGAGGACATGCGGGCCGACCAGGGCGAGACGACCCGGCAGATCGTCGACTTCTACGGCCGGGCGCGGGCCGCCGCCGACCGTGTGATCGCCGACCGGCCGCTGGACGCGCTGGGCAGGCCGGCCTGGCGGGAGGCCGAGATGTCCCTGCGCTGGGTGCTGGTCCACATGATCGAGGAGACGGCACGGCACGCGGGTCACATGGACATCGTGCGCGAGCTGATCGACGGGGCGACGGGCGCGCGCCGGCCCGACTGACGCCCGCCCGCCCGATCAGGGGACCAGCGGGCGGACCTCCTCGGCGACGAACCGTACGAACCCCTCCGGGTCCGGCTCGTCGCCGGTCGGCTGCAGGACCACGGTGTCCGCCCCGGCCTCGGCGAACCGCCGTACGGCCGCGGCGACGGTGGCCGCGTCTCCGGCGGCTCCGAGGCCGGGCACGGACGCGACGCCCTCGGCGGCCAGTTCGGTCCGTACGCGCTCGGGGCCGTCGGGGCCGGTGGCGGCCAGCAGGTTGACGACGATCGGGTGCGGCTCGGCGCCGGTGCGCCCGGCCGCGCTCCGCCCCTCGTCGATGAGCTGCCGGGCTCCGCGCACGCCGTCGGGCGGGGTCGAGGCGGTCAGCAGCGTCCCGTCGGCGGCGGCGCCGGACAGCCGCAGCGAGCGGGGGCCGGTCACCCCGGCGAGGACCGGTGCCGGCCCGTCCGGCGGCCAGTCCAGGGCCACGTCGTCCAGCCGGACGTACCGTCCCTCGACGGTGAGGCGTTCCCCGCGCAACAGGGCCCGCAGCGCGTCGAGATGCTCCCGCAGCAGGGTCACCGGCGACTCGGCGCGGGCGCCGACCTGCCCCATCCAGTCCTGCACGCCGTGTCCGAGGGTGAGGAGGGGGCGGCCCGGGAACATCCGGTGCAGGGTGGCGGCCTCCATCGCGGTGAGCGCGACGTTGCGCAGCGGCACGGGCAGCAGGCCGACGCCGACCTTCACCCGCTCGGTCCACGCGAGGGCGGCCGCGGCGGTGGAGACACCTCCCTCCCGGAAGCAGTCCTCCCAGAGCCACAGCTCCTCCAGGCCCGCCCCGTCGGCGGTCTCGGCGACGGAGCGCAGCCGTTCGGGGGCGAGTTGAGGGCGGAACACCACGCCGAGTCCGGTCATGGGATCTTTCCTACCCGGGTAGCACGGGCAGGACAACGCGATGTCCGCGAGGGGCGGGAGGAGCCGCGATGGCTCGGCGATGGCAGGACGGACGGGGCACGCTGACGGTCCACGGGGAGCACGGCGAGGTGACGGTGCCCCTGGAGATCGCCGCGTCCTACCGGGCCCGGACGAAGGGGCTGCTGGGGCGGGACGCGATCGACGGGGCGATGCTGCTCACGCCGGCCGGCAGCGTGCACACGGTGCGGATGCGCATGCCGATCGACGTCGCCTACCTCGACCGGCACCTGCGCGTCCTCGCCGTCCGCACGATGCCCCCGGGCCGCCTGGGCCTCCCCCGCCTCCGCTCCCGCCACGTCCTGGAGGCGGAGGCGGGGGCGATGGCGGGGTGGGGGGTGCGGGCGGGGGTGCGGGTCGGTGTGGAGGCGGGCTGATCAGCTCCCCGTGCGGGGGAAGGAGACCTCGACCCTGCGGTTCTTCTTGCGGCCGGTCTCGGTGGCGTTGGAGGAGATGGGGTACTGCTCGCCGTAGCCGCGCACCTCGTAGGTGATCGTGGAGTCGTCCAGCTCGGCCTCCAGGACGCCCTGCACGGCGTTGGCGCGCTTGCGGGACAGGACGTCGCCGTGGGCCGCGGAGCCCAGGTTGTCGGTGAAGCCGAAGACGCGGATGCGGGTGGCGTTCTGCTTGCCGATCTCCTCGGCGATGGCGGCGATACGGGCCTTCGCCTCGCCGGTGAGTTTCGCGCTGTCCTTGGGGAACAGCACCTCGGCCTGGAGCGCGAACTTCACGTCGGCGTTGGTGTCCTCGCGGCGCTCCTCGCCGGCCTGGTCCTCGACGACCTGCTTGATGTCCAGCACCTTGGCGGCGGCGAGGGTGGCGCCCTCGGGCAGCTTGAGATCCGGGTCGTTTGCGTCGACCTCCACGGGCGCGGCGGCGGACGCCTCGGTGCCGGGCGGCACGACGGGGTCGTCGTCGGCCTCGGCGGTCGTGACGGTCAGGAGATTCGCGGCGATCATGACGCCGACCGCGGTCAGGGTGAGGGGGAGGCGGGTCATGGGCGGCTCATCCGGAGATCTGGATGGTGGCGGAGGCGAAGGTGGGGAGCTGGAGGCTCACCTCGCCGGTGCTGGCCGGCGGGGCCGGGAACTGCATGAACACAGGTACGGAGTCGCCGGCCTTGATGCGCGGCACGCCGGTCGTGGTCAGGGGGCGCCCGTCGGTGTCCCGCAGGACGTAGTAGCGCTTCTTGCTCCCGGAGTCGACGAGTGTGGCTCCGCCGAACGACGTCCCGTGCCGGACGATCTCCGTCTCGTCACCCGATGTGCGCGCCGAGAGGCGGGCCGGTTTGTCGCCGTCGTTCTTCAGCTCACCGCTCACGGTGACGAATCCGCCCGAGTCCCGTTGGACCGAGGTGATCCTGAGGATCAGTCCGTCCTCGCCCTTGAGTTCGGCGAGGAGTTCGTCGGTTCCCTCCTGCGTGCTCGGCTTGGAGCCACTGGGGTCCTTGGAGGCCGATGCGGGGCTACGAGGCTTCTTGCCGTCGTCGTCACCGCCTCCTCCGCAGCCCACCGCACCGAGTGTCAGTCCGGCCGCAACGGTCATCGCGACCATCCCCCGACCGGCCTTCGTAGAGAACCGCATGCTCATGCCCTGCTTCCTTCGTCACTCGTCGTTCGTTCCGTCGGCCAGGTGGACGTCGAACAGGTCCTCGGGTTCCGGAAGAGTGGTCGGGTCGTCCGGGTCCGGGTCCCAGTCCGTGTCACCGCAGTCGAGCCGCGGCAGCGGAAGCGGCTCGTTCTCGTCACCGTCGTCGCCCTCCTCGCCGGGGAGGTCGAACGAGCAGCGCGGTTCGATCACCGCTATGGCCGACGCGGTCGAGTGGAAGTTCTCGGTCCCGGGTACGACGGACTCGCCCACGGACTCCTGGGCGGTCACGTCGACCTTGTAGCCCAGCGGCCCCGAGGGGCCGCAGGCGTCCACGTCGGCGCGATTCTGCTCGGCCAGCTCATACGCGCGAAAACAGCCGTCGAGCACCGCGCTGTCGCCTTCGAGGATGTCGAGCCATTTGTCCGGATCGTCGATGGCCGACAGCCAGTCCCCCGCAAGTTGGTCACGCGTCTCCTGGGCCGCCGCCAGCGCCGCCGCGTCTGCCGCCGTCTGCGCGCCGTTGCGATTCACACCGGCCTGCCCGACGGCGAGATAGGCGAACGCGAGAAAGAGCAGGCCCCCCACCACCGTGATGTAGACGGGGAAGGCCTGCCCTGAGTCGCCCGGCGTGCGGCGCCGCCTCATCCCGTGAGCTCGTCGATCTGCTCCACGATGGCGTCGTAAATGGTCTGCCCGATGTCCGTCCCCGTGATCGCCAGCACGATCGCCACCACCACCGCGATGATGCCCAGGTACTCCACCGCCGTCTGTCCCCTGTCGTCCCGTGCGGTGCGGGAGCGCAGGTACGCGGCGGTCGCGTTGATCCAGTTGCTCATGGGGGTCCCCTCCGGTGTACGGCGATCGTTGAGCGCTCTGGGGAGAAACGTAGGCGGGAACGGCCGGAATGCCAGAGGGCCCTTGGGCCCAATTCCGCGCCATGACCGAAAACAGTCGTCGCGTCATCGCCCCTCAGCTCCGTCCTGACGGTGAACCGGGCGTCGTACCACGCCACTTGGCTGCGGCCTCCGCCCGGTTGGTGCTGTGAAGTTTGGCGAAGATGCGGTTGATGTGGTTCTTGACCGTCTTTTCGGTGATGAAACAGGTGGCGGCGATCTGCTGGTTGTTCATGCCCGACGCGATGAGGTCCATGATCTCCGCCTCCCTCCTGCTCAATCGGAACCGTGACCGGTACGACGACTGTGCCACAGATGGTTGCACTTGCGAAAGCGGTTCCGGAAAACTCCCTGCCCGCACGGCGCCTTCGGTGTTTGCTCGCGCGAGCAACGCGGCGACCGAAGGTGTCAGTGGGGCCCTGCCCCGCTTCACCTCCCGTACGGCCGCGACCAGTTCGTCCGCCGTGAACTCGCCGTACAGCAGGTAGCCGCGAGCGCCCCGCCGCAGCGCCTCGCGGGCCGTCTCCGGTTCGTCCGCGTACGTCAGCACCAACACCGGTGCCAGAGGCGTCAGTCGTGCCACGTCCACGCCCGGCAGGCGCGCGTCCAGCAACGTCGCGTCGGGGCGGTGACGGCAGGCCGCCTCCTGGGCCTCGTGGCCGTCGGCCGCCTCCGCCACGATCCGCAGGCCGGTGTGGCCGGACAGCAGGGCGGTCAGGCGGGCCCGCGCCGCGGGGTCGTCGTCCGCCACCACGATCCGCAGCGCCTCCTGCGCCGGAATGCCGGTCATGTGCCTCCCCCTACTCGCCCGTCAGCGTCCCGAAGTCCGTGCCGGACCCGAGCAGCAGGCCCGCGCCCAGCAGGATCAACGTCGCCGGGACCATGAAGGTGGTGATCATCAGCGTGGCCCTGGGCACCGCGCGGGCCGCCTTGCGGCGGGCGTTCTGCGCGTCGGTGCGGCGCATGTCCTTGGCGAGGGCGACCAGGGTGTCGACGATCGGCGCGCCCAGCTCCTCGCCCTGCTGGAGCGCGGTCACGAACATCGCCACCTGCTCGGAGTCGTTGCGGCGGCGCAGTTCCGCGAAGGCCTGGCGCCGGCTCATGCCGAGGTCCATCTGGCGCAGGGTGATGCGCAGTTCGTCGGCCCAGGGCCCCTCGTACCGGCCGGCGACGCGGTCGAGGGCCTGGCGGAAGCCGAGGCCGGCGCTGACCACGACGGCGAGGACGTCCAGGAAGTCGGGCAGGGTGCGTTCGATCTCGTCCTTCCTGATCCGGATGGCCGACCAGATGCCGACCTCCGTCCAGAAGGCGCCGAACGCGAGCAGGAGCAGAGCGACCAGCACTTGTCCGCGCAGCAGGAAGACGAGGAAGCCGACCGCGCCGAGGAAGCCGTACACGGCGCGCCGGGCCGCGTAGCGGTCGATGGTCAGGCCGCCGGGGTTGCCCGCGAGGTCGATCCTGCGGCGGTACCGGGCGACCAGCTTGGGGCCCATGAGGCGCAGTACGGCCGGGGCGTAGCGCATGCCCATGCGGTCGACGACGGAGTCCACGGCGCCGGTGCGGGTGGCGCCGACCTCCAGTGCGAGCGCCAGGTCGGCCGGCAGTTTCGTCTCCGCGCGGTACATGCGGACGCCGGCGAAGACGCCCGCGACGGCGAGGGCCATGGCGGTGGCGAGGAGGAGTCCGATTCCCATGTCCAGCCCCCTCAGACGTCGATCCGTGAGAGGCGGCGGATCAGCAGGAAGCCGAGCGCGTACAGCCCGAACGCGACGAGGACGGCGGCCTGGCCGAGCGGGCTGCCGGTCATGCGGTCGAGGGCGCCGTCCTTCACGCCGTTCATCAGGAACAGCGATCCGACGCCCAGCACGGGGACGGCGTACGACGTCATGCTGACCTGGGAGAGCTGGGTGCGGACCTCGCGCCGGGTCTCCTTGCGTTCCTCCAGCGTCTCGGTGAGGTTCCGCAGGGCGCTGACGACCTGGCCGCCGGCCCGGTTGGACAGGACCAGCGTGGTGACCAGGACGACGAGTTCGCGGGAGGGGAGGCGTTCGGCGAGTTCGCCGAGCGCGTCGTCCATGGAGGCGCCGAGGGCGAGTTGGTGGGAAACCTTGGCGAGCTCCTCCCCGGCCGGGGCCTCCAGCTCCTCCGCGGCGAGGCCGATCGCGGTGCGCAGGGCGAGGCCGGCGTGTGCGGCGTTGGCCAGGATGCGGGCGAGTTCGGGGAGCTGGTTGATGAACCGCTCGATGCGTTTCTGCCGCTGCCAGTTGAGGAACTGGACGGCGGCCCACACGCCGAGCAGACCGGCGATCGGCCCGAAGAAGGGGGCGAGGGCCGCCTGCCCGACGAGCCAGAGGCCGGCCACCACGGCCAGCATGGCCACGAAGAACTCGCCGGGGGTGACGTCCAGGCCGGTGGCGGCCAGCCGCAGCTCCAGACGCCGGCCCAGGCGGGTGCGGCGCAGCCGGCGGTCCAGGCCGGGGAACCGGCGGCGGCGTCCGCCCGCGCCGGTGAGCTGTCCGGTCGCGGACAGGCGTTCGACCAGGGCCTGCCGGCGGGCCCGGCCCGCGGCGTACGCCTGGACGCCCAGGACGGCCAGGACGCAGGTCAGCAGCGCGATGCCGGTGGTGAGCGTGATGCGGGTCTGCAGGTCCATGGGCGGGGTCCTACCTGGCCTCTCGGGTGGCGAGCTCGAGCGGGGACGCGGCGACGCCGAACGCCTGCGGGATCGGCTGGTTCGCCATGTAGAGCCGGTCGGCGGTGCGGCGTGGGAGCGGGTGGCAGGCGAAGGCGCCGTGGACGCGGCCGTCCGGGGTCATGGGCTGGGCGTTGAACCGGGCCACCGTCACCAGCCGGTACGGCTCCGCCCCGTGGCTGTCCAGGACGGCGATCTCGGTGATGCGGCGGGCGCCGTCCGGGAACCGGGTCAGCTGGATGATCACGTCGACGGCGCTGTTGATCTGGTCGTGCAGCGCCTCGAAGGGGACCGCGACCTCGGACATGGACGCGAGGGTCTTCAGCCGCATCAGGGCGTCCTCGGCGCTGTTGGCGTGCACGGTGGCCAGCGAGCCGTCGTGGCCGGTCGACATGGCCTGGAGCATGTCGAGGGACTCGCCGCCGCGCACCTCGCCGACGACGATCCGGTCGGGGCGCATCCGCAGGGAGTTGCGGACCAGGTCGCGGATGGTGACCTGCCCCTTGCCCTCGACGTTCGGCGGGCGGGACTCCAGGCGGATCACATGGGCCTGCTGGAGCTGGAGTTCGGCGGAGTCCTCGATGGTGATGATGCGCTCGGAGGACGGGATCAGGCCGGACAGGGCGTTCAGCAGGGTGGTCTTCCCGGTGCCGGTGGCGCCGGAGACGATGACGTTGAACTTGGCCTGCACGAGTCCGGCGAGCAGGAACACCATGGGTTCGTCGAGGGAGCCGAGGCCCGTCATCTCGTGCAGGGTGAAGGAGCGCGGGAAGCGGCGGATGGTGAGGGTGGCCCCGCTGAGGGAGAGCGGCGGGATGATGACGTTGACGCGCTCGCCGGACGGCAGCCGGGCGTCCACCATCGGGTTGGACTCGTCGACCCGGCGGTTCACGGTGGAGACGATCCGCTCGATGGTCTGCATCAGCTGGTCGTGGGAGGCGAAGCGCAGCGGCAGCTGCTCGACGCGGCCCGCGCGTTCGACGAAGATCGCGTCGGGGCCGTTCACCATGATCTCGGTGATCGACGCGTCCTCCAGGAGCGGTTCGAGGATGCCGAGGCCGAGCGCCTCGTCGACGACCCGGCGGATCAGCTGGGCGCGCTCGGACGTGGACAGCACCGGGCCCTCGCGGCTGATGATGTGGCCGAGCACCCGCTCCAGGCGGGCCCGGCGCTCGGCCGCGGCCAGCGAGCTCATCTCCGCGAGGTCGATCTCCTGAAGGAGCTTGGCGCGGTAGGTGGCGACGAGGTGTCCGTCCTCGCCCCGGCCGCCCTTCTCCTCGGGGGTGGTGATGCGTGACCTCAGGCTCATGGGGGTTCCTCGTTCAGTGGTCGAGCGGCATGATCGCGGTCTTCTCGGCGGGGTCGAAGTCCCAGCCGGGGACGATCGACGGGATCTGCACCGTCGCGGTGACGGAGACCTCGTCGCCGCCCATGACGGGCGGGCAGCTGACCTCCAGCCATTCGCTGACCGCGGCGGCGCAGGCCGCCTGCGCGCTCTCGTCCAGGGAGGCGGCGCGCGCGCCGGCCCGTGCCGCGGTGCCGGCCTGCTGGGCGGCGTAGGCGATCAGGCCGAGCTGGATGCCGGCCAGGGCGACGAGGATCAGCAGGGGGACGAACCCGAGGTACTCCAGGGCCACCTGGCCGCGGTCGCGGTGCTTCCTCCCGTACGCCATGTCAGTCCCTCCCCTCCTCCTCGACGGCCCCGGCGTGGCCGTCGACCGTGAACGGGAACCCGATGGAGCCGGGGAAGAGGACGGGCACCTCGAGGTGCACGTCGGCGGTGACCAGCCCTCCGCCGGTGCCGCACTCCACGTCGCCGGTCCAGGCACCCGGTAGATCCTCGAGGCCCGCCTCCTGGCATGCGGCGAGCCGGGCCCCCGGGTCCGCGGCCGTCCCCGCCCGGGCCGCCTCGTCGGCGGCGTGCCCGGCGAGCGTGTACGTGTATCCGACCAGGACGCACTGCCACAGAAGCACCAGCGTCAGCAGGATCAGCGGTGTCATCCCGAGGAACTCGATCGCGACCTGCCCGCGGTCTCCCCGCCGCCGCCTCACCGCCCTATCTCCCTGCGCCGCCGGAACGTCACCGCGGGCCGCTCTCCGCTCCGGACGGCCCGCTCCCCGCCCCTGGCCCGTCCGCCCCGCCGGGGGGCGGCGCTCTCGGTGCCGGCGACCAGGCCCAGTTCACCGGCGAGGGCCCACAGGGCCTGTTTCACGGTCGACTTGGCGTCCAGTTCGTGCACCCGGCCGGCGTCGACGGCGCCCTGCAGTTCCTTGTAGTTGGCGGGGACGGCGGTGGCGGCGACCGCGGTGCCGGTGATGCGCTGGATCAGGGCGGGCTGGATCTCCGCGTACCGGGTGTGCCGGTTGACGACGATCGTGGTCTCCTCGGCCTTGCGGATCTGCAGGCGGTCCCACATCCGGACGGCGCGCTTGGCGCCGCGCACCGCGACGACGTCGGGGGTGGTGACGAGGAGGGCGGCGTCGGCCGTCTCCACGGCGGCCGCGCTCGCGCCGCTGAGCTGGGCGCCGCAGTCGACGACGACCACCTCGTAGCGGGAGCGCAGCGCGCCGACGATGTGCCGGGCGGCCGTGTCGGTGACCTCCTCGCCGCGCTCCCCGTCGCCGGGGGCGAGGAGCAGGGCGACCCCGGTGTCGTGCCGGAACACCGCGTCGGCGAGGACGCGGGGCGAGATGTCCGTGATGGCGGCGAGGTCGGCGACCGAGCGGCGGAACTGGATGTCCAGGTAGGAGGCGATGTCGCCGGTCTGGAGGTCCATGTCGAGCAGGGCGGTGCTGCGCCCCGACGCCTGTGCGGCGAGGGCGAGCTGGATGGCGGTCAGGGTCGCGCCGACGCCGCCCTTGGCGCCGCTGACCGTGACGACGGTGCCGCCGGCTCCGCCGAACACGTCGGGTCCGGCGCCCAGGTGCCGCCGTACGCCCACCGACCACTGGGCGACGGCGTCGACGCGGCTGGCGAGTTCCTCGTAGTGCAGGGGCAGCGCGACCAGGCCGCGGGCTCCGTGGTCCATGGCCGCCTGGAAGAGGCCGGGGCTCGTGTCGGAGGTGACGAGGACGACGCCGACGGCCGGGAAGCGCAGGGCGACCTCGCGGATCAGCTCCAGGGCCGGGACGGGGCCGATGCGTTCGTGGACGACGACGACCTCGGGCAGTTCGTCGACGGACTCGGCGGCGAGGCGGGCGAGGGTGTCGACGAGCTGGGTGGAGTCGGTGACGGGGGCGACCGGCTCGGCGTCGGGGAGCTGGCTGAGCAGGGTGGTGAGGGAACGGACCGCGTCCGCGTCGCCGACGGCCGGGAGGATCCTCGTGGGCATGGGGGCCTCTCACTTGTCCTTGGCGAGTTCGTACGTGCGGTCCGACGGGGCGACGTCGGAGGCGGCACCGGGCGCCACCAGCGCGAGCCGCACCTCGTCGGCGAACGACTCGGCGTAGGTGATGCGCTGGGCGTCCACGGTCTTGAGCGCGAACGTGATGGGGACGGCCTCGACGGTGCGGCGGCCCCGGTCGTCGCGGTCGGGTTCCAGCGAGGTCAGGTCGCCGACGTCGATGACGCGGGCGTTGGCCACGATCAGCTTGGACTGGTCGGGGGCGCCGTCGCGTTCGCCCTTGAAGGTGGCGTACACGTTGACCATGGAGCCGGGAGTGATCTTCCCGGCGACGCCCGTCGCCGCGTCGATCATGATGGCGAGTTCCTGCTCGTCCGGCTTCAGGGCGGGCTGGTCGACGATCATGTCGCTCTGGAGGAGGGAGCCCTCCTTGAGCGTGGTGACGGCGATCTTGCCGCGGATGTCGCTCAGGTCGGTGACGGCATTGGGCGACAGCCAGCGCTCGGGCATCTCGATCTTCTCGAACTGGGCCGCGCCGAGCGGGGTGTAGGGCGCCACGTCACGGGTGAGCCGGTAGGCGGTGACCTCCGGCCCGACCTTGGACTTCACGTCGCTGATGACGGACAGCACGCCGGCGAAGGCGCCGAGGGCGCACAGGACGGACAGGAGCAGGAGTATCACGCCGCGGCGCTGACGGGAGTTCATGAACCGTGCAACCTCATTGGGGGAATCGGTCGGGGGCGGTCGGTGGGTCCGGCCGGGGCCGGGTCCTGGTCCGGTCAGCCTGCGCGGGCGGGCTGCTCGTGGGCGGGCGGGGTGGCGGAGCAGAAGACGCAGCGGTCGCCGATGAGGTCGATGCCGCACCAGTGGCAGGAGCTGCGCCGGACGGAGCCGACGAGCTGGTAGAGCACCGGCAGGCCGGGCAGGAAGGCGCAGAACTCGATGAGCTTGGCCGTCCCCCACCACGGGACGGACTCGGCGGGCAGCGCCACCTCGCGCAGGCCCTGCGCGCGCCAGGACGGGGCCAGCGTGCCGGCGACCCAGTCGGACTGGAGCTGTCCCTGGGCGACCAGCATGGAGGTGCCGAACTCCGGTCCGGGCAGGGTGACTCCGGGGGCGGCGCGGACCAGCTGGGGCGACGGGTGGGCGAGGACGCCGAACTGGCTGCCGGGCATCCAGGACCGGGCGTGCGAGCCGAGGTCGACGGGGACGCGGTCGAGCCTGGCGACGGAGCCGAGGAGCGCGCCCGCGTGCAGATAGTGGGTGAGGAGCCGGCCGGCCGAGGCGAGGATGCCGGGGCTGAGGTCGCAGGAGGCGAGCTGCCGCAGCTGGCGGGCGAGGACGGCGAGCGCGAGCGGGGGCAGCGCGGGTTCGAAGACGGCGATGCGGTCGCTCTCCAGGAGGGACCGTACGGTGTGCAGCCGCTGCCGGGCGCGCCGGGAGACGGCCTGGGAGCAGACCACGATCACATGGCCGTGCTGGTCGGTCAGGGACTGCAGATGCGTCAGCGACCGCTCCAGCGGCTCCCGTTCTAGGTCCGGGAGCACCACGGCGGGCACGGTCCGCTCGTCCTGCGCCGGCAGTGCCATGTCGGCACTGGTCACGGCAATGGCAGTTGGCACGCGTCGCTCCCCGTCTCCCCGCCCGGCCCCGGCGCTCCCGTGTCACTCCGGTGCACCGGGACGACTTCGTTGCGTGACTGTCCCTGCACTGTATCCACGGCTCGATGACCGGAGAACAGCGTTTCCGCAGCCGGGAGATAACTGTCCACCCCCAACTCCCGTCAAAACGGGGCAGGTCGCGCACACGAACTCTCCATGACCGGAACCTCTTGACAGTTGGATTGGTCTGGACCAACGTGTTTTGGCATGTTCATAAACAGATCCCGGGGTCTCCCCGGACGGCCGGCGCGCCTCTGGGCGGCGGCCGTGGCCTCCGCCCTCTCCCTGACGTTCCTGGGCGCGGGCCAGGCGTCCGCGGCGGACGTCAACAACGCGAAGAACGCCGGCTTCGAGTCCGGCCTCGGCAACTGGACCTGTACCGCGGGTAGCGGCACGACGGTCTCCTCACCCGTGCACGGCGGCGCGAGCGCGCTCAAGGCGACACCGGCCGGGCAGGACAACGCCCGGTGCTCGCAGACCGTGGCGGTGAAGCCCAACTCCACCTACACGCTCAGCGCGTGGGTCCAGGGCGGTTACACCTACCTGGGCGTCACGGGCACCGGCACCACCGACGTGTCCACCTGCACCCCGGACTCGGCGTCCTGGAAGCAGCTCTCGACGACCTTCACCACGGGCGGCTCCACCAGCTCGGTGACGGTCTACACCCACGGCTGGTACGGCCAGGCGGCCTACTTCGCCGACGACCTCTCCGTCTTCGGGCCGGACGGCGGCGGGGGCACCGACCCCGCTCCGACGGTCCCCGGCGTCCCGGGCGGGCTCAGCGTCTCGGGCCGCACCTCGTCCTCCGTCTCGCTGGCCTGGAACACGGTCTCCGGCGCCACCGGCTACAACGTGTACCGCAACGGCACCAAGGTGACGGCGGTCGGCGGCACCTCGGCGACGGTCACCGGCCTCGCGGCCTCCACGTCGTACTCCTTCCAGGTCACCGCCACCAACGCGGCCGGTGAGTCGGCGAAGTCGGCGGCCGTGACGGGGACGACCACGGCGACCCCGACCGGGCCCTCCCTGCCCAAGCACGCGGTGACCGGCTACTGGCAGAACTTCAACAACGGCGCGACCGTGCAGAAGCTGGCCGACGTGCCGTCCCAGTACGACATCATCGCCGTGGCCTTCGCCGACGCGACCGGGACGCCGGGCGCCGTCACCTTCAACCTGGACTCGGCAGGGCTCGGCGGCTACACCGTCGACCAGTTCAAGGCCGACGTCCGGGCCAAGCAGGCCGCCGGGAAGAAGGTCATCGTCTCGGTCGGCGGCGAGCGCGGCACGGTCGCCGTGAACGACTCCGCCTCGGCGGCGAACTTCGCGAACTCGGTGTACGCGCTGATGCAGGAGTACGGCTTCGACGGCGTCGACATCGACCTGGAGAACGGCCTGAACGCCACCTACATGACGCAGGCCCTGCGGTCCCTGTCGGCGAAGGCGGGCTCCTCGCTGATCATCACGATGGCGCCGCAGACCATCGACATGCAGTCGACGTCGAACACGTACTTCCAGACGGCGCTGAACATCAAGGACATCCTCACCGTCGTCAACATGCAGTACTACAACAGCGGTTCGATGCTGGGCTGCGACGGCAAGGTCTACAGCCAGGGCTCGGTGGACTTCCTGACCGCCCTCGCCTGCATCCAGCTCGAAGGCGGCCTGGCCCCCTCCCAGGTCGGTCTCGGCCTCCCGGCCTCCACCCGGGGCGCGGGCAGCGGGTACGTGTCGCCGACGGTCGTCAACAACGCGCTGGACTGCCTCGCCAAGGGCACCAACTGCGGCGCGTTCAAGCCCTCCCGGACCTACCCGGACCTGCGGGGCGCGATGACCTGGTCGACCAACTGGGACGCCACCGCGGGCAACGCCTGGTCCAACGCGGTGGGCCCGCACGTCCACGCCCTGCCGTAGGGAGGTCTCACCCCGCCGGACGGTAGTGGCCGAGCACCCAGGCCAGCTGCGGGAACCACTCCTGCAGCCTGGCCCGGGGCTTGGCCTCCACCACGCACTCGTAGAACCGGCCGTCCTGGTGGACCACGGCCACCATCAGCGCCTTGCCGTTCGGGCTCGCCTTGTAGTGGACGCTGCGGATCTCCGGCCAGCGGAACTCGACGGACAGGCCGTACATCTCGAAGACCACACCGGAGGCGTCCACGACGACCGCGTTGCGCTTGTCGACGGCCAGGAACTCCGGCCCCGCCGCCTGCTGCTGCGGCTGCGGCGGGACCGGCCCGTACCCCGGCTGCGCGGGGGCGTGCGGCGGTGGCGCGGGCGCCTGATGGGGCGCGTACTGCGGCGGGGGCGGGCCGAAGCCCGGGCCGGGTGCGGGTGGCTGCTCGCTCATCGGGGGCGTCCTGGTCCTCGTCCTCGCGGGATGCTCCGGAAAATTCCGGGTGCTGCGGTGAAACATTCTCCCCGCCCCACCGCATCAGTGAGGTGAGGGCCTCACCGCACAGCCAACAGGGGGACGTATGAGACAGCCGCGCGCCGACGAGTACGCGCGGTTCGCGGCGGCCAGGGCCGGGCATCTGTACCGCTCGGCCTGTCTGCTGACGGCCGGGGACACCCATCTCGCCGAGGACCTGGTGCAGGAGGCCCTCGGCCGGATCTACGTCCGCTGGGGCCGGATCTCAAGGGTGGACAACCCGGCCGGCTACGCGCAGACCGTCCTCACCCGCCTCTTCCTCGCCCACCAGCGCCGGCGCAGCAGCACCGAGCGGGCCACGGACACGCTCCCCGACCGGGCCTCCTCCGACGGCGGCCACGGCGACCTTCCGCTGCGCCTGACCCTGCTCCAGGCGCTCGCCCGGCTGCCCGCCAAGGACCGGGCGGTCGTCGTGCTGCGCTACTGGGAGGACCGCTCGGTCGAGGAGACCGCCGATGTCATGAACGCCAGCTCGGCCGCCGTGCGCACCCGGTGCACCCGGGCGCTGGGCCGGCTGCGCGAGCTCCTCGGCGAGGAACTCGGCGAGTACGCCGCCCGCTGAGCCCGACCCTCACCCTTCTCCGAGAAACGGTGGATCCGCCATGCCCGTGGAACACGACCAGGACCCCTTCGAGACCCGGCTCGGGCACGCCCTGCGCGACGCCGGCGACCACTTCACGACCGACCGCGCGGCCCTCGTCGACGGGGGGCTGGCCCGGGGCCGCCGGCAGCGGCTGCGCCGGCGTACGGCGGTCGTCGGCGGGGTTGCCGGGGTGGCGCTGGCTGGGGTCGGCGGGACGCTGCTCACCCCCTGGGACGACGGCGCCGCGCCTCGGCCCGGCACGTCCGGACGGCCCTCCGCGCAGGCGCCGGTGGCACCCGTCACCGGGCACGAGCTGCTCGAGTCGCTGGAGGGGCTGCTGCCCGAGGGCAAGGTGAGCGGGCAGGAGGCCAAGGGCGTGGCGGACGGAGCGCCGGCGCCGTACGCGCGTCTCGTGTTCGACGACGGCAAGGGGGCCGCGGCGGTCGTGGTCGGGCTGGACCGGATCGCGTTCGGCGGGCAGCACGCCCGTCAGACCGTCGACTGCCCCGACCGCACCCTGGTGCGGCACGACGCGTGTGTCTCCACCGAGCTGCCCGACGGCTCGCTGCTGAAGCTGTTCCAGGGGTACGTGTACGGCGACCGGCGCGCGAAGACCAAGCTGTGGTCGGCCGACCTGGTGACCCCGGCCGGGCAGCACGTCTTCGTCAGCGAGCTGAACGCCGCCGCCGAGAAGGACTCCCCGGTGACCCGGCCCGAACCCCCGCTGTCCACCGCCCGGTTGAAGAAGCTGGTGACGGCGCCGGTGTGGCGCGGCTACGTCGACTCGCTCCCTGAGGACCCGGTGGAGGCGCAGGAGCCGCCCGCCCAGCCGTCCGTGGACTCGGTGCTGGACACGTTCGCGGCCCTGCTGCCCCGGAAGGTGAAGGTCGTGGAGCGGGGCGAGGACTACTCGTTCCTCGTCCTGGACGACGGCGAGGGCCGCGGCTATGTGCAGGTCGACGTCCAGCAGAACATGGGCGACGTGGCCGGGGAGCTGTTCGGGGAGGGGTCCGAGACGCTGCCGGACGGGACACTGGTCGACTTCCGGGAGAACGGCGGCGACAAGGGCGTGCCCGGTGCCGTGATGTGGACGGTGGACTCCCTGCGCACCGACGGTTTCCGGGTCGTCGTCAGCGCCCTCAACGCGCCGACCCAGCACACCGCCCCGAGCCGCACGGCACCGGTCCTCAGCAAGGCGCAGCTGCGGAAGATCGCCCTGAGCCCGCAGTGGGACCGGTACCGCTAGGCCGTGGTCAGAAGAAGTCGGCCCACGGCTGGTCCCAGATCTGCTTGACGCACAGGACCAGGAACAGCAGCCCGGCGATCGTCAGCATGACGTTGCTGAGCGCGCCGTTGCGCCACGAGGCGGGCGTGCGCGTCGAGTTGAGGAGCCACAGCAGGGTGCCCGCGAGGAACGGCAGGAAGGCCGCGCCCAGCACGCCGTAGAGGATGATCAGGCGGAAGGGCTGGCCCTGGAACAGCAGGACCATGGGCGGGAAGGTCAGCCACAGCAGGTACGCGCGGAACGGCCAGGAGCGTTCCCGGGCACCGGAGGCGACCTCCTCGCCCTTCTGCGCCTCCTCACCCCGGTAGCGGGACACGAAGTCCGCGAACATCAGGCTCACGCCGTGCCAGACGCCGATGAGCGAGGTGTAGGAGGTGGCGAAGAAGCCGATCAGGAAGAACTTCGCGGTCGCCGTGCCGTACTCGTCCTCCAGGATGTCGCCGAGCTGGAGCAGGCCCTTGTCGCCGCTCGCGATGGCCACGTTCGCCGAGTGCAGCAGTTCGGCGCCGACGAAGAGCATCGCGACGACGAAGATGCCGGTGGTGAGATAGGCGACCCGGTTGTCCAGCCGCATCACCTTCATCCAGCCGCTGTCCGTCCAGCCCTTGGCGTTGACCCAGTAGCCGTACGCGGCCAGCGTGATGGTGCCGCCGACGCCGCCGATCAGGCCGAGGGTGTTGAGGATCGAGTCCTTCTCGTCGGGCAGGACGGGCAGCAGGCCCGCGAAGGCGTCCCCGAGGTTCGGGGCGACACGGACCGCCAGATAGACGGTGACGACGAACATGACGCCCACCAGGACGGTCATGACCTTCTCGAACACCGCGTACTTGTTGAACCAGACGAACACCAGGCCGGTCAGGCCGCAGGCGATCGCCCACCACTCCAGGTCCATCACGCCCGGGAACAGGGCCTGCAGGGGCAGCGCGCTCGACGACATCGCCGCCGCGCCGTAGACGAAGCCCCAGACGACGACGTACGCGGCGAAGAACCAGGTGGTCCAGCGACCCAGGGAGGCCCAGCCGTCGAAGAGCGTGCGGCCGGTGGACAGGTGCCAGCGTCCGGCGGCCTCGGCGAGCGAGATCTTGACCAGACAGCCGACGACCGCGGCCCACAGCAGGGTGTAGCCGAAGTTGCTGCCCGCGATGAGCGTGGCGACCAGGTCCCCGGCGCCGACACCGGTCGCGGCGACGACGATACCGGGCCCGATGTACCGCCAACTGGACTTACGGGGCCGGGAGTCCGCCGCGCCGACCGGTGATGCCTCTGTGCTTCCCGTGGTGTCCGCCATGCAGGTCAAGTAAGCGCACGGGCGCCGGGGCGGCAAGAGGGCGTGCCGCGATCTGCACCCGATGTCCGCACGGGCGCCACGGCGCGCTCAGCCGTACTGGAGCCGTACGCTCGTCCCGCCCGGTTCGTCGCGGACGTCCACGTAGGCGCACACCTGGCGGGCGAACCACAGGCCCCGGCCCTGCCCGGGCGCCTCGCCCGGCGGTGGTACGAATCCGGCCAGCGGGTCCTCGACGCGGCGCACGGGCCGCAGCTCGCAGACGCAGGCCGGGCCGTCGGCCCACAGGAGCGCCCGGTCGACGGGGCCGAGGGCGGCGGCCGCCTCGGTGACGGCCGTGGCGAACGCCTCCGCCTCGGCCGGGGCGAGTCCCTGCACGGTGGCCCAGGTGCGCACGGCTCCGGCGGCGGGGGCCGGGCCGGGGATGCGCTCGGCGGCGGCGGGTGGCGCGGGCAGTGGTACGGCGTCCAGTTCGGCGGCGATCCGCAGCGGGTCCTCGTACACCCCGCAGTCGGGGTGGGCGCGGCGGGCGGCGGCGACGATCGTGGCGCCGGCGACCCGGGTGTCGTAGGCGCACAGGGCGGTGGTGGCCTGGGGTGCGAACAGCAGGTTGGCGAGGGCCTCGTAGCGGATCCACTCGGCGGTCTCGCGGGGCGAGCGGCCGGCCCGGCCGCCCCACACGGGTTCCATCAGCAGATGGATACGGCCGCCGGGGCCGGCGTGCGCGGCGAGGTGACCGGCGCCCCGCGCGATCGCGTTGGCGGCGGAGCCCGTGTACCACTCGGTGTGCGGGACGAGGCCGACCTCGCCGGCCGCGGGGCCGAGGGCGTCGCGCAGCAGGTCCAGGTTGCCGGGGGCGGCGATGACCACGGGCGGCGGTTCGTGCCGCGCGGCGAGTCCCTCGGCGAGGAAGGGGAGCGCCTGCGCCAGGAACTCGTCGTCGGAGCCGAAGACGGCCATGCGGTGGTCGAACGGGCTGGAGCCGGGTGCGGCCGGGGAGGTCATCGGCGGGCTCTCCTGACGTCACGGGGAGGCCGGGGGAGCCGGGGGTGCGCCGGTCCCCGCCGCCATCGCTCCCCCCGCTCCCCCTTGCGCGGACCCTCACCCTTCCCGGCCGTGCGCCGCCGCGCACGCCGGGGTCACACCGGCGGGTGGACTTCGCCCGGGAACGCGCCGGGCGCATGCCGCCCGCGTACACTGCGCGGCTCGTTTTCGGCCTGTTCCGGGCGTCGGCCGGTTCTCCACTCTTGAACTGTTCATGCCATGCCCCGACCATGAGCCCCGCACCCCGCACCACGTCGTACGTCGCACTGAACCCCACCCCCACTCCCCCGAGGAGACTTCATGCGACTTCGCACCCGCGGACCGGGCGCGCGCGGCGGCAGACGGGCCGCCGCACTCGCCGCCCTGCTCTCCCTCGCCCTCGCGGCACCCCTCGCCGAATCCGTCTCCGCGTCCGCCGACAGCGCCGCCGAGGCCGCCCCCTCCGCCGACGACATCCGTCAGTACGAGGTCCGGCTGCACGCGACTCCCGCCGACCGCACGGCACTTCAGCGCACGGGCGTGAGCGTGGACGCCGCCGACGACCACGGCGTCGTCGTCTCCGGCCGCGCCGGCCAGATCAAGAAGCTCAGGGCGCTCGGCTACGACGTCACCCCGCTCGGCGCGGTCCCCGACCGGTCGGCCGGCGAGGACGACGTCCGGCTGTACGACTTCCCTTCCGCCGACTCGCGGTACCACAACTACGCGGAGATGACGGCGGAGATCAACACGATCGTGGCCGCCCACCCGTCCATCGCGAGCCGCCGCGTCATCGGCACGTCCTACCAGGGCCGCGACATCGTCGCCGTCAAGATCAGCGACAACGTCGGCACCGACGAGGCCGAGCCCGAGGTGCTGTTCACCCACCATCAGCACGCCCGGGAGCACCTCACCGTCGAGATGGCGCTCTACCTGCTGCGCGAACTGACGTCCGGCTACGGGAGCGACACGCGCGTCACCGGCCTGGTGAACAGCAGGGAGATCTGGATCGTCCCCGACCTCAACCCGGACGGCGGCGAGTACGACATCGCCACCGGCTCCTACCGGTCGTGGCGCAAGAACCGGCAGCCCAACTCCGGCTCCTCGGCCGTCGGCACGGACCTGAACCGCAACTGGGCCTACCGCTGGGGCTGCTGCGGCGGCTCCTCCGGGTCCACGTCCTCCGAGACCTACCGGGGCGCCCGCGCCGAGTCGTCCCCGGAGGTGAAGGTCGTCGCCGACTTCGTACGCGGCCGGATCGTCGGCGGGAAGCAGCAGATCACGGCCGGCATCGACTTCCACACCTACAGCGAGCTGGTGCTGTGGCCGTTCGGGTACACGTACTCCGACACCACGACCGGGATGACGGCCGACGACCGCAACGCCTTCGCCACCGTCGGCCGCAGGATGGCCGCCAGCAACGGCTACACGCCCGAGCAGTCCAGCGACCTCTACATCACCGACGGCTCGATCGACGACTGGCTCTGGGGCGACCAGCGCATCTTCTCGTACACCTTCGAGATGTACCCGAGGTCCGGCGGCGGGGGGTTCTACCCGCCCGACGAGGTCATTGAGCGGGAGACCTCCCGCAACCGGGACGCCGTACTCCAGCTGCTGGAGAACGCGGACTGCATGTACCGGTCCATCGGGAAGGAGGCCCAGTACTGCTCCTAGCGGACCGGGGAGTTACTCCTTCTCCGCGGCAGCGGCCGCGGCCTCCTGGGCCTCCTCGGCCGCGCCCTCCTCGAAGTAGGCGTCGAGGACGGCGTCCAGCTGCTCGTCCCACTCCGTGAAGCGGCTCCTGGCCGTCGCCTCGATCTCGATCGGGTACCAGCGGCGGTCAGGAGTGTGCACCGTGATGGTGAACCGCTTCCCGAAGCGCGGGGACTCCGTCTCGACGGCGGCGATCTCGTCCCAGCGGAACTCGCACTCCTGGTCGTCCAGGCGGAGCCGGACTCCCCGGTGGTCGGCGACGATCCGCGCCCGGCGGTCGGCGGCCTCGAACACCGGGCCGTCCACGGGCGCCTCGTCGGCGACCGCGTCCTCCGGGACGTCCTCCGTCTCCCCGGGCTCCTCGAACTCCGCGTCCTTGTCGACCTTTTCGGCCGTCTCGGCGGCATCCTCGGGCACCGTCTCGTCGGAGTCCGCCACGGCCGTGCCGTCCTTCTCCTGCGGGCCCTTGGGGGCGGCGGACGCGGGCGGGGTGAGCCCGGGGACGAAGGCCGGGTCGAACCCGGCGCCTTCCACCAGGGGCCGGCTGCCTGAACCTATGCGCTGCTCCACAGCCGAGCAGTATGGTCGACAACCCTGTGGTCCGCACAACCAGCCCCCGCATCGTTACCGACCCGCGAGACGCGGGACTACACGAACAGGCTGAGCACCGCCGCCACCGCGAACCCGGCGAGCGACAGGACGCTCTCCAGGACCGTCCACGACTTCAACGTGTCGCGCTCGGTGATGCCGAAGTACTTGGCCACGATCCAGAATCCGCCGTCGTTGACGTGCGAGGCGAAGATCGAGCCGGCCGAGACCGCCATGATGACCAGGGCGACGAACGCCTGCGAGTGGTGGCCCTCGGAGAGCAGGGGCGCGACGATGCCCGCCGTGGTGACGATGGCGACCGTCGCGGAGCCCTGCGCGACCCGCAGCACCAGCGAGATCAGGTACGACAGCACGATGACCGGCAGGCCCACGTCGTTGAAGGTGTCCGACAGGGCCTGGGCGACGCCGCTGGCCTTCAGGACGGCGCCGAAGACACCGCCCGCGCCGACGACCAGCAGGATGTTGCCGACCGGCTTCAGCGACGAAGTGGACACCGTCTCCAGGGACTTGCGGGACCAGCCGCGCCGGATGCCCAGCAGGTAGTACGCGAGGAGCAGGGCGATCGTCAGGGCCACGAACGGGTGCCCGAAGAACTCGATCACCGAGCGGGTGGTGGAGGGGTCCAGGCCGATCGAGGAGAACGTCGCGGCGAGGATCAGCACCAGGGGCGTGCCGATGATCCCGAGGACCGTGCCGAGCGGCACGGGCTCCTCACGGGGCTCCACGCCGGCCGCGCGCTGTTCGGCGACGACCGACTGCCGGGCCTCCTCGGCCGCCTCGACCATGTCCTGCGGCACGGCGACGAAGACGCGCCGCCCGATCCAGGCCGCGTACGCCCAGGCGGCCAGCACGGCGGGGATGCCGCAGACGACGCCCATGAGGATGACCCAGCCCAGCTCGACGTGGAGCAGACCGGCCGCGGCCACCGGGCCGGGGTGCGGGGGCAGGAAGGCGTGGGTCATCGACAGGCCCGCGAGCAGCGGCAGGCAGTACAGCAGGATCGACTTGCCGGAGCGCTTGGCGGCGGCGTAGACGAGCGGCGCGAGGACGAAGATGCCGACGTCGAAGAAGACCGGGATGCCGAAGATCAGGCCGGTCACGCCCATCGCGAGCGGGGCCCGCCGCTCCCCGAACAGCCGCAGCAGACGCGAGGCCAGGACCTCGGCCCCGCCGCTGACTTCGAGGATGGCACCGAGCATGGTGCCGAGGCCGATGATGATGGCGACATGGCCGAGGATGCCGCCCATGCCGGACTCGATGGTCGAGACCGCGTCGGACCGCTGGACGGTGCCGAAGAGTTCGGTGACGGACAGGCCGGCCATCAGGCCGACGGCTATGGAGACGGCGAGCAGCGCGACGAAGGGCTGGAGCCGCACCTTGATGATCAGGTAGAGCAGCAGCGCGATACCGAGGGCGGCGACCGTGAGCAGTCCGGCCGTGCCGTCGATCAGATGCAGCAGACCGCCGGTGTGCGGGGGTGTCTCGGGGGCCTGCGCGGCGAGCGGAAGGAGCGAAGGGGGCATCGGGGGGTCCTCGGGGTGGGTGCATCCGGCTTTCGGGCAGGGGGCATCGCGGCATGGCGTCGCGGGGGTGGGCGCACACCATGCCGTGCGTCAGGTGCGGCGGGCGGTACGAGGGAGGCGTCAGCCGAGGACGGCCAGCGCGTCGATCTCGATGAGGAGACCCGCGGGCAGACCGACGTACACGGTCGTGCGGGCGGCGGGCGGCTGGGTGAGGCCCTGCTCCTCGAAGTAGGCGTTGTAGAGCGCGTTCATCTCGGCGAAGTGGTCCACGTCCGTCAGATAGACGCGGATCATCATGACGTCGTCCCAGGAGGCGCCGCCCTCCTCGAGGATCGCCTTGACGTTGGCGAGGGTCTGGAGGGTCTGCTCGCGCAGGGTGGGGCCGGCGGGCGTGGGGGCCTGGCCCTCGACGGCGGGGAGGAAGCCGACCTGACCGGCGACCTGGAGGATGTTGCCCTTGCGCACCCCGTGGGAGAACTTCGCGGGCGGGGTGGTGTGGGTCTTCGGGGTGAGGGCGATCTTGTCGGTCACGGGGTGTCCTTCGCTGGGGTTCTGCCGGAGTACTCGCCGCTGATGGCGTCGGCGGTGCGGCGCACGAGCGGGAGCAGGGTGAGGAGTTCGTCGGCGGTGACGACGACGTTGGGCGCGGACACCGACATCGCGGCGACGACCCGGCCGTCCGCGCCGTGGATCGGCGCGGCGACGCAGTTGATGGACTCCTCGTGGCCACCGAGGTCGGTGGCCCAGCCCTGTTCGCGGACCTTGTCCAACTCCCTCAGGAAGGCTGGGGCGTTGGGGGTGGAACGGGACGTGTACATGGGGTAGTCGAGCTGTTCGGCGAGGGCCCGCCGCTCGTGCTCGGGCAGGTCGGCGAGGAGCAGCTTGGCGACGGCCGCGACGGTGATGGCGACGGGCTTGCCGATCCGCGAGTACATCCGCACGGGGTAGCGGCTCTCGACCTTGTCGATGTAGAGCACCTCGTCCTCCTCGTAGACGGCGAGGTGCACGGTGTGCCCGCACTGCTCGTTGAGCCGCACGAGGTGGGGGTGGGCGATCCCGCGGATGTCGAGGTTCTCCATCGCCTCCTGGGCGAGGGCGATGAGGCGGGCGCCGAGCCGGTAGCGCTGGTCGGACTGGCGGTAGACCATGCCGTGTTCGTGCAGGGTGCGCAGCAGCCGCAGCGCGGTGGACTTGTGGACGCCGAGCCGCTCGGCGACCTTGCCCAGGTCGGCGGGGCCCTCGGCGAGCAGCGGCAGGATGCTGAGCGCGCGGTCGACGGTCTGGCTCATGGCGTGGGTACCTCCTCGTCGGCCCGGTCCGCGGGGTGGGTCCGGCCGGGGCCGAGTCGAAGTTTCTCCCACGCGGCGTCGTCGAGGGCCACCAGGGCGTCGGCGGTGTCGCGGGCGGGGGGTGCGGCGAGGTCGGCGGGGCTGGTGAGGGTGGCGCCGGCCCACAGGTGCCCGTGGCGGAGCCGGTCGCGCAGCGGGAGGCCCCGCAGGGTGGCGGAGAGGAACCCTGCGGCGAAGGCGTCCCCGGCGCCGGTGGCGGCGGCGACCCGCACCTCGGGGGCCGGCACGTGCAGGGCGGGGCGCCGGGCGTGGTCGAAGGCGGTGGCGCCGCGCGGGCCGTCCTTCACGACGAGCAGCGGCGGTTCGGGCAGCGCGGCGCGGATGGCCTCGGGCCCGCCGGTGACGCCCCACGCGTCCTGCGCCTCGTCGACGCCCACGAACACGAGGTCGGCGGCGCGGGCGAGGTCCAGCAGCACGGCGGGGCCGCCGGCGTCCCGCCACAGGCCGGGCCGGTGGTTGACGTCGAAGGAGACGAGCGGGCGGTCCTCGCGCGGTGCGGTCAGCTCGCGCAGCAGGTCCAGGCAGGTGTCCGAGAGCGCGGCGGTGATCCCGGACAGATGCAGGACGCGTCCCGCGCGCACCGCTTCGAGGTCGACGTTCTCCGCGGACATGGCGGACGCGGCCGATCCGGCCCGGTAGTAGGCGACCTCGTGCGCGTCGGTGGCCCGGTCGCCGGCGGTGCGGAAGTAGACGCCGGTCGGGCGGGCGGGGTCGCGGCGCACGGCCGAGACGTCGACGCCGTGGCCGCCGATGGTCTCCACGAGGTGGTCGCCGAAACCGTCGGCCCCCACCCGGCTCACCCAGCGCACCCGGTGCCCGGCGGCGGCGAGCCCGCAGGCCACGTTGGACTCGGCGCCGCCGATGGCCCGCTCGAACGAGGGGACGTCGGCGAGGCGTCCCGGCCGCGACGGCAGGAACGTGACCATGGACTCGCCGAGCGCGACGACGTCCACGACGCCGGGGGCATTGCGGGGTCCGGTGAGGGTCACGATCGTCGTAGCTCCAGACCTTGGGCGGGCGGATCCGCGGTTCCGTTGACCCGCGGTTGGCCGAGATGTTAGACAGCGGCATGCGACATACGCAATGAGTGTTGCACTCACTGCAACGCCACTGATCAGGGAGGTTCCATGGGGAACGAGGCGCTGGCCCGCCTGGCGGAGGAACGCGTCGACCACCGCTTCAAGGGCCTCCCGCCCGACGCCGGCGGCCTGACCGTCGGGGAGCTGGCCGCCCAGCGGCGCAACCTCTTCACGGACGGCTTCACCACCCCGGTGCTCGCGCTCTCCGCCGAGCGCCTGGAGCACAACCTCGCCCTGATGGAGACGTACGCCGACCGTCACGGCCTCGCGTTCGCCCCGCACGGCAAGACCTCGATGGCGCCGCAGCTCTTCCAGCGGCAGATCGAGCGCGGCGCCTGGGGCGTCACGCTCGCCGTGCCCCACCAGGTGCGCGTGGCCCGGGCGTTCGGCGTCGAGCGGATCTTCCTCGCCAACGAGCTCGTGGACGCCTCCGCGCTGCGCTGGATCGCCGGAGAGCTGGCCGCCGACCCGCACTTCCGCCTCGTCTGCTACGTCGACTCCGTGTCCGGTGTGCGCCTCATGGACGCCGCGCTGCGGGATGCCGGGGCCGGCAGGCCGCTGGACGTCGTCGTGGAGCTGGCGGCCGGCGAGGGCGCCCGTACCGGCGTCCGCACGGACGAGGAGTGCGCGGCCGTCGCGGACGCCGTGGCCGCCACGGACACCCTCCGCCTCGTCGGGGTCGCCGGGTACGAGGGCGAGGTCCCGCGGGCGGACCCGGAGCGGGTGCGCGCCTGGCTGCGCCGGCTGGTGGCGCTGGCGGCGGCCTTCGACGAGGCGGGCCGGTTCGCGGGCCTGGACGAGATCGTCGTGAGCGCGGGCGGCAGCGCCTGGTTCGACGCGGTCGCCGACGTGTTCGCCGAGATCCCCGACCTGTCGGTGCCCGTGCTGAAGCTGCTGCGCTCGGGCGCGTACGTCTCGCACGACGACGGCCACTACCGCAGGCTCACCCCGTTCAACCGGGCCCCCGGGGAGGGCGCCCTGGAGCCCGCGTTCCGGCTGTGGACGCAGGTCGTCTCCCGCCCCTCCC
Source organism: Streptomyces sp. NPDC059852 (assembly GCF_042731455.1). Taxonomy (NCBI): domain Bacteria; kingdom Bacillati; phylum Actinomycetota; class Actinomycetes; order Kitasatosporales; family Streptomycetaceae; genus Streptomyces; species Streptomyces sp. NPDC059852. The sequence goes on along the minus strand of NZ_JBHWJK010000019.1, from coordinate 60,482 downwards.
CCGGCCAGGCCTTCGCCAACGCCGGCAAGCGCGACGCGGCGTACGACCTCGATCTGCCGGTCGCCCAGGTGGTCCGCCGGGACGGCGCCGAACGCCCCGCCACCGGGATCACCGTGACCGCGCTGTCCGACCAGCACGCCTGGCTGGAGACGACCGGCGAGGCGGACCTGGAGGTCGGGGACTGGCTGGGCCTGGGACTGTCCCACCCGTGCACGGCGTTCGACAAGTGGCAGCTGATCCCGCTCGCCGAGGCGGACGGGACGGTCGTCGACTACATCCGCACGTTCTTCTGAGGAGGGGCCGGTCGTGGAAGAGCTCGTCATCCGGGACGCCGACGTCGTCGACGGCGGCGGGGGTCCGTCCTACCGCGCCGACGTGGTCGTGGACCGCGGCAGGATCGTGTCGATCGTCCAGGAGGCCGCCGCGGCCGGCTGCCAGCGGCCGAAGGCCCGCCGGGAACTGGACGCGGAGGGGCTGGTCCTCTCCCCCGGCTTCGTCGACATGCACGCCCACAGCGACCTGGCGCTGCTGCGGGACCCCGACCACAGCGCCAAGGCCGCCCAGGGCGTCACCCTGGAGGTCCTCGGCCAGGACGGGCTGTCGTACGCGCCCGTCGACGACCGCACGCTCGGCGAGGTGCGGCGCGCGATCGCCGGCTGGAACGGCCCGGGCGACGACATCGACTTCGACTGGCGGTCCGTCGGCGAGTTCCTGGACCGCCTCGACCGGGGCGTCGCGGTGAACGCCGCGTACCTGATCCCGCAGGGCACGGTCCGGGCGCTCGTCGTCGGCTGGGAGGACCGGGAGGCCACCCCGGCCGAGCTGGACCGGATGCGCGCCCTGGTCGCCGAGGGCCTGGAGCAGGGCGCGGTCGGCCTGTCGTCGGGGCTGACGTACACGCCGGGCATGTACGCGCGGGACGCCGAACTGACCGAGCTGTGCCGGGTCGTCGCCCGCTACGGCGGCTACTACTGCCCGCACCACCGCTCCTACGGGGCCGGGGCGCTCGAGGCGTACGAGGAGATGGTGGCGCTGACCCGGGAGGCGGGCTGCGCGCTGCACCTCGCCCACGCCACCATGAACTTCGGCGTGAACCGGGGCCGCGCCCCGGAGCTGCTGTCCCTGCTGGACAAGGCGCTCGCCGAGGGCGCCGACATCAGCCTCGACACCTACCCGTACACCCCCGGCTGCACGACCCTGGTCGCCCTGCTGCCGAGCTGGGCGAGCGAGGGCGGCCCGGAGGCGGTCCTCGCGCGGCTGGCGGACGACGGGACGGCCGAGCGGATCCGGCACCATCTGGAGGTCGTCGGCGCGGACGGCTGCCACGGCGTGCCCGTGGAGTGGGACACGATCGAGATCTCGGGGGTGGGCGAGCCCGCGCTGGCGGACCACGTCGGCCGCACGGTCCGGGAGACGGCGGACGCGCGCGGCGAGGCCCCGTGGACGACCGCGCGCCGGCTGCTCCTGGAGGACCGGCTCGGCACGACGATCCTTCAGCACGTCGGCCACGAGGAGAACGTCCGGGCGATCATGCGGCACCGCGTCCACACGGGCGGTTCCGACGGCATCCTGCAGGGCAGCAAGCCGCATCCGCGCGCGTACGGCACGTTCCCGCACTATCTCGGGCACTACGTGCGGGAGTTGGGAGTGCTGTCGCTGGAGGAGTGCGTGGCCCATCTGACCTCGCGCCCGGCGGCGCGGCTGCGGCTGCCGGACCGGGGCCTGGTCCGCGAGGGGTACCGGGCGGACCTGGTGCTGTTCGACCCCGAGACGGTGGCGGCGGGCTCCACGTTCGCGGAGCCGCGCACGCCACCGACGGGCATCCCGCATGTGCTCGTGGACGGCCGTTTCGTCATCGAGGACGGCCGCCGCACGGACGTACTGGCGGGACGGGCGGTCCGCAGAACGCCGTGAGCCCCGGGTGACCGGTCACGGCTTGGGAAGCACGCAGCCGCTCGCGCTCAGGTTCAGCTTGTTGCCGGTGCCGAAGCAGGCGGGGATCTGGTAGATCTGCTGGGCGTAGTTGATGCCCTGGCGGACGGTGACGTTGCCGCTCTCGTCCACCTCGCACGGGTTGTTGACCGTGCAGCGCTGGCCGTCCTCGTTGCCGGTGTTGTTGACGGCGACGACGCGCTTGGTGGCCTGGTCGATCACCGGGGAGCCGGAGGTGCCGCCGATGGTGTTGCAGGCGGAGGTGTAGCGGACCGAGTCCTTGAAGGTCCAGTCGCCTTCCTTCAGGCGGTACACGAAGCCGTCGACGTTGCAGTTGTACAGCCGCTTCCAGTAGCCGGAGGCGACGGTGATGGCGGTGCCGGCGGCCGGGCGGGTGTCGGACACGGTCAGCGCGCTGATCCCGGTCGAGCTCTTGATCTGCGCGTAGGTGCTGGTGAGCTGGTAGATCGACACGTCCGTGTCGGTCATCGTGCCGTAGGCGATCTTGCTGGCCCGCAGGGTGGCGACCCTGGAGCCGGAGGCGTTCAGCAGGCTGAAGGTCCGGCTGGACGCGCGGTTGACGACGACCTGGCCGGGGCCGGGCATGCCGGTCTCCAGGCAGTGGCCGTTCGACATGACGAGCGCCGGGTCGCTGTCCTGCGACGTGGGGAAGCGCACGACGGAACCGGAACAGTTGCTGAGTGCCACGGTGCCGGCGAGGTCGACGGCCTGGACGGACGGCTTCAGCGCCTGTTCGAGACCGGCGGTGACGGAGGCGACGGTGTCCCGGACCACCGAGGTGACCGAGCCCGTCCCGGCACCCTTGCCGAAGGACGGGGCGGTGTCCGCGGGAGCCGCGGCCACGGGTGCGGCGCCGGCCCCGGCCATGGCCAGGGCGAGGAGGGTGGCGCCGAGAGGTTTTCTCATGTGGGGGTCCCCTCATACGAGGAGGGTGACCGGAGAGATCTCCGGCCACCCGCGCTTTTGTCATGCGCATTCTCACTCAGGAGAGGGGGCCGGACAAGGAGTCGGTTACCGCCGAGTTCGGGCCGTAGGGCTTTCCCTACCACCGGGTAAGAAAGGTTTCGGCGCGGCGGCGCAGGACCTCCACGGGAGGGTGGCCGGATCCCCACAGACGGCCCGGCGGCGCCTGTCGCCGTTCCCCCGTACGGCCGTACACCGGCTGCCACGGGTCTCACGTGGCGGAAAACACGGGCCTTCGCACGGGGGGCGGCCGTAAGCTCCCAGACATGCAGGTGATCCAGTCGACCAAGCTCGCCAACGTCTGTTACGAGATCCGGGGCCCGGTGCTCGAGGAGGCGATGCGGCTCGAGTCGGCGGGGCATCGGATCCTCAAGCTGAACACCGGCAACCCGGCGGCGTTCGGCTTCGAGTGCCCGCCCGAGATCCTGGAGGACGTCCTCCGCAACGTGTCGTCGGCGCACGGCTACGGCGACGCGAAGGGCCTGCTGGCCGCGCGCCGGGCCGTCGTCATGCACAACCAGACCCTCGGCATCGAGACCGACGTGGAGCACGTCTTCATCGGCAACGGCGTCTCCGAGCTGATCGTCATGGCGATGCAAGGACTCCTCGACGACGGGGACGAGGTGCTGGTCCCGGCGCCGGACTACCCCCTGTGGACCGCCGCCGTCTCCCTGTCCGGCGGCACCGCCGTGCACTACCGGTGCGACGAGCAGTCCGACTGGATGCCCGACCTCGCCGACGTCGAGCGCAAGGTCACCGACCGCACCAAGGCGATCGTCATCATCAACCCCAACAACCCGACGGGGGCCGTGTACGACGAGGCCGTCCTGCGCGGCCTGACGGACATCGCGCGGCGGCACAACCTGCTCGTCTGCTCCGACGAGATCTACGACAAGATCCTCTACGACGGCGCCCGGCACACTCCGACCGCCGCCGTCGCCCCCGACCTGCTGACCCTCACCTTCAACGGCATGTCGAAGGCGTACCGGGTGGCCGGCTACCGGGTGGGCTGGATGGCGATCTCGGGACCGCGGGCGCACGCGGACTCCTACATCGAGGGCCTGACCATCCTCGCGAACATGCGGCTGTGCGCGAACATGCCGGGCCAGCACGGGGTCGTCGCCGCCCTCAGCGGCCGGCAGACCATCAACGACCTGGTGCTGCCGGGCGGGCGGCTCAAGGAGCAGATGGACGTCGCCTACGAGCTGCTGACCGCCATCCCGGGCGTGAGCTGCGTCCGCCCGAAGGGCGCGCTCTACCTCTTCCCGCGCCTGGACCCCAAGGTCTTCAAGATCAGGGACGACCGGCAGATGGTCCTGGACCTGCTGCGCCGCGAGAAGATCATGGTCGTGCAGGGCACCGGCTTCAACTGGCCAGAGCCGGACCACTTCCGGGTGGTGACCCTGCCGACGACCACCGACCTGCGGGACGCGATGGGCCGGATCGGCCGCTTCCTCGACGGATACGGCCAGCCGTGACCGTCTGTACGTGTACGGTCCACTTTTTGCTTCCAGCTCAACTTTAGACGAGATCTAAGCTAGGATGGCTTCCTGTCAGCGCACAGGAGGCCATCCCCCATGTACGAACCGATCCGCACCAAGTCGGTCCACACCACGATGGCCGGCGGCACCGACTTCCCCCACCGCTCGCGCGAGGAGGAGCTGGACATCCAGCTCGCCGGTCACCTCGCCGCGCTGCTCGCCGTCACGGACGAGCTGCGCGCGACGGCACCCTCGCAGGACCTCGACCTCGCGGCCGAACGGCTCGCCGAGCAGGTGACCCGGCTCCGGGAAGGACGCCCGCCGGCCCGCTCCGCCGCCGCGGCCGACCCGGCGCGGCTGGCGACCCTGCACCGCCGGGCGCACGCGCTGGCCGGGCGCGCCCTGGTCGTCGCCGCGTCCCGCGCGGACACCGCCGCGGCGATCCTCGCCGCCGAACGCATGGACGCGCACGCCGCCGCCCAGGCGTCGCAGGAACTCACCGGGGTCTGAGACCCCTGAACCCTGGCTCTTGCGCGGGCCCTCGCCGTCAGGCGAGGGCCCGCCGCCGCTCTCGTCCCGTCGGGGCGGACGGGAACCGGCGGCGGCAGGCCCGGGGCCCCGCACGCCGTTGTACGGGGCCTCGCCGGTCCGGAAGGCGGTCACCGCGGCCGGCCGTGACGATGTAGCTGGTCAGGGCACGATCGGAGCCGGCCGCGGCGTCTTGGGGGCTGTGTTCAGCCCAGGCGCTCCACCAGCGCGTGGTACTCGTCCCACAGCTCCTTCGGCGTGTGGTCGCCGAAGGTGTTGAGGTGCTCGGGGACGAGCGCCGCCTCCTCGCGCCAGACGTCCTTGTCGACGGTGAGCAGGAAGTCCAGGTCCGAGTCGGACAGGGAGAGGCCGTCCGTGTCGAGGGCGTCCTTGGTGGGCAGGACGCCGATCGGCGTCTCGACGCCCTCGGCCTTGCCCTCCAGGCGCTCGACGATCCACTTCAGGACGCGGCTGTTCTCACCGAAGCCCGGCCAGACGAAGCGGCCGTCGTCGTCCTTGCGGAACCAGTTGACGTAGTAGATCTTCGGCAGCTTGGACTGGTCCTTGTCCTTGGCGACGTCGACCCAGTGCGCCATGTAGTCGCCCATGTTGTAGCCGCAGAAGGGCAGCATGGCGAACGGGTCGCGGCGCAGCTCGCCGACCTTGCCCTCGGCCGCGGCGGTCTTCTCGGAGGCCACGTTGGCGCCGAGGAAGACGCCGTGGTTCCAGTCGAAGGACTCCGTCACCAGCGGTACGGCGCTGGCGCGGCGCCCGCCGAAGAGGATCGCGGAGATCGGCACGCCCCTGGGGTCCTCCCACTCGGGCGCGATGATCGGGCACTGCGAGGCGGGGGTGGTGAAGCGGGCGTTGGGGTGGGCGGCCGGGGTGCCGGACTCCGGCGTCCAGTCGTTGCCCTTCCAGTCGATGAGATGGGCGGGGGTCTCCTCCGTCATGCCCTCCCACCAGACGTCGCCGTCGTCGGTGAGCGCGACGTTGGTGAAGACCGAGTTGCCCCACAGCGTCTTCATCGCGTTGGCGTTGGTGTGCTCACCGGTGCCGGGCGCGACGCCGAAGAAGCCGGCCTCGGGGTTGATCGCGTAGAGGCGGCCGTCCTCGCCGAAGCGCATCCAGGCGATGTCGTCGCCGATCGTCTCCACCGTCCAGCCGGAGATGGTGGGCTCCAGCATGGCGAGGTTGGTCTTGCCGCAGGCGCTCGGGAAGGCGGCGGCGACGTACTTCGACTCGCCCTGCGGCGGGGTCAGCTTGAGGATCAGCATGTGCTCGGCGAGCCAGCCCTCGTCGCGGGCCATGACCGAGGCGATGCGCAGGGCGTAGCACTTCTTGCCGAGCAGGGCGTTGCCGCCGTAGCCGGAGCCGTAGGACCAGATCTCCCGGTCCTCGGGGAAGTGCGAGATGTACTTGGTGGAGTTGCAGGGCCAGGGGACGTCCTCCTGGCCGGGCTCCAGCGGGGCGCCGAGGGAGTGCACGGCCTTGACGAAGAAGCCGTCGGAGCCGAGCTCGTCCAGGACGGCCTGTCCCATCCGGGTCATCGTGCGCATGGACACGGCGACGTACGCGGAGTCGGTGATCTCGACGCCGATCGCGGACAGCGGCGAGCCGAGCGGGCCCATGCAGAAGGGCACGACGTACATGGTGCGGCCGCGCATGGAGCCGCGGAACAGCCCCTGCTCGCCCTGGAAGACGTCCCGCATCTCCGCCGGGGCCTTCCAGTGGTTCGTCGGGCCCGCGTCCTCCTCCTTCTCGGAGCAGATGAAGGTCCGGTCCTCGACGCGGGCGACGTCGGTCGGGTCGGAGGCGGCGTAGTAGGAGTGGGGGCGCTTGATCGGGTCGAGCTTCTTGAAGGTGCCCTTGGCGACGAGCTCCTCGCACAGGCGCTCGTACTCGGCCTCGGATCCGTCACACCAGACCACGTTGTCCGGCTGCGTCAGTTCGGCGATCTCGTTCACCCAGGTGACGAGAGCCTGGTGCTGGGTGGGAACGACGGGGGGAGCCGCGTTGTCACGCGCCACGGTTGCTCCTAAGTGAGGGATTTTGTCCTTGATATGCCCTTGTGTGCCCCGTGGGGGCCTCGACCCGGACGCCGCACTGACTGGATCGCGCCGCGCTCATCCGGTGCCGACCGCACTCATTTGATCATCCGACGCGTCCGCGCATATGTCCAGAGGGCGTCACAAGTGAGCGGCGTGAGGATCGCCACTCATCCGGATGTTTCCGATCCGTCATCACGGCCTCACCCCGGGTGCACCGGCCCGCGGGGCCCCGTGAGACGATGGCCACTTCGCGGCCTCATCCGGCCGCCGCGAGGCATAACTTACGGTTCCGTAGGTACGATTTCTTCATGACTGCGCCCGTCCCCGACGCGCCCACGGACACGCCGGCCGACGGCCGGGATTCCGGCGTGCCCTCCCTGCCGCACCAGATCGCCCACCACGCCCAGCAGCTCGGCGAGGAGATCAAACCGAAGCTCCGCGGCTGGCTGCACCTGGGCATGTTCCCGGCCGTGCTCGTCGCCGGGCTGATCCTCACCGCCTTCGCGGAGTCCCCGCGCGGCCGGCTCTCCTGCGGGATCTACACCCTCACGGCCTGCCTGCTGTTCGGCGTGAGCGCGCTGTACCACCGGGGCACCTGGAGCCGCCGCATGGACGGCGTCCTGCGCCGGCTCGACCACGCCAACATCTTCCTGATCATCGCGGGCACCTACACCCCGCTGACGATCCTGCTCCTGCCCGGCGCCAAGGGGCGGTGGCTGCTCTGGGGCATCTGGGGCGCCGCCGCGGCCGGCATCGTCTTCCGGGTCTTCTGGGTCGGCGCGCCGCGCTGGCTCTACACGCCGTGCTACATCGCGATGGGCTGGGCCGCCGTCTTCTTCCTGCCGGACTTCATGCACACCGGCGGTGTCGCCGTGCTCGTCCTGGTGATCGTCGGAGGTCTCCTCTACAGCGCCGGCGGCGTGGTCTACGGCATCAAGCGCCCGAACCCGTCACCGCGCTGGTTCGGTTTCCACGAGGTCTTCCACTCCTTCACGCTGGCCGCGTTCATCGCGCACTACATCGGCATCTCCCTCGTCGCCTACCAGCACGCCTGAGCGACGACGCCGGAAAAACACCCGGAACGCCGCCGTCGGCCGTGCCATCCTGACGAGGTGAACGGTCCCGAGATCCACGTCGAGTTCGCGCCCGAGCTGCGTCTGTTCGTCGCCGGTGCGCGGCGGCGCGGCGCCACCACGCTCCGCACCGACGGCGTCTCCACCCTCGGCCATGTCGTGGAGTCCCTGGGCGTCCCGCTCACCGAGGTCGGCACCCTGCTCGTGGACGGCCGCCCCGCCCCCGTCGCGCACGTCCCGCGGGCCGGCGAGTCCGTCACCGTGCGGCCCGTCGAGCGCCCCCAGCGGGTGCCCGGCGCCCCTCTGCGCTTCCTGCTCGACGTCCACCTCGGCACCCTCGCCCGCCGGCTGCGCCTGCTCGGCGTGGACACCGCGTACGAGTCGACCGACATCGGCGACCCGGCGCTCGCCGCCCGCTCCGCCGCCGAGAAACGGGTCATGCTCAGCCGCGACCGGGGCCTGCTGCGCCGCCGCGAGCTGTGGGCCGGCGGCTACGTCTACAGCACCCGCCCCGAGGAGCAGCTGCGGGACGTCCTCGACCGCTTCCGCCCGGAGCTGCGCCCCTGGACCCGCTGCACCGCCTGCAACGGCCTGCTGAAGGAGGCCACCAAGGACGAGGTCGCCGACCAGCTGGCGGGCGGCACCCGGCGGACGTACGACGTCTTCGCGCAGTGCACCGCGTGCGGGCGCGCCTACTGGAAGGGCGCGCACCACGAACAGCTGGAGGCCATCGTGGAGCGCGCCCTCACCGAGTACGCGAGCTGACTGCTAGCGCCTGCTCTTCACATCACCCTTTCCGCAGGCCACGCCGTCCCGGTTGGGGTCGAGGCGGAGCGGGTCGTCCTGGCCGTCGACCTTCAGCCGGCCGTAGTCGTTGGCCTTCAGCCAGTCGCAGCGGGCCTGCGTCGTCGCCTTCACGGCCGGCGGGAAGTCCGTCGGCACGCAGACGTTGGCGGAGCCGTAGTGCCGGTCGCAGCCGGAGACGGTCGGGGCGACCTTCTGCGACGTGCGCTTCTTGCCGGGGCCGGTGACCTTGCCCTGGAGATCGTCGGCGAAGGCGTGGACGTGTGCGGAGGCGTCCTTGGCGCTCAGCGCCGACGGGCCGTCCAGGTGCACCCACTTCGCCACCGACGGCACCCCGCCGGCGTCCACCGCGAAGAGCATGTACCAGCCGGGCGGCGCCAGGTCGGGGTTGCTCGTCACGTTCAGGTCGACGTTGTTCCCGTCCACCGACAGCGGCAGGTCGACGAACCGCTGGTTGGGGTCGGAGGAGTGGGTGACCGCGGCCGGGCGGATCAGCTCGGCCTTGGCGATGGGCCGGTCGACGGTGATCCGCTGGGTGTCGCCGTACGTCCACTCGCTGTCGATCACCGAGGTGATCGTGGGGCGTTCGCCCTTGAGCAGATACGGCGGGGTGTAGATCGACACGTCGTGGTTCCAGGAGCCGTTGCCCGGGTTGTCGCCGGTCGCCATGACCCGGCCGTCGGGCAGCAGGAACGCCGAGGAGTGGTAGCCGCGCTCCTCCGGGTCGGCCGCCACCGGGTCGAAGGTGCCGGTCGCCGGGTCGTAGATCGACGACTCGTACACCGGGTCCGCACGGTTGTGCAGGGCGCCGCCGGTCTCCAGCACCTTGCCGTCGGGCAGCAGCACCGCCGAGACGTACATCTTGCCCTGGGCGCCGGTCTGCGCGACCTTGCCGGCGCCGAGGTCGACGGTGCCCTGCGGGAGCGGTGGCCCGGCGACGTACGACGGGTTCGGCTGCTTGAGGTCGATGACGTCGGTGAGCCGGTTGGCGTCCGGGTTGGAGTCGATGTTGCCGCCGCCGATGGTGAGGACCTTCTGGTCCTGCGCGGGCGGCAGCAGCACGCTCGCGGACTGGTCGCGCTCATCCTTGTTCCGCAGGCCCGGGACCTGGGTGACGGTGTTGGCGTCGTAGTCGTAGATCGCCGCGCCGGTGCCCGGGATGTTGTTGCCGAAGACATGGCTGCCGGAGTAGAACAGCCGCCCGTCCTGCATGAGGATCATCGACGGGTACAGACCCCAGTACGACCAGGTCTGGTTGACCTTCCAGAGCTCCAGCCACTTCTGCTCGGCGTCCGACCACCGCTCGGCCGTCACCGAACCCGTCGAGTCCTCCCGCAGCCCGCCGAAGGAGATGACGTCGCCGTTGCCGAGGATCGTCGCCGACGGGTACCAGTGCCCGTCGTTCATGTCGTTGGTCCTGCTGTACGTCTCGGTGACCGGGTCGAAGATGTACGAGTCCTTGTAGCCCTGGTAGCCGACCGTGCCGTCGGCCGACGGATAGCCCTTGTTGCCGCTCATCACGAGCACCCGGCCGTCCTTCAGCTGGACGTGCCCGGCGCAGAACATGTCCTTGGGCGTCGGGATCTGCCGGTACGTGCCGTTCCGCGGGTCGTAGACCGCGCTGGTGAACGTGCCCGCCTCGAACATCTCCTCGCTGTTGCCGGACCCGGCGATCAGCAGCACCTTGCCGTTGTTGAGGACGACGGAGTGCATGGAGCGGACCGGGTTCCGGGTGGGCAGCACGTCCCAGCGGCCGTTCGCGCACTCCTCGGCGGTGCCCGTGCACACCGGGTCCGGCACGGGCTCGGCGACCTGGTCCATCGTGTAGTCGTCGGTGGTGACCGAGCCGGTGCCGTACACGGAGACGCCCCACGCGATCCGGTCGGTGCCGGCCGGCACCTCGGGCGTGCGGACCGTCGCCTCGGTCCAGCCCGCCGCCGTCTGAAGCGTCTTCAGGTCGGTCCAGTACTGCCAGCCCGCGGTCGTGTCGTGCCGGAACAGGGTGATCGAGGTGTCCGGCGTCGTCGACTTGTACCAGAGCCCCAGGTCGTACTGCCTGCCCGCCGACACGACCGGCGCGCACTCGGCGGTCTCGGTGATCAGCGCCTTGCGGTCGCCCTCGGTCCGGCGGGTCAGCGTCACCTTCATCGCCTTGGAGCCGGAGTGCGCGTCGGCCACCGTCTCGAAGGTGAAGTCGTTGTCCCCCCACCCGGACTTCTCCCAGCAGTACGGCATGTCGTCGCCGCCGGAGGTCTCGAAGCCGGGGTTCTTCACGAGGTTGGCGGCGGACGCCGGCTGGGGCGCGGTGAGGAGCAGCGCTCCGGTGAGGCCCGTCACGGCCAGCAGGGCCGTTCTGGATCTGGATCTCATGCGGTACTCCTCGCTGTGCGGCTGCGGCTCCTGCGGGGCAGATAGACCAGCGCCTCGGTACCCACGAAGCGCAGGACGAAGGTGATGACCAGGGCCAGCGCCGTCGCGGGCAGCACGGCGAGCCCGAACCGGCCGACGAGCAGCGCGATCAGCGGGATGCGCAGCACCAGGTCGGCGTTGGCGAGCAGCGCGAACCGGACGGTGCGGTCGGCCCAGTGCCGGTGGGCGCGCCGCTCACGGAACAGCAGCTTCTCGATCAGCAGGAAGTTCCAGGCCACCCCGAACTGGTTGGCGACGATCTCGGCCGGCAGATAGTGCAGGCCCGCCTGGGTCATCGCCCACAGCGCGGCCAGGTTCGGCACGAAACCGGTCAGCCCGATCAGCCCGAACACCACCATCCGGGCCAGCGGGCTCGCCGTCCGCAGCCCCGCCAGGTGCCGCAGGAAGCGGCGCCCCTCCGCCGCCGTGGACTTGGACTCGCCCGCGAACCGCTCCTGGAACACGAACGGCACCTCGGTGACCGTCCGGGGGCGGCTGCGGACCGCCAGCTCCAGCAGGATCTTGTAGCCCAGCGGCTTGAGCGCCTCGGCGGTGATGTCGCTGCGCCGGATCGCGAAGAAGCCGCTCATCGGGTCGCTGATGCCGTGCAGCCGGCGCGGGAACAGGGCCTTGGTCAGCCAGGTCGCGCCCCGGGACACGGCGATGCGGTAGCTGCCGGCGAGTCCGGCCCGGCTGCCGCCCTTGATGTACCGGGAGGCGACGACGAGTCCGGCGTTCGCGCGCTCACCGGTGGCGACCAGCTCCGGGACCAGGGACGGCGGGTGCTGGCAGTCGCCGTCCATGACGACGATCCAGTCCGAGCCGGCCGCCTTCATGCCCTCCACGACCGCGCCGCCGAGCCCCCCGGCGGGCTCGTCCCGGTGCAGGACGGTGACGGGGAACGGGCAGTCCTTGGCGGCCTCCTCGATGACCCGCGGGGTGTCGTCGGTGGAGTCGTCCACGAAGACGACCTCGCAGGGCAGCCGGGACGGCACCGACTCGGTGATCTGGTGCAGCAACTGCCGCACGTTCGCCGACTCGTTGAACGTGGGCACGACGATGGTGACGGCTCCCGGCTCGGGAACCTCGGTGGCCTCGACGGCCGGATCGTCCAGCCGGCCGGGGACGGTGTACTCGTGGGTCATCGAACGCCTCCGGCGGAAGTCTGGATCTGGCGGATCTCGATACGGTCCTCACCGCTGCCGAACACGGCGACCGGCTCGGAGTGCTCGATGGCCGCCTTGACGTTGGGCAGGTCGACGGCGTCACGCCGGACCGTCGGGGACGCGACGACGTAGTCGAGGTCCTTCCAGCCGCGCGGCATCGTCTTCGTGACGGCCGGGTCGAGGTCGGCCTTGTAGAACCAGATGACGCCCCGCCCCGGCTCGTACCCGGCGTGCACCAGGTCGAGCCACAGCGCGTCGTCGACCAGGACCCGGGTGTCCGCCGGGTCCTCCACCTCGGTCGCGAGCCACTTCGAGGCCGCCTGGTAGGGGGCGTTGGCGTCCGCGGTGACGGCGGTGCGGTCACCGTCGTACCAGCGCGGCACGACATAGGCGCCGGCCGCGATCGCCAGCACCGCCGCCAGGGCGTACCGGCCGGCGGTGACCGGGCGGGGTTCCCTCTCCGAGCGCCGGCGCCGCAGCACGGCGTGCGCGACGGAGGCCGTCCCCCCGGCCAGCACCAGGGCGAGGAACGGCAGCGCCTGGATGACGTACATCGCCGGCAGATAGCCGCTCGGGCGCAGGGCGACCAGGGCGAGGATCACGACGGCGGCCGACGGCCCGGCCAGCGCGCGGGCGGTGACGGACCAGCGCCAGGTCACGAGCAGCAGCAGGGCGCCCGCGAGACCGCCGACGATGAGGACCCGGTCGTAGTAGAGCCACGACTGCAGCACACCCCAGGAGCCCGAGCCCTCGTCGAGGATGAAGCCCGAACCGGGCCGGGTCATCTGGTACGTGATGCCGTCCCACAGCGAGACGTGCCCGCTGCCCGGCAGCAACTCGCCCTTCAGCAGCGCGAACAGCGGATAGGACAGGCCGATCAGCGCGCACGCCGTGATCGCCCCGGTGAGGGCGAACTTGCGGGTGTCGCGGTGGCTGTGCCGCCACATGGTGACCAGCACCGCCGGGAGCACGAAGAGCATCGTCTCCTTGGTCAGCACGGCCGTGGCCGCGGCGATGCCCGCCCCGAAGTGGTGCCACAGATGGCGGCTCGGCGAGGCGGCCAGCGCGAACGCCAGCAGCGTCCACATCACCGCGAGGTTGTCGAGGAAGATCTCCCGCTGGAGCACCACCGACAGCGGCGACAGGCCGAACAGCACCATGCCGAGCCCGGCCGCCCAGCGCGGCAGCGACAGCCGCCGGCCGAGGACGTAGACCAGCACCGCGCTGATCGCGCTGACGACGAGCATCGCCGCCCGCATGGAGCCCACGGTCATCGACTCGGGGCTGAGCGCGGACGGGATCCAGGTCAGCACGGCGAGCTGGATCCAGCCGAGCGGCGGATGGTCGTACCAGTAGGTGTAGTGGGCCAGGCCGCGGCCCTCCTGGACCGCCCAGGCCTGGGCGAGATAGGTGCCCTCGTCGTCGCTGAGGGTCGGGTAGTCGGCGATGTTCCAGCCCTGGACGACGAGGATCGCCACCAGGAGGACACCGCACAGGAGCAGGTCGGAGCGGGACGAACGCAGCCGCGGAGGTACTGTTCGACCGGTCGGACGTGCCGTGGGCACAGGCCGGCGCTGCGCGGGGACCTTCGGAGTGGTCACCGCGGGAAGGGTGGAGGTCACGCGGGGACGTCCTCTCGGAGGTCACGGGTCACGGCGGCGCCGTCCAGATGCGCGCCGACGTGGCTGGTCAGCTCCCAGTCGTTGCGGCCGCGCTGCTCGCGCCACACGGCGCGGACGGCGGCCCCGGCGAGGAGCACCTGGTAGAAGGGGCCGCCCACGACGAGCTTCAGATAGTGGACGAAGCGCACCCGCAGCCCGTACTGCCGCCCGAAGTCGTGCAGTCCGACGATCTCGAACACGAACGTGACGAGCGCGGTGACGGCCGGCAGGAAGGTGACGAACGCGATGCTCACCGGCACGTCGAGGAACACCGCGATCGCGATGTTCAGCGGGATGACGAGCCCGGTGAACGCCTGCATGAACGGCGTCATCAGCGTGTACCGGGCGAGCAGCCGCTGCCCGAACGTGGGCAGTTGCTTCCAGTCCTTCTTCCGGTAGACCTGCAGGAAGCCCTGGTTCCAGCGGGTGCGCTGCTTCAGCAGCGACATCAGGCTGCCGGGCGTCTCCTCCCGGGTCACCATGTCGGAGTCGTAGGCGACGACCACCTTCCTGCCGACGCTGGAGAGCCTGACCCCCAGGTCGCAGTCCTCGGCCAGGCAGTCCGGGTCCCAGCCGCCGGCCTCGCGCAGCACGTCGGTGCGGACGAAGACCGTGTTGCCGCCGAGCGGGATGAACCCTTTCTGCGCGTGCAGGTGCAGCCGCGAGCGGAACCAGAAGAAGTACTCCAGGCAGTTGCGCAGGCTGTACCAGCTGGAGTGGAAGTTGATCAGCTGGACACCGCCCTGGACGACGTCCGCCCCGGTGGTGCGGAACGCGTGGTCCACGTGGGCCAGCAGCTCCGGGTGCACCTGGTCCTCGGCGTCGAAGACCCCGACGACGTCACCGCGGCAGTGCGGCAGCGCGGTGTTCATCGCCTTGGGCTTGTTCTTCTTCTCGTGCGTGTCGACGACGACACGGACCCGCGGATCACGGGCCGCCGCCCGCTCGGCCACCTCGGTGGTCTCCGGGTCGTCGTGTCCGACGATCACGATGATCTCGAAGTCGGTGTGGGTCGACTCCAGCAGCCGCTGGATGGTGTGGTCCAGCACGGCCTGTTCATGCCGTGCCGGCAGCAGCAGGGAGAACGACACGTGGTCGTCCCCGTCCGGTCTGCTGAACCGGGTGGAGGCGAGCACTTCGGGCGTACGCCACGCGTGCATCTGCCACCACAGGGTGAAAGCCGCCATCCAGAACAAGGCCAGCGAGACGACGGCTATGAAGACAGACGTCAGCAACAGATCCCCCCAGATCCCCAATGCCCCCTGTCGCGACGGCATTTCACGCCGGTCGCGGCACTGTGCAGAGATTAGGAGGGATGTGTGAAGTTCGCAGGTGCTTTCGATGAAGAGCGCGTTTCCTCACAACCGGAGGCGAGAGTGAACAATTCGAGCGCCACCCGCGTAACTGCCGCGATACGACCCCTGTTTCAGCTGCTCAGCGCCTCCCGCAGCCGCTCCGGGTCGGTCGTCGGAGCGTCACAGGTGAAGTTGCGGCAGACATACGCGGCCGGCGCCCCCTGCTGCAGCGGACGCCCGGCGAGCAACGGGAACTCGTCGCTCTCCGCCGCCCCCGCCGCGACCACCGCACCCGGCGCCGTCCCCAGAAGTGCCGTACGGTGCAAAGCCTTTGTAGCCTCGTCGGACAGCGCGGGACCGACGACCGCGACCTCGCGCGGCCCGTCGAGCAGCGCCTCCGCCACCGCGAGCCCCCACCCGATGAACCGCGGCACCCGCGGACCGAGCGCCTTCACCACACCCAACGCCCGCTCCGCCGCCCGGCGATGAGGCTCGGACCCGGTGTGCGCGGCATAGCCGAGCAGCGCCCCGGCCGCCGCGCTCCACCCGGACGGCACCGCGTTGTCCGTCGGGTCCTGCGGCCGCCGGATCAGCCGCTCGGCGTCCGCGGCCGTGTCGAACAGCGCGCCCGACTCCTCGTCCACGAACCGGGCCAGCACGTGGTCCAGCAGGAACCCGGCGAAGTCCAGCCAGACGCCCTCCCCCGTGACCGACGCCAGCGCCAGGAAGCCCTCGGCGACATCGCCGTAGTCCTCCAGCACCCCGGCGTTGGCCCCGGCCCTGCCGTCCTTGCTGGTCCGGGTCAGCCGCGCCTGCTCGTCCAGATGCACCCGCACCAGCAGGTCGGCGGCACCGAGCGCGGCGTCCACCAGGTCCGGGCGGTCGAAGTAGGCGCCGGTCTCGGCCAGGGCGGCGATCGCGAGGCCGTTCCACGCGGCGACCACCTTGTCGTCCCGGCCCGGCGCGGGCCGCCCCGCCCGCCGCTCCAGCAGCCGGGCCCGCACCGACGCGACCCTCTCGGCGTCGAACACCTCGTCCCGCTGCGGGAGTTGCAGCACCGAGGCACCCTCCTCGAACGTGCCCTCCTCGGTCACCCCGAAGTACCGCGCGGCCGACTCGGCGTCGTCGTCCCCGAGCGCCTCGCGCAACTGCTCGGGCGTCCACACGTAGTACGCGCCCTCGACGTGCCGACCGCTCCCGTCGTCGCTGTCGGCGTCCAGCGCGGACGCGAACCCGCCCTGCTCCGTACGCAGTTCCCGCACCATGAAGTCGGCGGTCTCCAGCGCCACCCGCCGCGCGAGGTCCGACCCGGTGGCCCGCCACAGGTGCGCGTAGACCCGGCACAGCAGGGCGTTGTCATAGAGCATCTTCTCGAAGTGCGGGATCAAGGCACCACCTGCCCGAGGGGTGAGTACGTACCGGTGGAACCCGCCTCCCAGCTGGTCGTACAGGCTTGAGCGGGCCATCGCGCCGCACAGCCCTTCCGCCATCTCCAGCGCCGCGACGGACCCGGCGCGGGCATGGTGCCGCAGCAGGAACTCGACCACCATGGACGGGGGAAACTTGGTGTCCCCCTTGAACCATCCGCTCGCGGGCTCGACATCCCGGGTCAGCTGGAGGAGAGCCATGGCCTGCGTCTCCTCCGTGGGCGCCTGGGGATCCCCCGTGCTCAGTTCCCGCTCGGCGAGATCCCGGGTGATCTTGCCCGCGACCTCCTCCACCTCGCCCCGCCGGCCCGTCCACGCGTTGTGCACCCCTTCCAGCACCTGCCGGAAGGACGGCATGCCGTGGCGGGCGTCGGGCGGGAAGTAGGTGCCGAAGTAGAAGGGTTCGCCGTCCGGCGTCATGAACACCGACATCGGCCAGCCGCCCTGACCGGTGGCCGCCTGCACGGCCTCCATGTAGACCGCGTCCACGTCCGGGCGCTCCTCGCGGTCCACCTTGACGGACACGAAGTGCTCGTTCATGTACGCGGCGGTGCCGTCGTCCTCGAAGGACTCGTGCGCCATGACGTGACACCAGTGGCAGGCGCTGTAGCCGACGCTCAGGAACACAGGGACATCGCGCCTGCGGGCTTCGTCGAACGCCTCCGGGTGCCATGGCCACCAGTCGACGGGGTTGTCCGCGTGCTGGAGGAGGTACGGGGACGTGGCCTGCGCGAGTCGGTTGGGCATGCCCCCATCCTCGCGCACCGGCACCGGCACGGCATGGGCGCCACCGTTCCCTCACCCGGTCGGCAGGACGGGGACACGGCCACTTGCGGACAACCAGTCGAACTCGAGCCGCTCCAGAATCGGTGTGGGATCCCCCTGACGCGCGGCCGGCCTCACCGTGATGCCGTTCTCCCCCAGGGCACACCTCAGCAGCATCCGCCTGTCCGCCACGCCCGCCGCCTGCCACGCCCCGTGGAGGGCGTCCGCCCGAGCCGGGGACAAGAGGCCTGCCTCCGCGTTCAGCGCCTCGAGCGTCGCGGTGAGGTCCTCGATGAGGACCCGCTGCTGTTCGTGCAGTTCCTCGAAGCGCTCCTCGTCGATCTTCCCGTACACATAGAAGTCGTCCTCGAGCCTCCGCACGCGCCATTGGGCCGCGGTCAGGGCCTTCTCCGCCTCGTCCCTCCTCGCCCCGACCTCCGGGTCCGCGGCACCCGACCAGCGGCGGGCGATCTCGGTGATCACCGCGTCCCCTGGCGCCAGAGAGGCGATGTGGCGCACCCACGCTTGTCCCACGGCATGATCGATGCGTTCGGCGAGGGTCACCACTCCTTGGCAGATCGACGTGCCCCGCGTCTGCCGGATCTCGCACCGATAGCGTCCGCCGCGGTGACTCATCGGGCCACCGCACGGTTCCAGGTGGCCCGTGCCCGTCTTGTCCCGCAGCCGTCCGCACCGGTAGTTCCCGGTGCCGAGGTACTTCCCTTCCGGCTTCCCCTTCGCCCAGCGTGCATCGGTCCGTTCGGCGATGAGCGCCTTGATCCTGAACCATTCGCCCGGTGTCACCACACCGGTGCCGCACAGGACGATCTCGCCCTTCGCGTCACGCAGTGCCTCGCCGTACCCCTCCCACACGTCCAGGAGGTTGCCGTACCCGTCGGTCCTGCGCCGCCGGACCGGCACCATGCCGGCGAAGAGCGGGGACTGGGCGAGCTTGCTCACGGCGGTGGGCGACCAGGTGGCACCGCTCCGGGTCCGGTGCCCCTCCTCATTGAGGCGGTGGGCCGTGTCCTTCGTCGTCCGCCGGTCCAGCAGGAGTTCGGCGAGCCTGCGGGCCACCGCGTACTCGTCGGGATGCGGTTCGACCTTGCCGCTGCCGGGTGCGCTGCAGAGCCCGAAGGGAGGTCTGCCCGTCCCTCTCCGGCCTTCCGCCTTGTGCGCGTCATGGCCGGTCTTCACTCGCCTCGCCATGTCCCTCGCCTCGTCCCTGGCCCGTTCGCTGAGAATCGCGAAGACGATGCGTCCGCCCTGTGCGGAGTCCAGGCCCTTGGACACGGAGACGAGCCTCGCCCCCCTGCGGTCGAACTCGTCGAGCATCCGCCCCACCGCGCCCATGCCACGCCGGTCGAAGCGGTCCGTCCGCCAGACGGCGAGCGTCCTGCACCGGCCGTCCATGACCGCCTTCGTGGCCTTCTCGAACTCCCGACGGCGGACGGAGGACTTGGAGGCCGACATCTGCTCGAACCAGACGTGCCGGACCTGAAGTCCGTTCACCCGCGCCCAGCGCACGACGTCCCGCAGATGCTCTCGCAGCGTGGCGAGGTCCTCCTTTCCGTTGCTGCGTCGCACGTAGGCGTCCACGAGCCCGGACGGCTCCGCTGTCGCGGGCACGTCGAGGCCCAGTTCGCGCAGTTCCTCCGAGTCGAAGCCCAACCCGACCAGCGTCGCGTGATCCTGACGCACCTCATCCCCCTTCGGTCCAAGGGGAACGTACGCATCACCCAGGTCCTCGACGGCGGTTTCGGCAAAGTGCGACACGATCCAGTGACGGCCCGCGCCTCCGCCTGTCGCCGGCCCGGCTCGGGCGGGCGTGCGGGGTTCGGGCGGGTGATCGGGTGATTCGGGGGCGTGGCGGGGCGTTGATCGCCGCCCTCTCGCGCTCGCGTGCGTGCCGAAGGACACTCGTAGGCGCTGGAGTTGCCGCCGGAGGGGGACATGCCATGCGGGACAGCCACCGGGCAGAGGCGGAGCGGTTGGTGGGCCGGGCCGTGGAGGAGGAGGTCCGGCGTTCGGGCGGGCGGGTGGACGGGCAGGTGCTGTCGGCGCGGGCCCGTGCGTCGCTGGACGCGCTGGCGCGGACGGCGGCCGAGGAGTACGAGGCGTACACGCGGGCGCTGGACGCGGCGGAGGCCGGGCGGCTGACGTTCGGCGGGCGGTTCGCGCGGGAGGGCGGGCGGACGCCGCTGATGGTGGCCGGGGTCGCGGCGCTCGCGGCCGCGGTCGTGGACCTGGCGCTGGGTACCGGGGCGGGTGTCGCGCTCGGGGCGGGCGTGGCGGTGGGGGTGGCCGGCGCGGCGGCGACGGTGGTGAAGGTGGCGGGCGCTCATCTGCCCGCGGCGCATCACCGGGCCGGGGCGGCGGGGCAGCCGGGCGGTCCTGAGCAGTTGCGGCTGCAGTGGCTGACGGCGCTGGAGGTGCGGGGCATCCGGCCGTTCCTGGACCAGCAGCGGGTGCTGGGGTCGGCGACGGGGCCGGTGAAGGCGGGTCCGCGGCTGAAGGGGGCGGACAAGAGCGCGGCGGCGCGCGGGCGGGGGATGCTGGAGCAGTCGTTCGGGCAGTTGCCGGACGCGGTGGAGCCGTTCGCGGGGCGGCGGCGGGAGCTGGCCTCGGTGCGGCGGTGGGTGCAGGCGGGGCGGGCGGACACGGAGACCCGGCCGACGGTGGTGGTGCTGCACGGGCCGCCGGGCAGTGGCCGTACGGCGCTGGCGGTCCGGGCGGCGCACGAGCTGCGGGACCAGTTCCGGGGCGCGTGTGTGGTGGATCTGCGCGGGGACAGCCCGGAGGAGCCGCCGCTGACGACCCGGGAGGCGCTGCTGCATCTGCTGAACCGGCTGGGCGCCCCGCGCGAGCAGTTGCTGTTCCGGGAGCGCGCGTCGGCCGGGCAGCAGGTCAAGCGGCTGAGCGAGCTGTACCACCAGCATCTGGCGGGGGTGCCGGTCGTGGTGGTCCTGGACGACGCGCGGGACGCGGAGCAGGTCGCCGCGCTGGTGCCGGAGCGGTCCGACAGTCTGGTCCTGGTGACGGCCCGGGAGCCGCTGGACCTGCCGGCGGGTTCGGCGGCGCGGGTGCACCGGCTGCCGGTGGAGCCGCTGGATCCGGCGGGGTCGGAGGAGCTGCTGGCGGCGGCCGCGCGGGATGTCTCGGGGCCGTACGACGCGCAGGCGGCGGACCAGATCCGTGAGCTGTGCGGGGGGCTGCCGCTGGCGCTGCGGATCGCGGGGTCGTCCCTGGGGCCGAGATCGCCGCGCGCGCTGGCGGCCGATCTGGGGGCGTACGGGCCGGTGGAGCCGGGTGAGCGGGTGCTGTGGCTGCGCTACACCGACCAGGGCGAGACGGGCCGGCGGCTGCTGCGCAGGCTGGCGCTGGCGGGCCGCGCGTCGCTGGGGGCGGCCGCGGCGGCGGCGCTACTGGCCACGGACCGGGCGGAGGCGGGCCGGCTGCTGGCGGGTCTGGCGGACGCCGGTCTGATCGACCATGTGCGTGGCGACCGGTATCGGCTGCACGACGTGGTGCGGGCGTTCGCCCATGCCCGTCTCCTGGACGAGGAGGAGCCGGCGGAGCGTAGGGCGGCGCAGGAGCGGCTGATCACGAGCTACGCGGATCTGGCGGACTCGGTGCTGCGGCTGGTCGACGGGAACGTGTCGACCCGTTCGGACCGGTTCAGCCCGCACGGCTTCGCGTCGCCGGACGAGGCGCTGCGGTGGCTGGACGAGGAGTCGAGCTTCATCACGGCGGCGCTGCGGCACGCGGAGGGCGTGGACCAGGGTCCGGTGCTGAGTCTGCTGGGCGCGCTGTGCGACTACTGCCTGCTGCGCGGGGACCTGTACCGCCTGGGCGAGATCAGCGAGCTGGCGCAGGCCGTGGACCAGGGGCTGCTGGTGCGGTCGGTGCGGTGGCGTACGGGGATCGCGGCCCGGCAGCTGGGTGAGCTGGACAAGGCGCGGGCGACGCTGGCGTCGGTGGTGGATCTGTACCGGGAGGCGCATCACGACGCGGGGGCGGCGCGGGCGCTGTGTTCGCTGGGGATCACGCTGCACCACCAGGGTGATCTGACGGAGGCGGCGGCGCGGCTGCGGGAGGCGCTGGATCTGCAGGCGGCGCCGGCGCTGGCGGCGGACCGGGCGTGGACGATGCACGCGCTGGCGGCGGTGGAGCGGGACCGGGGCCGGGTCGCGGAGTCCGGGGAGCTGCTGACGGAGTCGCTGGCGCTGCACCGCGCCGGTGAGTCGCTGCACGGGGAGGCGTGGGCGCACTTCCAGCTGGGCCAGCTGGAGCTGCGCCTGGGGGACGTGCCGGCGGCGGAGGCGGATCTGCGGGCGGCTCTGGAGCTGTACGGGCGGACGCGGGACGCGCGGGGCGAGGCGTGGGCGCTGACGCAGCTGGCCCGGGCGCGGCTGGTGGCCGGGGATCCGGGGCCGGCGGTGGAGGGGCTGCGGCGGGCGGCGGTCCGGCACCGGGAGAACGAGGACGCGCGGGGCGAGGCGTGGTCGGTGTACTACCTGGGGCAGGCCCTGGAGGAGGGCGGGGGCCTGGATCCGGCGGTGCGGGAGCTGGAGCGGTCGCGGACGATGTTCTCGCGGATGCGGGACGTGTACGGCCTGGCGTGTGCCCGGCACCATTCGGCGCGGGTGACACGTGACCAGCGGGCGGTGCAGACGGGGTCGCTGCGCAACTCGGGTTTCGCGCGGCAGCTCCTGGTCGACGCGCGCGCGGACTTCCGGCGCATCGGTGTCGCGCACGGGGAGGCGTGGACGTGCCTGGAGCTGGCGGTGGTGGACGGCGGGAACGCCCGCACCCAGCAGGCGCTGGCGCTGTGCGACGAGGCGGTGACGCTGTTCGCGTCCTACGGGGACCTGCGGGGCGGGGACTGGGCGCGTTTCCTGCGCTGCACGCTGCTGCCGTACGCGGCTCCGGGCGGGGTGGAGGTGGGTACGGCGGTGGCGCTGGAGGAGCTGGCGCAGCTGGCCCGGTCGGGGCATCCGCTGCGGGACGGCAGGCTGGCGGAGTACCTGGAGGCGTACCGGCTGCTGCTGGAGCGGGGTGTGGAGCTGGAGGCGGGGTGGCAGGCATGGCGGCTCGGCATGGTGCCGAACCGCCATGCGCGGGAGGTCATGGGGGTCGCCTTGGCGACCCCGCGCTGACCGGGCCGCCGGGGCGGCGCCGTCAGCCCTGCTTCCGCCCGTCCGCGCCCGTGGTCGTCCCGGTGGCGTCGGCGGGGGCCTCGGCCTTCGGGTCGGGGTCCTCGGTGAACTCGACCCGGCCCATGTGCCGGTTCATCGACTTCATCAGCGCCCACACCGCGAGGGCCATCACGGCGAAGACGACGAAACCGAGGACGCCGGGGGTGACCTTGTCCTCGTCCACCTCCTTGGCGAGGGTGGCGAGGTGGGTCATTGCCAGGCTTGCGCTTGCGGTCATGTCAGGCATTGTCCCGGATGCCCGCGAAGAGGTCGTCCTCGGGGAGGGAGGTGGCGACGAGGGACTTCGCCAGCTCGTACTCCTCGGTCGGCCAGACCTCCTTCTGGAGGTCCAGCGGGACGCGGAACCAGCCGCCGTCGGGGTCGATCTGGGTGGCGTGGGCGATCAGCGCCTTGTCGCGGATCTCGAAGAAGTCCGCGCAGGGGACGTGGGTGGTGAGGGTGCGCTCGACGCGCTCGAACTCGTCCCAGCGCTTGAGCCAGTCCCCGTACGGGGACTCCAGGCCGCGGTCGAGCATGGCCTGGTGCAGGGCCTCGGTGCGGGGGCGGTTGAAGCCCTGGTTGTAGTAGAGCTTCAGCGGCTGGTACGCCGGGCCGAACTCGGCCTCCGGGTACTTCTCGGTGTCGGCCGCGCCCTCGAAGGCCACCATCGAGATCTTGTGGGTCATGATGTGGTCGGGGTGCGGGTAGCCGCCGTTCTCGTCGTAGGTGGTGATCACCTGCGGGCGGAACGAGCGGATCTGCTTCACCAGCTCACCGGCCGCCTTGTCGACGTCCTCCAGGGCGAAGCAGCCCTCGGGGAGCGGGGGCAGCGGGTCGCCCTCGGGCAGGCCGGAGTCGACGAAGCCGAGCCACTCCTGCTTGACGCCGAGGATCTGGCGGGCCTCGTCCATCTCCTTCTTGCGTACCTCGTGGATGTGCTCCTCGACGTACTTGTCGCCTTGGAGCTTCGGGTTGAGGATGGAGCCGCGCTCCCCGCCCGTGCAGGTCACGACCAGCACGTCCACCCCCTCGGACACGTACTTCGCCATGGTCGCCGCGCCCTTGCTCGACTCGTCGTCGGGGTGGGCGTGGACGGCCATCAGTCGCAGCTGGTCAGTCAAGACTCAATCCTCGTGGTCGGCGCCCCGGCGTGCCCCGGTGCGATCGGCGGCTTCTATAGTGACCGAATCGGGGGGCGGATAATTCCGGGGTACGGCCCGGAGGCCCAGTTTTGGGACATCCGTTCCGCTCCGGCCGGGAGGACGATCATGAGTACGGCGAGCACGCGACCGCCCGAGGGCCGTTACGGCCGTTCCTCGGACGCGCGCGCCGACCGCACGCTCAAGGTCGTCGGCGGGGTGCTCGGGGTGCTGCTGCTGGCGCTGGTCGGGTACTTCGGCTGGCACTACGTCGGCCAGAACAAGATCAGCGCCGAGGTGATCGAGTTCGACGTCCGCAAGGACGCGGTGGACGTGCATCTGGAGGTCCGCAAGGACGCCGGGGCCGCGGGCTACTGCACGCTGCGGTCGCAGGCGCGGAGCGGCGCCGAGGTGGGCCGGGCGGACTTCCGGTTCGACGGGGACGACACCCGTATCGACAAGGTCGTCACACTCCGTACGACGGCCCCGGGGACGACGGCCGAGCTGCTCGGCTGCCACGCCGACTGACGGCACACGGAATACGCCGCCGCTGACCTGCGGCGATGTAAATCTGGTGGCTTATGTCCTCCCCCTTCGGGCATCCAATTGTTAGGCTCGTGGTTTCGCCCATCCGCGAAGGAACATTCTTCTGGGTAGGGCGATGCTTTGTATTCCCAGTACCGACGAGGAGCACCTGTGACCCAGACCAGCGAGAACGTCACCTGGCTGACCCAGGAGGCGTACAACCAGCTCAAGGCCGAGCTGGAGTACCTGTCTGGTCCTGCGCGCACGGAGATCGCAGCCAAGATCGCGGCGGCGCGCGAGGAGGGGGACCTGCGGGAGAACGGCGGGTACCACGCGGCCAAGGAGGAGCAGGGCAAGCAGGAGCTCCGCGTGCGCCAGCTGACCCAGCTCCTGGAGAACGCCAAGGTCGGTGAGGCCCCGGCGTCGGCGGACGGCGCGGTGGCGCCCGGGATGGTCGTGACGATCGCCTTCGACGGCGACGAGGACGACACGATGACCTTCCTGCTGGCCTCCCGTGAGTACGCGAGCTCGGACATCGAGACGTACTCGCCGCAGTCCCCGCTGGGCTCCGGCGTGATCGGCCACAAGGTCGGCGAGGACGCGGAGTACGAGCTGCCCAACGGCAAGAAGGCCTCGGTGCGGATCCTGAAGGCCGAGCCCTACAGCGGCTGACCCGACCCCTTCACCTTCACGAGAGCCCCCGGCGCCGCTCGGCGCCGGGGGCTTCGTCGTGTCCGCGTGTCCGGGGCGGTGCCCCGTTTCGGTCAGGCTGTCGCGGAGCGGTACTTGCGGACGGCCAGGGTGCGGAACAAGGCGATGATCAGGACCGACCAGATCAGCGACGCCCACACGGGGTGCTGCATGGGCCACGCGTCGGGTGCCTTGAAGCCCGGCGGCAGGTTCCCGAACAGCTCACGGCAGGCCTGGACCGTGGCGCTGAACGGGTTCCACTCGGCGATGTGCCGCAGGAAGGTGGGCATCTGGTTGGCGTCGACGAAGGCGTTCGAGATGAACGTCAGCGGGAACAGCCAGATCAGTCCGCCCGAGGTCGCCGCCTCCGGGGTGCGCACGGACAGGCCGATGAGCGCGCCGATCCAGGAGAACGCGTACCCGAGGAGCAGGAGCAGCCCGAAGCCGGCGAGGACCTTCCCCGCGTTCTCGTGGGTGCGCCAGCCGACGATCACGGCGACGACCGCGAGGACGACGAGGGTGAGCGCGGTCTGCACCAGGTCGGCGAGGGTGCGGCCGGTCAGGACCGCGCCGCGGGCCATGGGCAGCGAGCGGAAGCGGTCGATCAGGCCCTTGTGCATGTCGTCCGCGATACCGGCGCCCGCGCCCGCCGTGGCGAAGGTGACGGTCTGGGCGAAGATGCCGGCCATCAGGAACTCGCGATAGGCCTGGGTGGAGCTGGACGAGCCGACCTGGATCGAGCCGCCGAACACATAGGTGAACAGCACCACGAACATGATCGGCTGGATGAGCCCGAAGATCAGCATCTCGGGGATCCGGCCCATGCGGATCAGGTTTCTGCGGGCGATGACCGCGGAATCGTTGATGGCGCTCACTTGGCCGTCTCCTCCTTGCCGTTCTCCTCGCTCTTGGCCTCGGCGACGTGTCCGGTCAGGGACAGGAAGACGTCGTCGAGGGTGGGGCGGCGCAGGCCGATGTCGTCGATCTCGATGCCCCGGGAGTCGAGCTCGCGGATGACCTCGGCGAGCAGCTTGGCGCCGCCGGTCACCGGCACGGTGAGCTTGCGCATGTGGTCCTCGACGGTGGTCTCGCCCTTGCCGAAGCCGCGCAGCACCTCGGACGCGGGCTGTATGTCCTCGCGCTCGTGGACGACGACCTCGACGCGCTCGCCGCCGGTGCGGGCCTTGAGCTGGTCGGAGGTGCCCTTGGCGATCACCCGGCCGTGGTCGACGACGGCGATCTCGTGCGCGAGGTGGTCGGCCTCCTCCAGGTACTGCGTGGTCAGCAGCAGCGTCGTGCCGCCGGAGACGAGGCGCTTGATGACCTCCCAGAGCAGCTGGCGGTTGCGCGGGTCGAGGCCGGTCGTCGGCTCGTCCATGAACATCACGGGCGGGGAGACCACGAGGGCCGCCGCGAGGTCGAGCCGGCGGCGCATGCCGCCCGAGTAGGTCTTGGCGGGGCGGTCGGCGGCGTCGGCGAGGTCGAACTGCTCCAGCAGCTCGATCGCGCGGGCCTTCGCCTGCTTCGCCTTCATCTGGTACAGCTGGCCGACCATCTGGAGGTTCTCCCGGCCGGTCAGGTATTCGTCGACCGCCGCGAACTGGCCGGACAGGCCGATGGAACGGCGTACGGCGTCGGGCTGCCGCAGGACGTCGAGTCCCGCGACGACCGCCCTGCCGCTGTCGGGGCGCAGCAGGGTCGTCAGACAGCGGACGGTCGTCGTCTTGCCCGCGCCGTTCGGCCCGAGCAGACCGAGGACCGTGCCCTCGGGGACATCGAGGTCGACGCCGTCCAGAGCCCTTACGTCACCGAAGGTCTTCACCAGGCCTTCGGCGTAGATGGCGCCTGGCATATGGATCTCCACGTCGTCGGGGAAGGTTCGGAAAGCCTAGGTTTGCACTTCTCATGCCGCTCGAGAGCGGAATTACGGGACACACCATAACGCGATGTATCGCGTCTCTCAATGGAGATTCCCGAACGAGTGACACGAGGGGTCCGAGGAGCGTGCTGGCCGGTGCCCGGCCCGCGAGGCGGCTCAGCCGATGACGGTGTAGCCCGCCGCGCGCAGCGCCTCGCCGACCTCGGCGCAGTGCTCACGCCCCTTGGTCTCCAGGTGCAGCTCGACCTCCGCCTCCGTGAGCCCGAGCCGTGGATCGGTCCGGACATGGCTCACGTCGAGGACGTTAGCGTCCACCACTGACAACGCCCCGAGCAGCGACGCCAGCGCCCCCGGCCGGTCGGTCAGCCGCAGCCGTACGGCCAGGTAGCGGCCCTGCGCTGCCATGCCGTGCCGCAGGACGCGCTGGAGCAGCACCGGGTCGACGTTGCCGCCGGAGAGCACCGCGACGACGGGGCCCTCGAAGGCGCCCGGGTCGCTCAGCAGCGCGGCGACCGGGCTCGCCCCGGCCGGCTCCACGACCAGCTTGGCCCGCTCCAGGCACAGCAGCAGGGCGGCGGCCAGCTCGTCCTCGGTGACCGTGCGGACCTCGTCCACCAGGTCGCCGATGATCCGGAACGGCACGTCGCCGGGCCGGCCCACCTTGATGCCGTCCGCCATCGTCGCCGGGTGCTCGACCGCGACCGGGCGGCCGGCCGCCAGGGAGGGCGGGTAGGCCGCCGCGCCCTCGGCCTGCACGCCGACGATCCGCACGTCCGGGCGCAGCGTCTTCACCGCCATCGCGATCCCGGCCGCGAGCCCTCCCCCGCCGATGCCGACGACGACGGTGCGCACTTCCGGGCACTGCTCCAGGATCTCCAGCCCGACCGTGCCCTGACCGGCGATGATGTCCGCGTGGTCGAAGGGGTGGATGAACACCGCGCCGGTCTCGGCCGCGTACTCCTGCGCGGCGGCCAGCGTCTCGTCGACCACCTGTCCGTGCAGGCGCACCTCGGCGCCGTAGTCGCGGGTGGCGCTGATCTTCGGCAGCGGGGCGCCCTTGGGCATGAACACCGTGGACCGCACGCCGAGCAGGGAGGACGCGAGGGCGACGCCCTGCGCGTGGTTGCCGGCGCTGGCGGCCACGACGCCCGCGGCCCGCTCCTCGGGGAGCAGCCCGGCGATCCGCACGTAGGCGCCGCGCAGCTTGAACGATCCGGTCCGCTGGAGGTTCTCGCACTTGAGGTGCACCGGGGCGCCGACCAGCTGCGTCAGATGCCTGCTGCCCTCCATCGCCGTCACCCGGGCCACGCCGCTCAGCATCTTCTGGGCGCCGCGCACGTCGTCGAGGGTGACGGGGGGCAGTACGTCGGACGTGCGGTGGTTCATGTGGCCAGTCTCGCAGTTCACAGGCGCTACTTTGCGGTGTGACCAAGCAGCGAGACGGGATTGCGCAGCGTCGGTACACCCCGCGTCCCGGCCGCGTACCCTGTCCCCCAACCCAGCACCCCCTTCATGAAGTGAGCCTCCGGCCATGCCCACAACACCTGACATGTCGACGGACATGACGACCGTCGCTGACAGCGGTCTGCTCGACACGCTGCAGCACGAGGTGGCGGTGTTCGCCCGCCGTGCCGAACAGACCCGCCTCGGTGGGGTCGGCCAGGTGCGCAACTCCATGGACCGCGCCGCGTACCTGCTGCTCAACCGCCTGCACAAGGAAGGCCCCATGGGTGTCAAGGCGCTCGCGGCGAGCATGGGGATCGACTCGTCGACGGTCACCCGGCAGGTCGCCCCGCTGGTCGACACGGGTCTCGTCAAGCGCACCTCGCACCCGGAGGACGGGCGCGCGGTCGTGCTGCAGCTCTCCCCGCGCGGGCAGTCCCGGCTGGAGGAAGTGCGGGCGTCGCGCCGTCAGTTGATGGCCGAGCTGACGGAGGACTGGGCGCCGGAGGAGCGCGAGGCCTTCTGCTCGCTGCTCACCCGCTTCAACGTCGCGCTGTCGGCACGGATGGCTCCCCCGTCGGGAGGCGCGGCCCCGGAGGCGCCCGGCGCGTCCTGAGCCGCAGCCGGGGAGGGGGCCTCGCGCGCGGGCGGGCACCCGCGTGTGCCGGGAGGACGGCTCCCGGCTCTTGACCCCCGGGCCACCGCAGGCTTCCCATGAGACCGGGCCCTTCTGACGCACGGCAGGCGTGTCGTGCGGCCGGCGGGGCGGTCCTCGGCACGCGGCCTGGCGGGAGGGGCGGTGGAACGACGGCACATGCTCCGCGACGCCCGCCGCGGCCGTGAGTTCGAGGCGTTCGTCGCCGGCGCGGCGGGACGCCTGCTGCACACCGCGACCCTGCTCACCGGCGAGTCGCGGGACGACAATCCGCGCGCGTGTCGTCTGCTGACGCTTTCGCTCGCGCACACGTACGCGTGCTGGGACCGGCTGCGCGGCGAGGACCCCTACGGCGTCGCCCGGCAGGAGCTGGCGACCCGGTTCGCGCGCTCGGTGTGGCACCGGTACGGCGGTCCCGGCGCGCTGGGCCGCAGCCGCCCGCATCCGGACAGCCCGCTCGCCCGGCTCTCCCCGAGGGAGCGCCTGGTGCTGGTGCTGCGGCTGTACGAGGGGGTCGCCGAGGAGCAGACGGCGGCACTGCTGGGGCTGCCCAGGGAGCGCGTCGAGGCGATCTGCGCGCGGGCCACCGAGACGCTGCTGCACCGGCCGCGCGAGACGGCCCCCGCCGTCTCGCGGGCGAAGGCGGTGGCCCGGTGAACCGGGTCCGGCGGGAGGCGGCCGCCCGGCAGCTCATGGAGGCCGCGCCGCCTCCGCGGGTGCCGCCGGAGCTGTACCCGGAGATCGTGCGGCGCGGCGAGCGGCTGCTGTGGCGCCACCGGGTCGCCGTACGGCTGATGTGGGTGCTGCTGTGCGCGGCGGCGGTGGCGTTCACGGTGTGGGCGCTGACCGCCCAGCCGTGGGTGGAGCCGCCGTCGGAGACGACTCCACCGCTCACGGGCTGGTGAGCTGCCGCGTCACTGGTCGAGCGCCTGCTTGAGGTCCTCGACCAGGTCGTCGACGTTCTCGATGCCCACCGAGAGGCGGACCAGGTCGCCCGGGACCTCCAGGGCCGAGCCGACCACGGACGCGTGGGTCATCCGGCCGGGGTGCTCGATCAGGGACTCGACACCGCCGAGGGACTCGCCCAGCGTGAAGACCTGGGCGCGGTTGCACACCTCGACGGCCGCCTCCTCGCCGCCCTCCACACGGAAGGAGATCATGCCGCCGAAGGCTCGCATCTGCTTGGCGGCGACCTCGTGGCCGGGGTGCTCGGGCAGCCCGGGGTACAGGACGCTCGACACGCGCGGGTGCCGGCTGAGCATGTCGGCGATCTTCGTGGCGTTCTCGCTGTGCCGGTCCATGCGCACCGACAGCGTCTTGGTGCCGCGCAGCACCAGCCACGAGTCGAAGGGGCCGGCGACGGCGCCCATCGCGTTCTGGTGGAACGCCAGCTCCTCGCCCAGCTCGGCGTCGGCCGCGATCAGCGCGCCGCCGACGACGTCGGAGTGGCCGCCCATGTACTTGGTGAGGGAGTGCACGACGACGTCCGCGCCGAGGGACAGCGGCTGCTGGAGGTAGGGCGTCGCGAAGGTGTTGTCGACGACGAGCCGGGCGCCCGTGTCCCGCGCCACCTGGGCGACGGCGGCGATGTCGGTGATGCCGAGCAGCGGGTTGGAGGGGGTCTCCACCCAGATCACCTTGGTCTTCGGGGTGATCGCGGCCCGTACGGCGGCGGGGTCGGAGGTGTCGGCCACCGACCATTCCACGCCCCAGCGGGCGACGACCTTCGCGAACAGCCGGAACGTGCCGCCGTAGGCGTCGTTCGGGATGACCACGTGGTCGCCGGGGCTGAGGAGCGTACGCAACAGGCAGTCCTCGGCCGCCAGTCCGGACGCGAACGCGAGGCCGCGGCGGCCGCCCTCCAGGGCGGCGAGGTTCTCCTCGAGGGCGGTACGGGTCGGGTTGGCGCTGCGGCTGTACTCGTAGCCGCCGCGCAGGCCGCCCACGCCGTCCTGCTTGTAGGTCGAGACCTGGTAGATCGGCGGGACGACCGCGCCGGTCAGGGGATCGGCGGTGTTGCCCGCGTGGATCGCGAGGGTCTCGAAGTGCTGACTGATGTGCCTGTCGCTCATGGGGACCGAGGGTAGTGCGCCCGGGCCCGGGATGCGGCGCGGGCGGAGGGCGACGGGCCCGTGGCCGCCCGTACGCCGCGTCCGCGGGATCGTTTTTCCACAGCTCCGGGACCTCGTTGGCCAAGAGTCGGCGGCGTCTGGAACGCTTGAGGCATGGAGATTCTCTGGGTCCTGATCGCCGCCGCCATGATCGGCTTCGTGCTGGTGCCGTTCATGCGGCGCAGGAGGGGCATGATCGAGCAGGTCTCACCGGGCCACCCGGACGCCGCGGACCCGGCGAACTACGGCTTCGTCCTCCAGGAGGAGCTGGACATCCGGATGCCGGGCCCCGACCAGGACCTGCTGGACGTCCTGGACCTGGTGCAGCGCACCCAGGACTACCGGGCGGCCGCGCAGCTGCTGGCCGGCACCGAGGCCGAGGGAGAGCGCCGCTGGCAGCGGGTGCAGGCGTTCGCGGGGGCGGCGGCGCTGGAGCTGCAGCAGCGGCCCGGCGGTGTCAGCGAGGCGCCCGGCGGGCAGTGGCTGCGGGTGTGGCGCACCGAGCAGCCGAAGGACGCGGGCGGCGCGGCCGTGCAGGCGGAGTTCCTGGTGCAGCAGGCGTGGCGTACGGCGACGCCGGGCACGGACGAGTTCCGGATCATCATGGAGGAGGCGAAGGCCGCGTGCGGCCAGGCCGCGCTCCTCGCTCCCGGTGACCCGGTCCCGTACATCGTCGAGCTGTCGGTCGCGCGCGGACTGGGCTACTCGCGCGCCGAGTTCGAGCAGCTGTGGCTGAAGATCCTGGACCGGGCCCCGGCCCACATGGGCGCGCATCTGGCCGCCCTGCACTACTGGTGCGAGAAGTGGCACGGCTCGCGGCAGCTGGCCTACGAGTTCGCGGAGGCGGCGGCCGCCCGCGCGCCCCGGGGTTCGCTGCTCGCCGCGATGCCGCTGTTCGCCGTCTTCGAGCATCTGCCGGAGGTGACCCTGGTCGCCGGCTTCTGGCAGAGCGAGGTCGTCACCAAGGCGGTCCACGGCGCGCTGTTCGCGGTGGGCGCGGCGCGGCCCGACGACCCGATGCTGGCGCATGTGCGCCATCTGCTGGTGTTCTTCCTGGTCCGCGGGGAGCGCTGGGCGGAGGCCATGGACCAGCTGGTGCATGTCGACGGGCATGTCGGCGCCCTGCCGTGGACGCTGTCGGCCGATCCGGCGGCGGAGTTCGCGGTGTTCCGGGCGCTGGCGGTGGCGGGCTACGAGGCGAACGGCGGCAGCCCGGCCACGCTGCCCCACTGACACACTTCCGGCCCCGCCGCGCGTCGCGCGCGGCGGGGCCGGAAGGTCCGCGGTCAGCTCTCCGTGCGGGCGGGCAGGCGCCAGCCCGGGCGGGGGAAGTGGCAGGTGTAGCCGTCGGGGTAGCGCTCCAGGTAGTCCTGGTGCTCCGGCTCGGCCTCCCAGAAGGGGCCGACCGGTTCGACCTCGGTGACGACCTTGCCCGGCCACAGGCCCGAGGCGTCCACGTCCGCGATCGTGTCCTCGGCGATCCGCTTCTGCTCGTCGTCCACGTAGTAGATCGCCGAGCGGTAGCTCATGCCGATGTCGTTGCCCTGGCGGTTCTTCGTGCTCGGGTCGTGGATCTGGAAGAAGAACTCCAGGATCGCGCGGTAGTCCGTCTGCTCGGGGTCGAAGAGGATCTCGATGGCCTCCGCGTGCGTGCCGTGGTTGCGGTAGGTCGCGTTCGGCACGTCACCCCCGGTGTATCCGACCCGGGTCGCCGTCACGCCGGGAAGCCGGCGGATCAGGTCCTGCATCCCCCAGAAACATCCGCCCGCCAGCACGGCCCTCTGCGTCTGCGCAGCCATTGCGGCCCTCCATCCTTGTCGCTTCACACACTCGGGCTTCTCGACGGGCAGGTCCACCGGCATCGATGCCCACCAGCCACAACGCCCGGAGGCCCGCCGGGATTCCGTACCGCAAGGGGGCTGTGTCAGTGATCATGACAACGGTAGAGTGCACGCTCCATCACACGACCTCCACGGAGTGTTCATGCTGCGCAAGCGCACCCTCGGTCTGGCGGCGGCGGCCGCCGCCCTCTTCACGCTGATCGGCGCCGTCCCGGCGTCCGCGAGCACGGTCACGGGCACCTCCGTCAGCACCGGCTGGGGTTACGCCGAGGCCAAGACGCAGTGGCGCCTGAACCCCTACCGCCTCGACCCGGTCTACCTGTACGTCAAGGACAAGGCGGCCGACGGTCACGGCGTGGCCGTGCGCCTGGTGACCACCGGCGACGCCGGCACGGTCCGCTTCCAGCTGCGCCGGGTGTCCACCGGCAACGGCACCTACGGCGAGTGGTACACGTACGCCACCCCGGGCGGCTGGATCAGCCGGGCCTACATCGAGCTGTGCCAGATGGAGGGCACCACGGTGCTCCAGTGCGTCTCCTCCTCGGTCATGTACCCGGCCTACGACGACAGCGGCAACGCCGACCCGTTCTAGGAGCCACCCTCCTGCCCGCCGCTCCCGGTGTTGAGCCGGGCCGCCTGGCGGGTCAGGTGGGCGCGTTCCTGCAGGTTGGGGGCCTTGAGGGCGGCCTCCGTGTAGAGGCGGGCCGCCGTCGGGAGGTCTCCGGCGCGTTCGTGGAGGTGGGCGGCCACGGCGGTGTGGCGGGGCAGGGCGGGGTCGAGTTCCGCGAGGGCGGCCAGTCCCGCCTGCGGGCCGTCGGCCTCGCCCACGGCGACCGCGCGGTTGAGGCGGGCGACGGGACTGCCGGTGATGCGGACGAGCTCGTCGTACCACTCGACGATCTGCACCCAGTCGGTCTCCTCGGCGGTCTGCGCGTCGGCGTGCAGCGCGGCGACGGCGGCCTGGGCCTGGAACTCGCCGAGCCGGTCGCGGGCGAGGGCCGCCTGAAGGATGCCGATGCCCTCGGCGATCGACCGGGTGTCCCAGCGGGAGCGGTCCTGTTCGGCGAGCGGCACCAGACTGCCGTCGGGCGCGGTCCGGGCGTCGCGCCGGGCGTGGTGCAGCAGCATCAGCGCGAGCAGCCCGGCGACCTCGGGGTGGTCGACGGCCGCCGCGAGCTGCCGGGTGAGCCGGATGGCCTCGGCGGCGAGGTCGACGTCGCCGGAGTAGCCCTCGTTGAAGACGAGGTAGAGGACGCGCAGCACGGTGGCGACGTCCCCGGGCCGGTCGAGCCGGACGCCGGACACCGTGCGCTTGGCCCGGCTGATGCGCTGCGCCATGGTCGCCTCGGGGACCAGGTAGGCCTGGGCGATCTGGCGCGTGGTGAGCCCTCCGACGGCGCGCAGGGTGAGCGCGACCGCGGAGGACGGGCTCAGCGACGGGTGGGCGCACAGGAAGTGGAGCCACAGCGTGTCGTCCGCGGACGGCACGGGCCCGGGCGCCGGCTCCTCGTCGGCGCGGTCCTCGCGCCGGCGGCGCGCGGTGTCGGCGCGGGCCGCGTCGAGGAACCGGCGCCAGGCCACGGTGATCAGCCAGCCCTTGGGGTCCTTCGGCGGGTCGGTGGGCCAGACCCGGACGGCCTCGACCAGCGCGTCCTGCACGGCGTCCTCGGCCGCCGCGAAGTCGGCTCCGCGGCGGACGAGGACGGCGAGGACGCGCGGGGTGAGGTTTCTGAGCAGGGCCTCGTCCAGCGACGGGGGCATCGGCTCGGTCACTCCGTGATGGTGGGCGCCGCGTGCAGGAAGGGACGGAGCTCCAGCCACTCGTGGATCGGCTTCCCGCCCGCGCCGGGGGCGGCGGACAGCTCGCCGGCGAGTTCGACGGCGCGGTCGTAGCTGTCGACGTCGATCACCATCCAGCCGGCGATGAGGTCCTTGGTCTCCGCGAACGGCCCGTCGGTGACCGGCGGGCGCCCCTCCCCGTCGTAGCGGACCCAGGTGCCCTCGGGGGCCAGCGCCTGTCCGTCGACGAACTCGCCGGTCTTCTCCAGCCGCGCCGCGAAGTCGTTCATGTACTGGATGTGCGCGGAGACCTCCTCGGGGGTCCAGCGGTCCATCGGCACGTTGTTCACCGCGTCGGGGGCGCCGCGGTAGTGCTTGAGAAGCAGGTACTTGGCCATGACGGTCTCCTCGGTACGGACACGAACCATTGTGGTCGCGTTCCTACCGGGGACGGAGCCGGTCACGGGTTCTCGACATCACCGGGGAAGTTTTTTTTCGGAGCGTCTTTCGTTCGAAAGTCTCTGCGATTTCGGCCGGGTCGCGCCTACGCTCTCCTCATGTTCCTTCACCGAGCGTTACGAACGGTCCTGGTCCTCGTCATCGCCCTCACCGGCGCGCTGGGCGCCGGCACGGGCACCGCGCTGGCCGGGGACGGCCGGGCCCCCGCCGATCAGCGCCCCCGGCACGACGGACAGCTGCTCTACTTCAACCACGCCTACGGCGTGCTCGACCGGGAGACCGCCGACGCCATCGAACACTCCGCGTATCTGAGGGAGTTCGCGAACTTCCAGGTCCGCACCACCACGGGCGCCGACGGACAGGTCTGGACGGGCCGGTACCTGATGGGCCGCGAGACCTATCTCGAGCTGTTCGGCGTGGGCGACGTGCCCGGCCAGGACGGCGAGCTCGGCGCGGGCGGCCTCGGCATCTCGGCGGAGCGGTCCGGCGACCTGGACCGCGCGGCCGAGCGGCTGCCGGGCCTGGGCGTCCCGGAACCGATCGCGTTCCGGCAGACCCGCGACTTCGGCGACGGCGTCCCGGTGCCGTGGTTCGACGCGGTCCTCACCACCGGGGAGTACGACGGCTTCGGCGCCTGGGGGATGGAGTACCGCCCGGAGTACTTCGCGGACCCGCGCGGCACCACCGAACCAGCCTCCTACCCCGGTGACGTGGGCCGGGAGCGCTATCTGCCCGACGCCTACCGCGACCACCCGATGCGGGACGTCGGCTCGATCCGGCTGGCGGTCACCCGGCGCGACCTCGACAGCACGGTGCCGCTGCTGCGGGCCGGCGGCTTCACCGTCCACCCGGCACCGGGCGGCGGGATCGTCGCGCAGGGCGGCGGGACGACGATCCGGTTCGACGCGGTGCCGCGTGAGGAGGCGGGCCTGCGCGAGGTGACGTTCGCGCTGAACGGCTCCGAGGCGTCCCGGCACGTGGAGCGCATCGGCCGCTCGGTCCTCACCGTGGGCCCGGGCCCACGGGCCGTGTGGACGTTCGGGCACTGAGCGGGGCGGCCCGGCGGAGCGGTGGTCACCGGCCCGCCGGGCATCTCACAGAGCCGTGCCCCGGCCCGCCCGGGTCGCGTCCGCGCCCCAGCTCGCCAGCAGCCGCAGCCCCTGCGCCGACGATGAGCCGGGCTCGGCGTAGTACGTGGTCAGATGCTGCTCGGTGCCGTCCGACAGCTGGAAGGAGTCGAAGTTCAGGGTCAGCTCGCCGACGAGCGGATGCCGCAGGCGCTTGACGCCGTAGGTCTTCTCCTTGACGTCGTGGACGGCCCACAGCCGCCGGAACTCCGCGCTCTTGACGGAGAGTTCGCCGACCAGCGCGGACAGCCTCGGGTCGTCCGGGTGGCAGCCGGCGTCCATGCGCAGGTAGCCGACCATGTCGGACGCCTTCTGGTCCCACTCCACGAACAGCTCGCGGTAGTCGGGCCGCAGGAACACCATCCGGGCCCAGTTCCGCTCCTGCGCCGGCAGCTCCCCCCAGTCGCCGAAGACGGCCGCGGCCATCCGGTTCCAGGCGAGGATGTCCGAGCGGCGGCCGGTGATGTACGCGGGGACGCCGTCGATCGACTCCAGCAGATGCCGCAGCGCCGGCCGCACCTGCTCGGTCCGGGTGGACGGCTTCCTCTTGTGCTGCTTCGGCTTGGTCAGATGCAGGAGGTGCGCGTGCTCGGCGTCGCTGAGCCGCAGCGCACGCGCGATCGCGTCGAGGACCTCGGCGGAGACATTGCGCCCGTTGCCCTGTTCCAGCCGCGTGTAGTACGCCACGGACACCCCGGCCAGCTGCGCCAGCTCCTCGCGCCGCAGCCCCGGCACCCGCCGGTGCCGCCCGAAGTCCGGCAGCCCCACGTCCTGCGGCTTCAGCCGGGCCCGCCGGGTGCGCAGGAACTCGCTCAGCTCGGCGCGCGGATCCAGTCCCGCCCCGGCGCCGGCCCCTGACTCGGATACGGGCTGCTCGTCCATGCCCCCGAGTATCGCCGGTCGTACGCACGCGAGCCTGACCCCGCCGGTGGTAGGAACAGCGGACGTACGCACACCCGGGGGCTGGGTGGCCGCGGCCCGTCCGGGCAGGCTGGACGCCGTGCCCGGACACAGCACCCCAGGACGTACCGGGTACGCACGCCGAACCCCCTGAGGAGATCCCCGGCATGACCACCGTCGCCGCGTACGCCGCACCCGCCGCCAAGGCTCCGCTGGAGCGCACCACCATCGAGCGCCGCGAGGTCGGCGCGCACGACGTCCTGATCGACATCAGGTTCGCCGGCATCTGCCACTCCGACATCCACCAGGCCCGGGAGGGCTGGGGCGAGGCGATCTTCCCGATGGTGCCCGGCCACGAGATCGCGGGCGTCGTCTCCGAGGTCGGCTCCGGGGTGACGAGGTTCCAGGTCGGCGACCGGGTGGGCGTCGGCTGCATGGTCGACTCCTGCCGTGAGTGCGAGAACTGCGCGGCGGGCCTGGAGCAGTACTGCCTCGAGGGCAACACCGGCACCTACAACGCGATCGGCCGGGACGGCGAGCCGACCTACGGCGGCTACTCGGAGAAGATCGTCGTCGACGAGAACTTCGTCGTCCGCGTCCCCGACGGGCTGGCCCTGGACGTCGCCGCGCCCCTGCTGTGCGCCGGCATCACCACGTACTCCCCGCTGCGCCACTGGAACGCCGGCCCCGGCAAGAAGGTCGCGATCCTCGGCATGGGCGGCCTCGGGCACATGGGCGTGAAGATCGCGCACGCGCTCGGCGCCGAGGTGACGGTCCTGTCGCAGTCCCTGCGCAAGCGGGAGGACGGTCTGCGGCTGGGCGCCGACCACTACTACGCCACCAGTGACGGCGCCACGTTCAAGGAGCTGCGCGGCACCTTCGACCTCATCCTGTCCACGGTGTCGGCGCCGCTGGACCTCGACCGGTTCCTGTCCCTGCTGCGGACGGACGGCGCCTTCGTGAACGTCGGCGCCCCCGAGGAGCCCGTCGCCCTGAACCTGTTCTCGGTGATAGGCGGCCGCAAGACGCTCGCGGGCTCCGGCATCGGCGGCATCCGCGAGACCCAGGAGATGCTGGACTTCTGCGCGGCGCACGGCATCGGCGCCGAGATCGAGCTGATCGGCGCCGCCGAGATCAACGAGGCGTACGAGCGGGTGCTCGACAGCGATGTGCGGTACCGCTTCGTGATCGACACGGCGACGATCTGAGCGGTCCCCGGCCCCGGTCGCGGGACGCAGGACCCTGGGAGGAGGACCGCCCCCGTCCGGGGACCGATGTGCCGGGAACGAGTGGCGGCCTAGCGTGACTCGCGGAACGACCGAACCGGTCCCACGAGGAGGCAGCCCGATGACCGTCCGGCTCGACCACACCATCGTCGCCGCGCACGACCAGCAGGCGTCGGCCCGGTTTCTCGCCGACATCCTCGGCCTGGAGGTGGGCCCGCGCTACGGGCCCTTCGTCCCGGTCGCGATCCCGAACGGGGTGACCCTGGACTTCCTGGACTCCCCCGGCACCGTCACACCGCAGCACTACGCGTTCCTGGTGTCGGACGACGAGTTCGACGCGATCTTCGGCCGGATACGGCGGGCCGGGCTGACCTACTGGGCCGACCCGCACCACCGCCGGCCCGGTGAGATCAACCGCAACGACGGCGGCCGGGGCGCCTACTTCGAGGACCCGAACGGCCACAACCTGGAGATCCTGACGGTCCCCTACGGCGGCGGCTGACGCGGAGCACGGAACGGGGGGCGCCCACCGCTGGGCGCCCCCCGTTCCGGTGCGGGATCTACTTGCCGTAGTAGGCGTTGTAGATCGAGATCGTCGCCTTGTTGCCCTTCTTGTCGGCGACCTTGCCGTGGAAGGAGATCCCCTTCCCCTTGCCGGGGTTCTTCACGGTGATCTTCCCGTTCCTCACGTCCAGCTTCTTCCAGGTCTGCCCGTAGTCGTAGGACACGTAGACGTGCAGCGACTTCAGGTTGCGGCCGGCCGCGGCGCCGACGACGGTGACCGGGAAGGTGACCTTCCTGCCGGCCTCGGCCCGGCTGTCCAGCCCGGTCTTCGCGCCGAACCGCACGGTGGAGGCCGGGAGGGCCACCTGGTCACCGGACGGCTTCTTGGAACGGAACGTCCAGCTCGCGTCGATCCGGGTGGAGGCGGCGGCGACCTTGACGCTCCGCTTCACCGAGGTCGTCAGCCGGTACTCGGCGTCCGCCGCGGGCACCTTGAACGACTCCCCGAGCAGCGGATCGGCATTGGTGCCGATCTTGCTGCCGTCGCGGTAGAGGTTCGTGGTGACCGAGGTGACGTCGGACGACCCGGCGTGCTTGTTGGCGTCGGCGAACAGCGGCAGGAAGCCGTAGATCTCGTTGCCGGCGCGGAACAGGCCGTAGTCCTTGTTGATGTGCGGGCCGAAGACGGCCGTGTTGAACGTCTTCGCGTAGCTCTTGCCCGCCGTGAAGGTCTGCGGGTCGCCCAGCGTGTAGTAGGCGTCGACGATCGGGAGGCCGTCCGCGTCCCGGCCGGAGTACTGCTCCATGTCGAACGTCCACTGGATCCTGTCGGACGTCGACACGTACAGCGTCCGGGTGCCGGGCAGCTTCTGCTCGACCGGCGTCGCGAACACGATGTCGTCGGGGAGGAAGCCGACGGGAAGCAGGGCGCCGGTCTTGCCGGGGGCGGCGGCGCCGAGGCCGTTGGACACCTTGGCGAGCTCACCCGCCGTGAAGTGGCGGACCTTGTGCCCCTGGATCTTCTTCACCTTCGCCGAGGTGGCGACGTCGTACTCGGTGGCGGCGCCCTTGGTGTACTGGGCGTTCCAGGTCTGGGTCAGACCGCTCGCGATCTCCGGGCCCAGGTGGGCCATGCGCAGGTCGGCGAAAGAGCCGGCGGCGGCGGCGATGCCGATGCCCGCCGTGTCGTAGAAGTAGCCGGAGGCGGCGAACACCGGTTCGGCCCGCGGATCCGGCACGGTGATGTCGGCCGACCTCGTGGTGCGCGCGTCGATGGTCAGGGTGGTGTCCCGGGTGACGTTCAGCTTGGGCTGGACCACCCAGTCGAGGCCGCCCTCCATGGTCACCAGGTCCTTGGCGATCCAGGCGTCCATCAGGTAGGCGCCCTTGGGCACGCGCAGCTCGACCGTGCCGGAGGCGGCCGTGGGCACCTGGTAGTAGCGCTCGTTCGCCAGACCCGAGAAGCCGATCAGGGCCGTGTTGTACTCGGGCGCGGGCTTGCCGTCGCGGCCGATGTGCTTGACGGTGACGTCGTACGACTCCACCTCGCGCTGGACCGCGGCGGCCGTACGGACGCTCTGCCCGCCGCCCGTCGCCGTCACGTACGCCGAGTAGGCGCCGTCCACGGTGCCGCCGAGGCGGGTGTCGACGGTGAGGTCCACCGTGGCCCTGCCGCCCGCCGGGACCGTCACCTCGGTCGCGCCGAGCTCGAAGAAGCCCGCCGGGGCGGCGTGGCCCTTGGGGTCGGTGGCCTTCACGGCGAGCTGGAGCGTGACGTCCGTGGTGCCGAGGTTGCGGTACGTCAGCTTCCGGGCGTCCGGCTTGTCGTCGGTGTGCGGCCACTGCTGGGTGCCGAAGCTCACCGACACCGGTTCGGCGACCACGTTCTGCTTGATGGCCTTGTCCACCTGGATGCGGCCCGCGCCCTGCTGGAACGGCGTGTACGCGCCGCCCTTCGCGGAGCCGGTCAGAGCGCCCTTCAGCTCGCTGTACGTCCAGTCGGGGTGCTGCTGCTTGAGGATCGCCGCCGCACCCGCGACATGCGGGGTCGCCATCGAGGTGCCCTCGATGGTCACATAGCCGGGCGGGTTCTCCCCGACCTCCTGCGCGATGACGCTGCCCTTGGCGGAGGCGGCCGTGATGTCCACGCCGGGCGCGGTCACGTCCGGCTTGACCGCCCCGTCGCCGGCCCGCGGGCCGGTGCTGGACCAGGGGGCGAGGGCGTCCTTGTCGTCGACGGCGCCGACGGTGAGCGCGGCGTCCGCGCTGCCGGGCGAACCGATCGACTCCGGTCCCGCGTTGCCCGCGGCGATGGTGAACAGGACGCCCTTCTCGGCGGACAGCTTGTTCACCGCCGCCTCCAGGGGGTCGACCTCGGGGGTGTCGGTGCCGCCCAGGCTCATGTTGACGATCTGGGCGCCCTGGTCGGCGGCCCACTCCATGCCGGCGAGGATGCTCGAGTCGTCGCCGTAGCCGTCGTCGTCGAGGACCTTGCCGTTGAGGATGCGGGCGCCGGGTGCGACGCCCTTGTACTTGCCGCCGGACTTGGCGCCGGTGCCCGCCGCGATGGACGCGACATGGGTGCCGTGCCCGACCTTGTCGGTGGTGTCCCGGGCCGGGCTGAAGTTCTTGGCGGCGACCACCTGGCCGTTGAGATCCGGGTGGGTCGCGTCGACCCCGGTGTCCAGGACGGCGATCTTGACGCCCTTGCCGTCGTAGCCGGCCGCCCACGCCTTGGGGGCGCCGATCTGCGCGACGGACTTGTCGAGGCTGGCCCTGCGGACGCCGTCGAGCCAGACGTGCGCGATGCCGGAGGCGGTGCGGTCGCCGTCGGTGAGGGCGTCCCACAGACCTGGGGCGCCCTGGTCGGTGGTCTGCACGGCGTCCGCGTTGAGGGACCTCAAGGTGCGCCGCAGGGTGCCCGCGTCCCGGACGTCCGCCTTGGCGCCGGCGGCGGCCCCCCGGTAGCCGACGATGACCTTCGGGCCCTTGGCGCCGGAGGCGGCGGTGCGCGACCTCGTCAGCTCGGTGACGTCGAACAGGCGCCGGTCGAGCGTGCCGTCGGCGACCAGCCCGGCCGCGTCGGCCGGTATCACGAGGGTGTGCCCCTGGATGCGGCGTATCTGGACGGGTATGTGCGTGCGTCCCTTCGCCCGCTCCAGGCCGACGACCCGGCCCTTGGCGTCGACCGCGACCCGGTCGCCCGTGATCAGGGTGACGCGGTGCGGGGACGGGGTGGAGGCGGTACCCGAGGGGCGCTGCTCGGGCTGGGCGGACGCGGGGCCGGTCGTTCCCGCGGCGAGGGCGAGGGCGGCCGCCGAGGAGACGGCGGCCACGCATGCTCGTCTGACGTGTCTGCGCAAGTTTCCCCCTTGCAGAAGAACCGGGTGAGTTCCCGTCTCACCCGTCCGGGGGTGGTCTCGTACGCATGCGCGTCGCCCCCCGGAGCACGCAGTATGCCGAGGGGCGATCTCACGCCTCAAGGGAACGGGGGGAGTTGGCCGGCGGACCGGGCGACTGTTACGTGACCGGCCCAACTCCGTTACGCAGTCGCGGGGTCAGGCTTTGGCGTTCTCCTTGACAGTGATGCGTCCCTTGCGGATGGTCGCCACCCGCGGGGCCTTCCGAGCGATCGCGGAGTCATGGGTGACCATGATGAACGTCAACCCCAGCTCCTGCCACATGCGTTCGAGCACCTCCATGATCTCGTCGCGCATCGACTCGTCGAGATTTCCGGTGGGCTCGTCGGCGAGAAGCACCTTGGGCCGCTTCACGAGGGCGCGGGCGACGGCCACGCGCTGCTGCTGCCCGCCGGACATCTCGGACGGCAGATGGCCGAGCCGCTCGCCGAGGCCCACGGAGTTCAGCGCCTCGGCGGCCCGCTCCCGCCGCTCGCGGCCCCTCAGGCCGAGCGGGACCAGCGCGGTCTCGACGTTCTCCTGGGCGGTGAGGGTGGGGATGAGGTTGAAGGACTGGAAGACGAAGCCGATGTTCTCGCTGCGGACCCGGGTCAGCCGGGCCTCGGGCAGCCCCGCCAGGTCGGTGCCGTCGAGGACGACCTCGCCGGAGGTCGGCCGGTCGAGGCCGCCGAGCATCTGCAGCAGCGTGGACTTGCCGCCGCCGGTGGGGCCCTGGATGACGAGCCGGTCGCCGTCCGGGATGGTGAGGTCGATGCCGTCGAGGGCGAGGACGGCGTCCTTGCCGCGGGTGTAGCGCTTGGTGACGTTCCTGAGTTCGTACATGGTGGCTCCTGGGTCGGGTTCGGGGTGGGGCGCGTCGTTCCCGGCCGCTACTCGACGCGGCGCAGGGCGTCCGCGGGGCGCAGGCGCGAGGCCCGCCAGCCGCCGAACGCGCCCGCGACCAGGCCGCCCGCCACCGCGAGGCCGACCGCCAGGCCCACCGTGGTGAGGCTGACCGGGGCGGTCAGGGCGACCTCGAGCGTCCGGGCCGCGCTCTGGCGTCCGGGGCCGCCGAAGCCGGCCACGCCCCCGGGACCGCCCATGCCACCGGAGCCGCCGCCGCCCAGCTCCGCCTGGAGCGTCGGGCTGACCGCGGTCACCGCGTAGGCGCCGGCGAGGCCCACCGCGATACCGAGGACGCCGCCGAGCAGCCCGTTGACGACCGCCTCGCCGACGACCTGCCGGGTCACCCGGCCCGACTTCCAGCCGAGCGCCTTGAGGGTGCCGAACTCCCGCACCCGGCGCGAGACCGCCGAGGAGGTCAGCAGCCCGGCCACCAGGAACGCGGCCACGAGCACCACGACGGACAGCCAGGTGCCGACACGGGTGGCGAGCGAGGACGCCGTGGACAGGGAGCCGGACACCGTGTCCGCGAGGTCGGCGGACGTCGTCACCGTCGTACCGGAGACGTTCTTCTGGATGGCCGACTTCACGGAGTCGATGTGCTGGGAGTCGGTGGCCTGCACATAGATGGTGGTCACCTTGTCCTTGGCGTCGGCGAGGGTCTGCGCCCGCTTCAGCGGCATGTACAGGTTGGCCGCCGCGTCCCCGCTGTCGGGGGTGGCGATGCCGATGACCGTGAACTTCGTGCCCTTGACCGTGACGGTGGAACCGGTCTTGAGCTTCTTCTCCTTGGCGTAGGAGGTGTCGGCGATCACGACCTTGGCGTCGGTCTCCGTCGCCTTGAACGTACGGCCGCTGGTGATCTTCGAGGTGGTCAGCGGGCCGAGGCCGGTCCGGGTGACGTCGGCGCCGTAGACGGAGTAGCTGTTGACGTCGAAGTCGGCGCCGCCGCCGCGCACTTCGCCCCCCGGCTGCCCGGTGCCGCCCTGTCCCGGGAGCCCGCCCCGCTCTCCGCCGCCGGAATCCTGCTGGAACTGCCCACGGGTGAACTCGCCGCTCACCTTCAGGACCTGCAGGCTGAGCCCGCCGACCGCGTCGGCGACACCGTCCTGCTTGCCGACCTTGGTGACGGTGGAGGC
The DNA here is from genome assembly GCF_042731455.1 of Streptomyces sp. NPDC059852. Lineage (NCBI taxonomy): Bacteria > Bacillati > Actinomycetota > Actinomycetes > Kitasatosporales > Streptomycetaceae > Streptomyces > Streptomyces sp. NPDC059852. The sequence continues at coordinate 15,990 of NZ_JBHWJK010000019.1, read as the reverse complement.
GGGCAGCGTCTGGAAGCCCTGGACCATGACGCGGTCGCTGGACTGCTCCTCGCCGGAGTCGTCGTCCCGGGCGTCGAACCGGAAGCGTGGGCGGTCGGACGCGCTCGGCGCGGGCTCGGCGGCCTTGGTGACGGTCATGTCCGTGCCCAGGCCGTACAGGGACTGCAGGACCTTGTCCTGGGCCCTGCTCATGCCGGAGGACACCGAGGTGACCACGATGACCAGCGCGATGCCCAGCGCGAGCCCGGAAGCGACGACGAGGGCCGCCTTTCTGCGGCGGCGCAGCTCGCGCCTCAGGTAGGTGAAGAACATGCGCCGCAAGCTATGGGCGGCGCCTGATGAAGGGATAAGGCCGCGATAAGAGAGGGATGAGAAGGCCCCCACGGCCCGCACGGCCTCCCGCACGGCCCCCGGAAACGCCGATGCCGCCCCCAGGGGCGGCATCGGGTCGTGCGGGGACGGGGGTGGCTCAGACGGCCGAGCCGGCCTTCCACTGGGCCCAGTCGAGGTTCCAGCCGTTGAGGCCGTTGTCCGGGGCGATGGTCTTGTCTCCGGTGTTCTGGACGACGACGACGTCACCGACGATGGAGTTGTTGAAGAACCAGTAGCCGGCGGTGCCCTTGTCGTTGGCGCCCTTCGTGTCGGACAGGCCGACGCAGCCGTGGCTGGTGTTCACGCTGCCGAAGATCGACTTGGCGCCCCAGTAGTTGCCGTGGATGAAGGTGCCGGAGGTGGACAGGCGGATGGCGTGCGGCACGTCCTTGATGTCGTACTCGCCCTTGCCGTCGTCGTCCGTGAAGCCCACGGTCGCGCCGTTCATGCGCGTCTCCTTGAACTTCTCCGACATCACCATGACGCCTTCGTACGTCTTGTTCTCGGGGGAGCCGGCCGAGATCGGGATGGTCTTGACGACCTTGCCGTCCTGCGTGACGCGCATCTGCTTGGTCTTCGCGTCGACGTAGGAGACCTGGTTGCGGCCGATCGTGAAGTTGACCGTCTTCTGCTGGACGCCGTAGACGCCGTCGGCGCCCTCGACGCCGTCCAGGGCCATCTTCAGGGTGACCGTGGAGCCTTCCTTCCAGTAGTCCTGGGGACGGCAGTCCATGCGCTTGTCGTTGAACCAGTGGCAGACGACTTCCTGGCCGCTGGTGGAGTTGACGGAGACGGCCTTCTGCACGGCGGCCTTGTTGGTGATCGCCTTGTCGAAATTGATCGAGACGGGCATCCCGACGCCGACGGTGGAGCCGTCCTCCGGCGTGAAGTAGCCGAGGAAGCTGTTGGCCGGGGAGACGGTGGTGAAGGAGCCGTTCTCGTGGGCCGCCAGGCCCTTGGCGTCCTCCGCGGTCACCTGGATCTTGTACGTGGTCGAGCGCTTCAGCGGGCCGCTGGGCTTCCAGCTCGTCTTGTCCGCGGATATCCGGCCCTCGACGGCGGCGCCGTCGGCGGTCGTCATCTTCACCTCTGTGAGCGAGCCCTTGCTCACGGTGACGGCCGCGGAGTTGTTGATGGAGGCGTTGTCGGTGCCGTCCTTCGGCGTGATCTTGATCTGCGCCTCGGAGGTCTTCTTGGCGGCGGCCTCGTCGACCTTCGCCTGCGAGGTGTCGCCGCCGCCGGAGGCGCCGTCGTCACCGCCCGAGCAGGCCGAGAGCACCAGGACACCGCCGAGCAGAGCGGACGCGGCCGCCAGGCCCTTGCGCCGCTTGCTGTTCGTCATCACACGCTTCTCCATCGTTCCCGAATCCCCATACGCCCGAGAGTCCCCGTCAAGGATCTTCAACGCTACGACCGGTCCGTCCCGTTCCACATCCCTGTCATGTGTGGGGCACACCACCTCGGCCGTGGCCGGTGGTGCTGATCGCGGTGCGCGCGCCCCATGAGACGACGGAACCCCGGGCGGCGGTTGCCGTCCGGGGTCACGATTTCCCCAAGACGCCTCAGCCGGCCCGCGTGGGACCTTCGTCGTCGAAGTCCTCCTCGCCATCATCCTCGCCGAGGTCCCACTCGGGCGAATCCGGGTCGTAGTCGATGGACTCGGTCGACCAGGACGCCTGGGTGAGCTCGATCCCCGGCACCTCACTGACCAGGTCGAACGGATCCACGAGATAGGCCAGCGCCTCGGCAGTGTCTTCCGTCACAGCGGTCTCGGCGTGCGCCCGCTCGTCGTCGGGCAGACCGCCCTCCGCGGCCTCGCCCTCGATGCGCCCCAGCGCGGCGTCCCGCACGGCACCCTCGTCGTCCACTTCCACGACGAGCTCCAGACGAAGGCGTACAAAACGCGTGTTTTCCGGTGTACTCATACCCGGAGCGTACGGCTCATTTCTCCCGTGACTTTCCCGTGACCCGCGACTTTCACTACCATCGGCCCACACGGCCAATTCGCCGCTAGCGCAAGGGGATCGATATTCCGTGTCCGCCGCTCACCGATCGTCGTCCACCGCACGCCGATCGCTGCTGACCGCCACCGCCGCGGGAGCCCTGCTAGGCGCCCTGTGGTTCGTGCCCTCCGCGAACGCCACGGGCGGGGAACCGGCGAGAACGGAACCCACGGCGGCCCCCTCCGTCCAGGTCACCCAGCAGGCGCGCGCCGCCTCCACCAGCACGGACGGCACCGCCGGGACCACGCAGGACACCCGGCTCGCCGATACCGGAAGCTTCGACACCACCCCGTACATCGTGGGCGGGACCGCCTTCCTCGCGCTCGGCGCGGGGTTCGTCGCCTACTCGGTGCGCCGCGAACATCTCGGCTTCTGAAAGATCTTGACGATTCTTTGACTCGCCGTTCATAGTCCGATCATGAAGAGATCATCGGGCGTGCGTGCAGCCGCCACGGTTGTTGTGAGCGCGCTGTCGCTCGCCCTTGTCACGGGGTGCGGTGGGGGGTCTGACGACGCGTCGAACGGGTCGGACGGGCAGGCCGCGAAGGACACGAAGGCCGCGAAGGCGCTCAGCGCCGCGGAGTTGAAGAAGGCGATCATCGCCGACGGCGATGTCGAGGGCTACAAGGTGGACGCCTCTGGCAAGCAGCTGCCGAAGTCCAAGGACCAGGTCAAGAGCGCCGACGAGAAGTGCGCGCCGATCGCCTACGCCATGGGGGGCTTGGCGCCGGGCGACTCGGCCTCGAACGCCGCCGTCATGGTCCAGCAGGACAAGCAGAAGCCCACCGGCGACGCCTCCAAGTCCCTGGAGGACCTGACGGAGAGTGAGATCGAGGACTCGCTCACCGACGCGATGAGCCTGGACATGACCGTCGTCGGTCTGTCCTCGTACGACGGTGACGGTGCCGAGCAGACCTTCACGTCCGTGTCGGACGCGGTGGACGGCTGCGCGGGCGGCTTCACCCTGACCATGCAGGGCACGGACCAGAAGCTCACCAAGCTCACCTCCGAGAAGGCGTCCGGCGCGGGCGACGAGTCGGTCGCGTTCACGGTGTCGAGCGACGCCGAGGACGGTGACGTCGCCACGACCCACGTCGAGGTGGTGCGGCACGGCGCGACGATCGCGACGTACTACACGATGAACATCGGCCTGATGATGACGGACAAGACGTACAGCGTCCCCGCCGCCATCATCGAGGCGCAGGCGGCCAAGCTGAAGTAAGGTCCCGCACGCCGCAGAAGGGGCCCCGTCGTGCGACGGGGCCCCTTTTCGCCGTCACGGGACGGCCGGTGTCTCACTGGAGCGGGCCGGTGACCTTCTCCACGGCCGCGACCAGCTGCCCGGTGCGCACGAAGGCGTCCGCCGCTTCGAGGTCGGGGGCGAGGAACCGGTCGGGCCCGGCGCCCTGGACGCCCGCCGCCCGGACGGCGCCGATGACCTCGCGGGAGGCCGGCGCCGGGGTGAGCCCGTCGCGCAGCTCTATCGCGCGCGTGGCCGCGTACAGCTCGACTGCGAGGACGCGCGCGAGGTTGCCGACGGCGGTGCGCAGCTTGCGGGCCGCCGACCAGCCCATCGAGACGTGGTCCTCCTGCATGGCGGACGACGGGATCGAGTCCGCCGAGGCCGGTACGGCCAGTCGCTTCATCTCGCTGACCAGGGCGGCCTGCGTGTACTGGGCGATCATCAGGCCCGAGTCGACACCGGCGTCGTCGGCCAGGAACGGCGGCAGCCCGTGGCTGCGGTTCTTGTCGAGCAGCCGGTCGGTGCGGCGCTCGGCGATGGACGCGAGGTCGGCGGCGGCGATGGCGAGGAAGTCGAGCACGTAGGCGACGGGCGCACCGTGGAAGTTGCCGTTGGACTCCACTCGGCCGTCGGGCAGCACCACCGGGTTGTCGACGGCCGAGGCGAGTTCGCGCTCGGCGACCAGCCGGGCGTGCGCGAGCGTGTCCCGTCCGGCGCCGGCGACCTGTGGGGCGCAGCGCACGGAGTAGGCGTCCTGGACGCGGGGCGCGTCGTCCTGGTGGTGCCCGGTGAGCTCCGAACCCTTCAGCACGGCGGCCATGTTGGCGGCGGAGGCGCCCTGCCCGGGGTGGGGGCGGATGGCGTGCAGCTCGGGCGCCAGCACCCGGTCGGTGCCGAGAAGGGCCTCCAGCGAGAGGGCTGCGGTGACGTCGGCGGACTTGTAGAGGGTGTCGAGGTCGGCGAGGGCCATGATCAGCATGCCGAGCATGCCGTCGGTGCCGTTGAGGAGGGCGAGGCCCTCCTTCTCGCGCAGTTCGACGGGCTCGATGCCGTGCGCGGCGAGGAGGTCGCGGGCGGGCCGCACGACGCCGTCGGGGCCCTCGGCGTCACCCTCGCCCATCAGCGTGAGGGCGCAGTGCGACAGCGGGGCGAGGTCGCCGGAGCAGCCGAGGGAGCCGTACTCGTGGACGACGGGCGTGATCCCGGCGTTGAGGACGTCGGCCATGGTCTGCGCGACCTCCGGCCGTACGCCCGTGTGGCCCGAGCAGACGGTCTTCAGGCGCAGGAACATCAGCGCCCGCACGACCTCCCGCTCCACACGGGGGCCCATGCCCGCGGCGTGCGAGCGGACGATGTTGCGCTGCAGCTGCGCCCGCAGCTCCGGGCTGATGTGCCGGGTCGCGAGGGCGCCGAAACCGGTGGAGACGCCGTAGACGGGCTCGGGCTTGGCCGCGAGCGCGTCCACGATCTCGCGCGCGGCGGCGAGGGCCGCGAGCGCCTGCGACGACAGCTCGACGCGGGCTCCGCCGCGTGCCACGGCGAGGACGTCGGACGCGGTGACCCCGGACGTCCCCACCACCACAGTGTGCATATCCATATTCAGGAGCGTACGCAGTGAAGACGAAGATGTCACTACTGGGTGACCGCTCCACCCCTTACCGCTCCACCCCTCACCGGCGCCCCGGTCACGGCACCCGCCCGCGGAACCGCCGCCGCTCCACGGCCCCCTCCCCGGAGGGCTCCGCGTCGGCGAGCCGCACCACCGGATCGTCCGGTCCCTCGCGCCCCGCGACCACGGGCCGCTCGGCCCGCACCGCCTTGGCACGGTACTGGGCGGCGTCCGCGAGCCGGAACAGCCGCCGCGCGCTGCGCACCGGGCCGATCGGGTCCTCGGTGGACGCGACCCCGCACGCCACACCCTCGCCCAGCTCCAACTCGGCCGCTCGGCGGCAGAGTTGGTCGGCGGCCTTCACCACGTCGTCCGCCGGGGAGCCGACGGCCAGCAGACAGAACTCGTCCCCGCCGAGACGGGCGGCGAGCGCGCCCGGCAGCATGGCCCCGCACAGGGACAGCACCGAGCCGAACCGCTCCAGCAGCCGGTCGCCGACGGCGTGGCCCTGGGTGTCGTTGACCCGCTTGAGCCCGTTCAGATCGCACACGACGAGGGAGACGACGACCCCGTCCACGCGGTGCCGCTCCACGGCCTCCTCCAGCCGGACGTCGACGGCTCGGCGATTGGCCAGCCCGGTGAGGGAGTCGGTGAACGCCAGCCGCCGGGCCTCCTCCAGCCGCTCGCTCTGCGCGAGTCCGGCGGCCACCACCGAGGCCAGCACGGTCGCGAAGTCGGCGTCGCCCCGCTCGAAGACGGGGACCCCGGCGGGGCGCGCCACGTACAGCTCCCCCCAGGCCCGCCCGTGCAGCACGATCGGCGCGACCACACAGCAGCCCCGGCCGCGCCGGCGCAGCGCGGCGACCCGCTGATGGCAGTATCCGGGGTCGCCCGCGGCGGGCCCCTCGGCGGTCTCCACCCAGGCGTCGGGCTCGCCCCCGGCCGCCCACCGCTCGTGCAGGAACTCGGTGATCTCCGGGAACTGGTGGACGGGATACGTCTCCTCGGCGGGGAACTCCTCCTCGCCCTGGGTGCGGTCCCCCACGTTCACGAGGACGCGCAGCCGCCCGAGCTCCCGCTCCCACACCGACAGCGCGGCGAAACTCCCCGCCAGCGCCCGGCACGCCCCGAGTGCCGCCGCCCGCCAGGACTCGCGCGGGGTGTGCGCCGCCGCCATCCCCTGGGCCAACGCGACCACGGCCGCGAGCCGTCTGTCCTCACCCATCTCCCCAGGCTAGGGAGCTTTGCCCTTCTTTGGGACATTGGTGTGGCGAACGGGGCGCTCAGCGGGACACCGCCGCGCCCGTCACTCCCCCGGCCACTGGGGCTTGCGCTTCTCGTTGAAGGCGGCCACGCCCTCCGCGCGGTCCCCCGAGAACGCCACCGACCGCCAGGCCGCGTCCTCGACCTCCAGCCCGGCCCGCAGATCCATCCCGAAGCCCAGGCGCAGCGCCTTCTTCGCGGCCCGCAGTCCGACCGGCGAGTTGGCGGCCATCCGGGCGCCCAGCGCCAGCGCCTCCTCGCGGTCGCGCCCCTCCTCGACGAGCACGTCGACCAGGCCCAGCTCACGGGCCTCCGGGGCCTCGACCCGGCGCGCGGTGAAGATCAGCTCGGCCGCGCGGGCGGCCCCGACCCGGCGCGGCAGCAGCTGCGTGCCGCCGCCCCCGGGGATCACGCCGACCGACACCTCGGGCAGACCCACCACGGCCGTCGGGTCGGCCACGATCACGTCGCAGGAGAGCGCCAGCTCGAAGCCGCCGCCCAGGGCGAAGCCGTGCACGGCCGCGACGGTCGGCACGGGCAGCTCCAGCACGCCCGTGTACGCGCCGCGCGCCACCGGGCGCTGCCGCACGAGGTCGGCGTCGCTGAAGGAGTTGCGCTCCTTCAGGTCCGCCCCGACGCAGAACGCCCGTTCGTGCGTGGAGGTGACCACCACGACCCGTACGTCACGGTCGGCGCCCAGCGCGGCGCAGGCACCCGCGATCGACCGGGCCATCTCCGTCGACACGGCGTTCATGGCCTTGGGCCGGTCGAGGGCCAGCTCCGCGACATGCCCGTCCCCGTGCCGCCGCACCAGGACGAACTCCCCGAACCGCTCCTCACTCATGACACCCTCCGGTTAACGCGGGTTAACAACGCTCGCCCCGATCATCGCAGCCCGGCCCCTCCGGGGAAAGGCCCACCGCGCACGGGTCCCGCACCAGGTCCCGACACTCGTTCGAGTGACATCCCGCCCAAGTCCCGCCCCACCCCTCACAGCACCGCATAACGTGCCCGACACCACGGCGCCTCGGGGGCACAGGCGCGTTGGGAGGGGTCGCGATGGGCAACACGGCGGACAGACCGAAGGAACGGGCACCGGGCCGGATACCGGGGTCGCGTGCGACGGACGCGGACGCGGACGCGGGCGCACCGCAGCCGTCCCGGCCCACGACGTACGGAACGGGGTCACCCCGGAGAACCCCGGACACCACCCCGACGGGCACCCCGAAGCCGGTGCCGCCGGCGACCAAGGCGCACCCCTCGGACACGGCCGCTGCGGCCACGGCCGACCGGGCCCCGCAGCCGGCCAAGGCCACGGCACCGAAGCCGACCCCGGCCCCGGCGCAAGACCCAGGGCCGGCCACAACCAAGCCTTCGCAGCCGCCCGAGGACACGAGCACCACACCCGAGCCGCCCCAGCCCTCGAAGCCGGTCACCGCTGGCCCCAGCCAGAAGCGGCCCCCCGCCGAGACCGCAGGCAGCTCCACAACCGAAACCAAGCCTTCAGGAGCGTCAGAGGCCGCGGCCACGACATCCAGGTCTCCCCGACCCTCGACGCCGACCCCTGCTGGACCCCGCCAAAAGCGGCCCCCGGCCAAGACACCGGGTAGCGCCACAGCGGCAGCCGAGGCACAGGGTCTGCCCACAGCCGCCGTCAAGCCTTCCCGACCGCCCGAGGACACGAGCACCACACCCGAGCCGCCCCAGCCCTCAAAGACAGCCGCTGCCGCGAAGGCTCAGGGCCCCACCGACGCCGCCGACGGCACCCCCGGCGAAGCCGGGACGGATGCGTACCCCCGGTTCTTCGGCCGCCGCGGGCGGCACCGGCGGCGGCCTCGCCGCAAGGCCCTGCTCGCGGCCGGCGGGCTGGCCCTGGCCGCCGGGGCGTTGAGTCTCGTACGGCTGGCGCCCGAGACGGGGATTCCGGGGCTGGGGCCGGCGGACCCCGCGGACGCGCCGGACCTCGCCATCGGGGCCGGAGACCCCGGTGGCGGTACGGACCGCTCCACGGAGGCCGCGGCCACGCTCGCCCCGTCGGCCCGGGCGCACCCCAGCCCGTCGGCCACGTCGGCCATGGGCGGCCTGGGCACCACACCCACCGCCGGTTCGATCCTCGTGCCGACCGCGACGGCGACGGCGAGCGGGACGCGGTCCCCCGCACCCGGCGCGACAGGCGACGCCCCGACTCCTCAGGCGCCGCCGGCCGCCACGGAGCCGTCCCGGCCCGCGCCCACGACGCCGCAGCATCCCCCGGCGCCCGGCCGCCCCACCCCGTCAGCGACCCCGGCACCGGCTCCGCAACCGTCGGAGCCCGACGACCGCGGCGTCTGTGTGCCGGTCATCGGGCTCTGCATCGATCTGTTCGGTTCCAGCGGCAAGGGCTGAGGGGGGCGGGCCGGGGCTCACTCCTCCCCGGGTGGCGTCCTCCGGGTCAGCAGCCACGGTTCGACGACCCCGAGGCCACGCACGGGGCGCTGCCACATCGGCTGGAGCGCGAACCGGTACACCGGGGGCTCCTCGCCCTCCTTCTCGGCGGTGGCGGCCGCCTCCGCCGCCTCGGCCTCCGAGGCGGGGGCCTCGCCGGTCCGGATCAGCTCCTCCGCGAACGCGCTGTCCACGAGGACGGCGTCACGGGGGGCTATGGAGGTCAGCCGGGAGGCGAGGTTCACGGTCGTGCCGAAGACATCGCCCATCCGGGTGGTCACGGTGCCGAAGGCGATGCCGACCCGCAGCTCCGGCATGGTCTCGTCGTGGGCCATCGTCTCGATGAGCCGCAGCGCGATCTCGGCGGCGACGCCCGCGTCGTCGGCGGCGTACAGCACCTCGTCGCCGAGCGTCTTGATCAGCCGTCCGCCGTTCGCGGCGACCAGGTCGGCCGCCGTGGTCTCGAAGGCCTCGACGAGCTCGCCGAGCTCCTCCTCCTCCATCCGGCGGGTCAGCCGGGTGAAGCCGACGAGGTCGGCGAAGCCCACGGCCAGCCGCCGGTCGACCATCTCCTCGTCGTCGGCGGCCTGCACGACCCGGCCGGTCGCGGCGGCCAGCTGGCGCCGCCAGACGTAGACGAGGAACTCCTCCAGTTCCGGCAGCAGCAGCTCGACCAGCGGATAGGTGACCTCGGTACGGGTCATGCCGGGTTCCGGCGGCTCGGTCAGGCCCTCCAGGAAGGAGTCGATCTGCCACTCCGCGAGCCGGGCCGTGGTCTGCCCGGTGGACCGGGCCACCTGCACGGCCATCGCCTCGCTGAGCAGCCCCGCCTCGACCAGACCGGCGAGGCGCCGCAGCGCCAGCACGTCGGCCTCGGTGAGCGCCTTGGCCTGCCCGATGTCGGCGAAGCCCATGGCCCGCCAGAAGCGGGAGGCCAGCTCCATGGAGACCCCGGCGCTGCGGGCCGCCTGGAACGGGGTGTAGCGCCGCTCGGCGCCGAGGATGAGCTGTTCCAGGCGCAGGGCGAGGGGGTCCTCGCCCGGTTCGGCGGCGTGGGGGTCCACGCGGCCGTCCCCGCCGGAGCCCGTGTCGTCGACGGTCACGCCTGCTGCCCTTCCGATCTGCCGCGGTCGAGTAAGCGACCGGCCTTCACTTTACGGCAGGTGTGCGCCAGCTCACTCCGTCGGGGAAAGCCGGCCCTGCCCTGCCGCCGCTGGTGGGGTACCCGGACGGCCACGGTCCGATCCGGCGCACGCCGGCCCGTCCCGGCTTCCGCTTCGCGCCCCGAGCGCCCGTACGGCCTCCGTCACGCCCGGCGCAGATGCACGATGTCGCCGGCGCCCACCGGCTCCTGCACGCCCTCTCCGGTCGCGATCACGAGCCGTCCGTCGCCGTCGAGCGCGACGGCCTCCCCGGTGATCGCCCGGTCGCCCGGCAGTTCGGCCCGTACCTGCTTCCCCAACGTCGCACACCCGGCCGCGTACGTCTCCTGGAGTCCGCTGGCCACCGGGTCGCCGCTCGCGGCCGTCCACCGTCCGTACCACTCCTCCAGGGACCGCAGCACGGCCCGCAGCAGGGGGTCCCGGTCGGTGCTGACGGCGCCCGCGAGCGCCAGCGAGCCGGCCTGGGGCACCGGGAGCTCGTCCGCGCGCAGGGTCACGTTGATGCCGACGCCGATGACCACGCCGTCGTCACCGGCCCGCTCGGCCAGGATGCCGCCGGCCTTGCGTTCCTCGCCGCCGACGGTCAGCAGCAGGTCGTTGGGCCACTTGAGTGCCGTGTCCACGCCCGCCGCGCGCGACAGCCCGGTCGCCACGGCGACGCCGGTGAGCAGCGGCAGCCACCCCCAGCGGGTCACCGGCACCCCGGCCGGGTCCAGCAGGACGGAGAAGAACAGCCCCGAGCGGGCCGGAGCCGTCCACTCCCGGTCGAGGCGGCCCTTGCCGGCCGTCTGCTCCTCGGCGATCAGGACCGTGCCCTCGCCGGCCTCGCCCTTGGTGGCCAGCTCCACCAGGTCGGTGTTGGTGGAGCCGGTGCGCGCCACGATCCGCACGTCGCGCCAGAGTCCGCCCTCGCGGACGAGTCCCCGGCGCAGCGCGGCGGCGTTGAGCGGCGGACGGTCCAGGTCCGACCAACGGCTGTCGTCTGATGCATCTCGCGGCGTCATGCAAGCCACCCTAGGTGTGTGAAACGCCGCACTGCTGATCCGCGGACCCCCCACTACTCTACGGATGAGTAACCGTCCCCCCTTTTGAGCAGGCAGGGAGCCGCGATCCCGATGTCCGAGCCGGAAGAGCAGATCGACATCCACACCACCGCGGGCAAGCTCGCGGATCTCCAGCGCCGCATCGAGGAGGCGACGCACGCCGGCTCCGCACGTGCCGTCGAGAAGCAGCACGCCAAGGGCAAGCTGACGGCCCGTGAGCGCATCGAACTCCTCCTCGATGAGGGGTCGTTCGTCGAGCTCGACGAGTTCGCCCGGCACCGCTCCACCAACTTCGGGCTCGACGGGAACCGCCCGTACGGCGACGGCGTGGTGACCGGCTACGGCACGGTCGACGGGCGTCCGGTGGCCGTGTTCTCGCAGGACTTCACCGTCTTCGGCGGCGCGCTCGGCGAGGTCTACGGCCAGAAGATCGTCAAGGTCATGGACTTCGCGCTGAAGACCGGCTGCCCGGTCATCGGCATCAACGACTCCGGTGGCGCCCGCATCCAGGAGGGTGTGGCCTCGCTGGGGGCGTACGGCGAGATCTTCCGCCGCAACACGCACGCCTCGGGTGTCATCCCGCAGATCAGCCTGGTCGTCGGCCCGTGCGCGGGCGGCGCGGTCTACTCCCCGGCGATCACCGACTTCACGGTGATGGTCGACCAGACCTCGCACATGTTCATCACCGGCCCGGACGTCATCAAGACCGTCACCGGTGAGGACGTCGGCTTCGAGGAGCTGGGCGGCGCCCGCACCCACAACTCGGCGTCCGGCGTGGCCCATCACATGGCCGGCGACGAGAAGGACGCCATCGAGTACGTCAAGCAGCTGCTGTCGTACCTGCCGTCCAACAACCTGTCCGAGCCTCCGGCGTTCCCGGAGGAGGCGGACCTGTCGGTCACGGACGAGGACCGCGAGCTGGACACGATCGTGCCGGACAGCGCGAACCAGCCGTACGACATGCACGCGGTGATCGAGCACGTCCTGGACGACGGCGAGTTCTTCGAGACGCAGGCGCTGTTCGCCCCGAACATCGTCACCGGTTTCGGCCGGGTCGAGGGCCGTCCCGTCGGGATCGTCGCGAACCAGCCGATGCAGTTCGCCGGCTGCCTGGACATCGCCGCGTCGGAGAAGGCGGCGCGGTTCGTGCGCACCTGCGACGCCTTCAACGTGCCGGTGCTGACCTTCGTCGACGTGCCCGGCTTCCTGCCGGGCGTGGACCAGGAGCACGACGGCATCATCCGCCGCGGCGCCAAGCTGATCTACGCGTACGCCGAGGCGACCGTCCCGCTGATCACGGTCATCACCCGCAAGGCGTTCGGCGGCGCCTACGACGTCATGGGCTCCAAGCACCTGGGCGCCGACCTCAACCTGGCCTGGCCGACCGCGCAGATCGCCGTGATGGGCGCGCAGGGCGCGGTCAACATCCTGCACCGCCGCACCATCGCCGAGTCGGACGACCCGGAGGCGACCCGTGCGCGGCTGATGCAGGAGTACGAGGACACCCTGCTCAACCCGTACGTCGCGGCCGAACGCGGGTACGTCGACGCGGTGATCATGCCGTCCGACACCCGTCTGCACATCGTGCGCGGTCTGCGTCAGCTGCGGACGAAGCGGGAATCCCTGCCTCCGAAGAAGCACGGCAACATCCCCCTCTAGTCCCGCTGGGAGCCGTCATGAACATCAAGGTGCTCCGGGGCAACCCGACACCGGAGGAGCTGGCCGCCGCACTGGCGGTGGTCCGCGCCCGCGCCGCGGCGGCGGCAGCCGTGCCGCCCGGCGCACCCGAGCCGCGGGACGGGTGGTCGGACCCGTCCCGCATCGCCGCACACCGGCTGCCCCAGCCGGGCCCGTCCACGTGGGCCCGGACGTACTGGCCCGGTTGACAGGTCAGACGGCCGCCGCGACGGCTTCGGCCATCACCTCGTACCCGGCGTCGTTCGGGTGCAGGTGATCGCCGAAGTCGTACGCGGGGCGCAGCCGGTCCGGGTCCGCCGGGTCGGCCAGCGCCCGGTTCAGGTCCACGACCGTGTCGTACTCCCCCGAGCCGCCGATCCAGGCGTTCAGTTCGCGGCTGACCCCGGCCGCGTGCGGGCCCCAGTGGTCGGAGCCCGCGAACGGCGGCAGGGTGCAGCCGGCCACCCGCAGCCCGGCCGCTCGGGCCTGCCGCAGCACCTCCCGGTGCCCCGCGATCAGCTCGGCCGCCTCCACCACGGGCGCCGGCTTGTAGGTGGGCTGTTCGTCGGTCTCGCTGAAGCCGATGTCGTTCAGCCCGAGCAGCACGACGAGGGTGTCCACGCCCGGCCGTTCCAGCACGTCCCGGCGCAGCCGGGCCACGCCCCGCTCGCCGTACCAGGCGGAGTCGTGGAGCAGCAGGTTCCCGCCGATGCCCGCGTTCAGGACGGGCCGTCCGGTGCGGGCGGCGAGCGCGTCGGACCAGCGCCGGTCGGCGCCCGGCGTGGAGCCGAACCCGTCGGTGATCGAGTCCCCGAAGAGCGCGACGGCGTCCGTGCGCCCGGCGTCGGTCTCCACCGCCGTCAGGAAGTACCAGGAGGCGCTGACCTCGTCGAAGCCAGCCCCGGCGGGATCCGCCGTCAGGTCGCCGGGGCCGCGGTGGGCGTCCGCGAAGGCCTGGGCGTGGAACGTGACGGGGCCGGTGGCGGCCTCGAAGTACAGGGTGACGGTCAGCGACTCCCCCGCCCTGACGGCGAGCGAAACGGCGTCGCTGACGAGTTCCCCGCGCGCCGGTACGGCCGCCTCGGGCGACCCCCCGAAGGTGAGCCGGGTCAGCGTCCCGGACCGTACGGCGCCCCCGGGTGCCGTACGGCCGACGCTCGCGGCCGCGATCCGCACGGCCGAGCTGCCGTACGCGTGCCCGAGCCGTATCCGCAGCCGTCGCCCGCCCGCCGACAGCCGGACGGCCTGCCGCAGCGACTGGCGCCAGAAGCCCTCCCGGGACCAGTTGGGGGTGAAGCCCTCGCTGGGCAGCTGGGGTGCGGCACTCCAGGACGTGGTGAACACGCGAGCCTCCAAACGGAATCAAAGTGCCATTAGCTAATGGAACACTAGCACCGTTAAGGGAAAAGCTGAGTACGCGTACTCAGGCGCCGGGCACGGCGCCCGACCGACGATGGAAGGCATGCTGTGGTCCGACCCCGAGAACGAGCCGCCCGAGGAACTGCGCGAGATGCAGGACAGGTTGCGGCGGCTGGGCGTTCTCATGGCACTGGCCATGGTCCTGACGATGATCGTCATCGGGTTGAGGTGAGCACGCCCCGGCCCGCCGATACGCTGACGGCATGACTGATCAGCCGCGCCGCCGACTCGTCCTCGCCTCCCAGTCCCCCGCCCGGCTCAACCTCCTGCGCCAGGCCGGGCTGGCCCCCGAGGTCATCGTGAGCGGGGTCGACGAGGACGCCGTCACCGCCCCCACCCCCGCCGAGCTGGCCCTCGCGCTCGCCGAGGCGAAGGCCTCCGTCGTGGCGGCCCGCCCCGAGGTCCAGGGCGCGATCGTCATCGGCTGCGACTCGGTCCTCGACCTCGACGGGCAGGCGCTCGGCAAGCCTGCCGACGCCGAGGAGGCCACCGCCCGCTGGAAGGCCATGCGCGGCCGCGCGGGCACGCTCCAGACCGGCCACTGCGTCTACGACACGGCCGCCGGCCGCTACGCCTCGGCGACCGCCTCCACCGTCGTCCGCTTCGGCGAGCCGACAGACGAGGAGATCGCCGCGTACGTGGCCTCCGGCGAACCGCTGCACGTCGCCGGGGCGTTCACCCTGGACGGCCGCTCGGCCCCGTTCATCGACGGCATCGAGGGCGACCACGGCAACGTCATCGGCATCAGCCTGCCCCTGGTCCGGCGGCTGCTCGGCCGGCTCGGCGTCGGGATCACGGAGTTGTGGGCGCCGGCGGAGGCGTGACCGGAGAGCCGCCGTCCGCGGGGCCGTCGCCGTCCCCTCCGGACGGGGCACCGGCCGGCTTCGCGGGCGCGCCCTGACCGTCGTACGTCATCAGGACCAGCACGATCAGGGCGAACACGACGACCATGAAGAGGAACGCCGTCCAGCCCACCAGACCCCACGCGAACGCGCCCAGCAGCGCGTGCACCACGGCGGCGCTGATCAGCAGGACACGCCCGAAGCCGGCGGGCGCGCGGTCGCGCAGGGCCACGAGCAGGGCCACCAGACCGCACAGCGCGAAGTAGGCGCCGAAGACGACACCGCCCACCTTCGACGACACCGACATCACGTCAGGATCGAGACCGGCCAGGGACATGTCCTGGCGGTCGACCACGATGCCGAGGAACCAGTTCAGCGCCCCGATGCCGAGCGCCTCGACGAAGAGCACGACCGCCACGACCCATGCCACCGGCCTGCGCACCACCGGTCCCACCCACTTCCGAGCTCACCGAGCGCCGCCCCGGCCCATCCGGGCGCGGCCACTGTTACCCCAAGTACGTTTCGAGACATCGCGAACGCTACTAACGGGTAAACCTCGGGACAAGGGTTCGGGCGGGGGCAAAGAATCATTGGGCCATTCGTAGGGATTCCACAAAGAAACCGAGTGGCCCGCAGCACGTGATGACAGAGACCTTGACCACAGCGGAGGGCTAGGGTTTTCCGGGAGAGACCTGCGTGCCGAGGCGCGACATGGGATTTCGCAGGGTGGGCCGACCCGGAATCACGCTCCGTGTGGGCAAGGTCACCACTGGGGACGGGTCGAAGTGCCGTGTCGGCAGTCCCTAAACTCGGCTTGTTTCAAGGAGGGAGCCTCAATCGTGCGCAAGGTGCTCATCGCCAACCGTGGCGAAATCGCTGTCCGCGTGGCCCGGGCCTGCCGGGACGCCGGGATCGCGAGCGTGGCCGTCTAC
>NZ_JBHWJK010000018.1:140644-152977 GCF_042731455.1 Streptomyces sp. NPDC059852 | reverse complement strand
CGAACACGCGGAAGGGCCCGCAGCACGCGTGCTGCGGGCCCTTCCGCGTGTTCGCCTGATCCGGGGACCTACGCGTCCTCGCGGCGCAGCGAGGGCTTCAGATCCTTGAACCGGCCGAGCAGGCCGTTCACGAACGACGGCGACTCGTCCGTGGAGAACTCCTTCGCCAGCTGGACCATCTCATCCAGCACGACCGCGTCCGGCGTCTCGTCGACCCAGATCAGTTCGTACGCGCCGAGGCGCAGGATGTTCCGGTCCACCACCGGCATACGGTCGAGCGTCCAGCCGACCGAGTACTGCGCGATCAGCTCGTCGATCCGCCGGGCGCGCTCCGCGTACCCCTCGACCAGCTGCATCGTGTACTCGCTGACCGGCGGCTGCCGGGTGTCCTCCCGGGAGAGCCGGACCCAGTCCGCGAGGACGGTGAGGACGCCGACACCGCGCTGGTCGCCCTCGAAGAGGATCTGGAAGGCGCGCTTACGGGCCGTGTTGCGGGCAGCCACGGTTAGCTGTTCACCCGGCCGAGGTAGTCGCTCGTGCGGGTGTCGACCTTGATCTTCTCACCGGTGGTGATGAAGAGCGGGACCTGGATCTGGTGGCCGGTCTCCAGGGTGGCGGGCTTGGTGCCACCGGTGGAGCGGTCGCCCTGGACGCCCGGCTCGGTCTCCTGGATGGTCAGCTCGACGGCGGCCGGCAGCTCGACGAAGAGCACCTCGCCCTCGTGCTGCGCGACGGTGGCGGTGAAGCCCTCGACCAGGAAGTTGGCGGCGTCGCCGACGGCCTTGCGGTCGACCATGAGCTGGTCGTAGGTCTCCATGTCCATGAAGACGAAGTACTCGCCGTCCATGTAGGAGAACTGCATGTCGCGCTTGTCGACGGTGGCCGTCTCGACCTTCACGCCGGCGTTGAAGGTCTTGTCGACGACCTTCCCGGACAGCACGTTCTTGAGCTTGGTGCGCACGAAGGCCGGGCCCTTGCCGGGCTTGACGTGCTGGAACTCGACGACGGACCAGAGCTGGCCGCCTTCGAGCTTGAGCACCATGCCGTTCTTGAGGTCGTTCGTGGAAGCCACGGTTGCGGAATCTCCTGGACTGACGTGGACGACCCCGGCGCACGCACCTGCCTACAGGGCGAGCAGCTCCTTGGTCGTGATGGTGAGTAGCTCGGGTCCGCCGTCCGCCTCGGGGCGGACGACGAGCGTGTCATCGATCCGGACGCCGCCCCGGCCCGGGAGGTGGACCCCCGGTTCGACGGTGACCGGCACGCAAGCGTCCAGTTTACCCATGGCCGCGGGGGCCAACTGCGGGTCCTCGTCGATTTCGAGTCCGACACCGTGGCCCATGAGCGACGGCAGGCCCTCATGGTGCCCGGCGGAGTCCAGGACCTGGCGGGCGGCCCGGTCCACGTCACGGTAGGCGGCGCCCGGCGTCAGGCTCTCCCGTCCGGCCCGCTGAGCGGCGAAGACGAGGTCGTACAGCTCGATCTGCCAGTCCGCGGGGGACGTGCCGATCACGAAGGTACGGCCGATCTCGCAACGGTAGCCGCGGTACGTCGCGCCCAGGCAGACGGAGAGGAAATCGCCCTCCTCGACCCGGCGGTCGGTGGGCCGGTGCGCCCGGCGGCCGGAGTGGGGGCCGGTGGCGACGGCCGTGGGGAAGGCGGGGCCGTCGGCGCCGTGATCGACGAGGCGGCGCTCCAGTTCCAGGGCCAGGTGGCGTTCGGTACGGCCGACGAGGATGGACTCGAGAAGCTCGCCGAGGGCCTGGTCGGCGATCTCCGCGCCGATCCGGAGGCAGGAGATCTCCTCCTCGTCCTTGACGACCCGGAGCTGTTCCACGGCGGTGCCGAGGCCGGCGAGGCGCAGCTGCGGCGCGGCGGAGTGGAGGGCCCGGTGCCGGGCGACGGTGAGGTGGTGCTCCTCCACGGCGAGCGAGTCGGCGCCCTGGGCCGCGGCGAGGTCCGCGGCGGCGACGGCGGCGTCTCCGCCGGGGCGGGGAAGGGTGTGGATCAGCAGCGCCTCGTCGGGGCGGCCCTCGTAGGGGCGCTCGTCGGGCGGCTCGGGGCACACGAGCAGGTCGTCGGTCTTGCCGAGGAGCAGCACGGCGCCCCGCGGGGCGGCGCCCGCGAGGTAGCGGACGTTGGCGGGGCGGGAGATCAGCGCGGTGGCGCTGCCGCTGGCTTGGCAGCGGTCCCTCAGGCGGGAGCGGCGGGTGGCGTACACCTCTGACATGACCCGAGCGTATGAGCTCCGCGGGGTTGGCGCCGGTTGAGGGCCGCTGAGTGGGCGGTTCCCTGCGGGTTGCGGGGCTTCGGGGGTGACCGTCGTTGGTCGGCCTCGGGCCGGTGGGGGTTTCTCGCGCAGTTCCCCGCGCCCCTGAAGGGGGGCGGGCGTCGTCCGTCGGCTTTCCGCCGGTGCGGTTTCTCGCGCAGTTCCCCGCGCCCCTGAAGGGGGGCGGGCGTCGTCTGTCGGCTTTCCGCCGGTGGGGCTTCTCGCGCAGTTCCCCGCGCCCCTGAGCGGTGGCGGGCGTCGTCTGTCGGCTTTCCGCCGGTGGGGGCGCAGTTCCCCGCGTCCCGTCCCTCACACGGGGGCTACCAGGACGGGGGGCTGGCCAGGGAGCGGGCGAGGACCTCGTCCAGGAGGTGGGCTGTCTGGGGGACGTCCAGTTGGGAGTTGTCGATGATGGGGAGACCCGAGCCGTACCAGCCGGCCATGCGGCCGTGGATGCGGGCGACCTCCTCGTCGGTGAGGCGGCGGTTGCCCGAGCGTTCGGCGTTGCGCTCCAGGACGATCTCCAGGCCCGGGAGCAGGACGACCGGAAGGAGCCCGGGGCCCACGTGCCGCTTCCAGCCGCCGAGGCCGACGACGGGCCGGTCGGGGAAGACCGCGTCGT
Source organism: Streptomyces sp. NPDC059852 (assembly GCF_042731455.1). Lineage (NCBI taxonomy): Bacteria > Bacillati > Actinomycetota > Actinomycetes > Kitasatosporales > Streptomycetaceae > Streptomyces > Streptomyces sp. NPDC059852. The sequence continues at coordinate 150,086 of NZ_JBHWJK010000018.1, read as the reverse complement.
CGAGGATGCAGGAGATCCCGTTGGCCAGGAAGTTGCGCGCGGCGAAGCCGCACGTGCGACGCGCGAGGCGGTACTGGGCCTCGGAGTGGTCGTTCCAGCCGGACTGGGGGTCGGCGAAGCCCGAGCGGACCCATTCGCGGACGTCGTCGAGGCTGATGTGCGCGGTGGGCACCCTGCGGTGGTCCGCCCAGTACTTGGCGACGCTCGTCTTGCCCGCCCCGGCCGGGCCGATGAGCAGGACCGCGAGGGTGGTGGACGTCGGGTCGGGGGCCGTCGCGGCGGGCGGGGCGCTCGGCATGGCGACGGGGCCGCCGGGCGGCAGCGGGACATGGCCGGTGCTCTCGGGCGCCGGCGGGCCGTAGCCGCCGTGCTGCGGGGCGGGCGCCGCGGGTCCCGGGGGACCCGGGGGTGCGAAGCCCGGCGCCGACGGCGGCGGGGGCACGGGTGCGGGCCCCTGCGGTGCTCCCTGCGCTCCGGGGTGGTGTGCGGCCGGCGACCAGCCGTGCCCCGGCTGGTGGGGCGGCGGCAGCGGAGAACCCACTGCGTGCTGCATCCGGTGCCACTCCGTCTCGTCGTCCATGGCCATTGGCGCTGGCAGCGGGGCCATGCCCCGCTCCCTACCGAACGGTACCGTCCCCGGCCGTCGTTTGGTGAACGGCCGGGGGCCGGCCGAAGTGCCCATTGCCATAGGCGAATCGGACACAATCGTGCGTGCGTGGACTTACTGGCCGACTTCACCGTAGGCGGCGAGCAGGACGGCCGGGTCGGGCCCCTCCAGGACGGTCGGCTTGGCCAGGCCGTCCAGGACGATGAAGCGCAGCAGGTCACCGCGGGACTTCTTGTCGACCTTCATGGTCTCCAGCAGCTTGGGCCACTGGTCGTAGCGGTAGTGCAGCGGCAGGCCGACCGATTCGAGGATCGCACGGTGCCGGTCGGCGGTCGCGTCGTCCAACCGGCCCGCGAGGCGCCCGAGTTCGGCGGCGAAGTGCATGCCGACGGCGACCGCGGCACCGTGCCGCCACTGGTAGCGCTCGTTCTTCTCGATGGCGTGGCCGAGCGTGTGGCCGTAGTTGAGGATCTCCCGCAGACCCGACTCCTTCAGGTCCGAGGAGACGACCTCCGCCTTGACCCGGATCGAGCGCTCGATCAGCTCGGCGGTGTGCGGGCCGGCCGGGGTGCGCGCGGCCTGCGGGTCCGCCTCGATGAGGTCCAGGATCGCCGGGTCGGCGATGAAGCCCGCCTTGATGATCTCCGCGAGCCCGGAGACGTAGTCGTGGACGGGCAGGGACTCCAGCGCCGCCAGGTCGCACAGGACCCCGGCGGGCGGGTGGAAGGCGCCGACGAGGTTCTTGCCCTCGGCGGTGTTGATGCCGGTCTTGCCGCCGACCGCCGCGTCCACCATGGCCAGCACGGTCGTCGGGACGGCGATCCAGCGCACCCCGCGCAGCCAGGTGGCGGCGACGAAGCCGGCGAGGTCCGTCGTGGCGCCGCCGCCGACGCCGACGACGACGTCGGAGCGGGTGAAGCCGGACTGGCCGAGCGCCTTCCAGCAGTAGGCGGCCACCTCGGCGGTCTTGGCCTCCTCCGCGTTCGGGACCTGGATGGCGACCGTCTCGAAGCCCTGGTCGGCCAGGTCGGCCCGCAGCGCCTCACCGGTCTCCGCCAGCGCCTCCGGGTGGATCACCGCGACCCGCTTGACCCGGTCGCCGATCAACCCGCCCAGCTCGCCGAGGAGCTGACGGCCCACCAGGACCTCGTACGGGTCGCTGCCCGCGCTCCCGCCGACCTGGATCCGCGTCACTGCCTCGGTCATGCGTCCTTCAACTCCAGTGCGTCCAGCGCGGCTCGGGTCACTTCTTCGGGGGTACGGCCGTCGGTGGCCACGACGGCCGTCGCGACCTCCTCGTACAGATGGCGGCGGGCCTCCATGAGCTCGCGCCACTGCTTGCGCGGGTTGACCGCGAGCAGCGGGCGGGCGGCGTTGAGGCCGGTGCGCTTCACGGCCTCCTCGACGTCCATCGAGAGGTAGACGACCCGCTGTCCGGCGAGCAGGGCCCGGGTGCCGGCGTCGAGGATCGCCCCGCCGCCGAGCGCCAGGACGCCGTCGTGCTCCTCGAGCGCCCGGCGCACGGCCTGCTTCTCGATCTCCCGGAAGGCGGCCTCGCCGTCGTCGACGAAGATCTCGGAGATGGTCCGGCCCTGCTCGGCCACGATGTCGTCGTCCGTGTCGCGGTAGCCGACGCCGAGCCGCCCGGCCATCAGCTCGCCGACGGTGGACTTGCCCACTCCCATCGGCCCGACCAGCACCACCACGGGCGCCCCGCTCATCGGATCGCCAGGTGGTCGAGGTACGAGCGGACGTTGCGGCGCGTCTCGGCGACCGAGTCGCCGCCGAACTTCTCCGCGACCGCGTCCGCGAGGACGAGCGCCACCATGGCCTCGGCGACGATGCCGGCGGCCGGGACCGCCGAGACGTCGGAGCGCTGGTGGTGAGCCTGGGCGGCCTCGCCGGTGGTGACGTCGACGGTCTTCAGGGCGCGCGGCACCGTGGCGATCGGCTTCATCGCGGCGCGGACCCGCAGCAGCTCACCGGTGGTGAGGCCGCCCTCGGTGCCGCCGGAGCGGCCGGAGGTGCGCCGGATGCCGTCCTCGGTCCTCACGATCTCGTCGTGCGCCTTGGAGCCCGGCACACGGGCCAGCTCGAAGCCGTCGCCGAGCTCGACGCCCTTGATGGCCTGGATGCCCATGAGGGCACCGGCGAGCCGGGCGTCCAGCTTGCGGTCCCAGTGCACGTGCGAGCCGAGGCCCACCGGCACGTCGTAGGCGAGCACCTCCACGACACCGCCGAGGGTGTCGCCGTCCTTGTGGGCCTGGTCGACCTCCGCGACCATCGCCTTGGAGGTGTCGGCGTCCAGGCAGCGCAGCGGGTCGGCGTCCAGCCGCTCGACGTCGGCCGGGGTCGGGTAGACGCCCTGCGGGGCCTTGACGGAGCAGAGCTCGACGACGTGGCTGACGATCTCGATGCCGGTCGTCTCCTTGAGGTACGACCGCGCCACCGCGCCCAGCGCCACCCGGGCGGCCGTCTCCCGGGCGGAGGCCCGCTCCAGGATCGGCCGGGCCTCGTCGAAGCCGTACTTCTGCATGCCGGCGAGGTCGGCGTGGCCGGGGCGGGGCCGGGTCAGCGGGGCGTTGCGGGCGAGCCCGGCCAGGATCTCCGGGTCGACCGGGTCGGCCGCCATGACCTGCTCCCACTTGGGCCACTCGGTGTTGCCCACCATGATCGCGACCGGGGAGCCGAGCGTGAGGCCGTGCCGGACGCCGCCGAGGAACGTGACCTCGTCGCGCTCGAACTTCATGCGCGCGCCGCGTCCATAGCCGAGGCGGCGCCGGGCCAGGTGGTCCGCCACCATCTCCGTGGTGATCGGCACGCCGGCGGGAAGGCCCTCCAGCGTCGCGACGAGTGCGGGGCCGTGGGACTCCCCCGCGGTCAGCCAGCGCAACCTGCTCAACGGTGCTCCTCGATGCTCGCGCCCTGGTACTGCACTGGGTACGCGTGTCAGCGCGTACCGCGACGGCGGCCAGGTGCGCGGCCCGGGCCCGCCACCTCCGATCCTCCCACGTCCGGGCCCGGCCACCGGCCGCCGGTCCATCTGGCGGACGGCCCTCAGTGGCAAAGTGCGTGATGCGCTAATCAAGTCCGACCTTTAACGGCACCCAAGCTCGTGACCGTGTGCTGCCATTAGTGCCACGGATCGATCGAGAGATCCACCCTACTGCACTCCAATACAGACAAACCGACACATGGTTCTATTTCAATGACTGACCAGGAATCTCCGAAACCTCGCCCGAAAGACCACTTGACTCGAGGGTGTTTATATCCATATTGTACGTGCACCCATCTAGGAACTTTTATGGAGTCTTACGTGAGCAGAACCCATCGCATCCTTCGGGTGCTTATCACGGCGGCGATTGCGCTATTTGCGCCACTCACCTTTACCACGCCAGCAAATGCCTGGGACGCAAAGGAATGCACCAACTCGGCCCATAAGGAGTTTGACACAACAGGGACAAATGTCACGGTGTACATCCAGTTGTGCGTCTGGCGCACAGGCTCCACTTACGACGCCGAGGCATACGTCAATTGGGGAGGGGGTGGCGGGCTTCGAAAATTTGACGCCTTCCGAATGGAGGTCCGCCTTGAGAAGAATGATGCCGCGATGAGCTACAACGACTGCAACCTTGTTAGCGCCATCAATGAAAATTCCACGGGCTCTCGCGACTGTGGCACAGCCGCGCGAAGCGGGTCGGGGAGCGGATGGACGGCGGACGCCACGGTCCTCTACAACCTCGACCTGGACGGTGAGGGTGAGAAATTCTGGGATCTGACCGGCACCCCTAAGATTTAGACCAAACTTGGGGTCGCCAGTCATAGAGGATGGCGACCCCTCTGTCTATGTACAGCTGTCCATTTCGTACACTCCTCTGACAGCTACAGCCACGCGCCGATTTGCCGAGCGATGAAGCACAGCAGTCCGCCTAAGGGGGCACATCGGCCGGTCGATGTCAACTAGAGGCGACACGTTCCGAGCGGCTGTGTCAAGTGCAGGCAACATCTGGGACGGATGTGTCTGGCGGGCTGACCGCCAGGCGGGCAGGGGGGAGTTCTGTCCCCCCTGGGGGGACAAAACTTCCGCGGCATGTCGTGTCGGAGCGACATCGATTTCAAGCAGAGCTCACATACTGCTGCGCGTCCGGAGATCAACAACGTGGGAGCAGCTTCGTGTCGAGTGAGCCGCAGCGCCGCCGTCCGAGCGCCAAGGGGGCGCCGCAGCCGAAGTTGCCGCTGGACGATCCCTCCGAGGCCTGGGACCGGTCCCTACGGCCCGTCAAGGACCTGGACGACGTCGCACGGCAGTACCCGGGCCGGAAGCTCTCGCTGGGCGAGCAGCGCAAGCCGATGGAGTTCTGCGGGACGCCGGAGCAGCCGAACGCGTTCTCCATGGACAGCCTGGAGTTCTTCCTGGTGATCGCGCAGTTCTTCCGCGAGGCGCTGCCGCTGCGGCTGATCCTGCTGATGATCGCCTGCCAGAAGGCCGGCGGGCGGATTCCCCTGACGCAGGAGGAGATGGCGACCGTCCTGGACGTGGCGCGTACGAAGGTGACCGAGGCGCTGGGCGAGGTCATGTCGCACGGCATCGTCTTCCGGGTGAAGCGCGGGGTCTACCAGTTCAACCCGCCCTACAGCTACGGCGTAGCGGAGTTCATCCCGGGCACTGAGACCACGGAGCCTTAGTAATCAAGGTCGACCAGCACGTCACCCTGAAGCAGATCGCGCGGACCAGAGCCTGCCCGAGTTGGTGCGCTTCCCTTCACTAGAGAAGATGAGGCAGGAGATCGAGCGGCGCGTAAGGAACGGGCAGACGAGCGAGCTCGCCGGCGCCGGGAGCGGGCGCAGCTGAAGGAGAAGGGGGCCGAACAGTGAGCGGTCTGCATTTCGCCTCCGTCAATGCGGAAGGCATCGTTGCCGATCTCGATCTGCTGCCCGCGGCCTACCGCGTGCTGCTGAAGCTGCGGGCCCACAGCGAGCCGGGCGGCCGTATCGAGACCGACCAGGGCACCATCGCCCAGATGCTGAACCTGAGCCGGACGGCCGTCAACGCGGCCCTGCGCGACCTGGACCTGGCGCTGCTGGTGAAGAAGCAGCGCGCTGGCGTCTACCAGCTCAACGCCATGCATGCCGCCTACGCCTCCCCCGAGGACGCCATCGCGGCTGTCAAGGCGATGCCGAAGGATGAGCGCCTTAACTCCACTGACTTCGTCGACCGCTACCGCAGGGGTGTCGCCGCCTACCAGGACCAGCTCGCAGAGAAGCGCCGGCGCCGGGAAGACGCCAAGCGTCGCCAGAACCTCAAAGCAGTCTCCTGACCCGGCCGCCCGGACCGGCCGGGCTGGCACTACGGCGCTGCACCCCACGGTGCAGCGCCGTTCATGTGTCTGGTGTCGGCGTCGACCCTAGAGGCCTCACTCACATGGACGAGGATCCCCGCGCGTGGGGAGGTCTGGGTGCAGCCGCTTTCGGGTGGGTTACAGGCGCCGCTGGCCGTACTAGACGGAGAAGCCAAGCGCAGCAGTGGGCGGCCGTCGCCGGGCTGGAGGCAACAAATAAAGTTGCCCGAGGCTCCTGGTGTCGTTCACTGCTCTCTGAGGCCCTGAAGGGATGAAGGTACTTACTACCGAGGAGAGCGAAGATCAATGACCAACTCACGCCCAGGCCTGCGTACGGCGATTCTTGTCCTCATCCGGGACGAGGATGTCGACGCGCCTGCCGCCGATTCTTCCTGGAGCACCCTCATTGCGCGCGGGGTGAGCGGCCGTCCCGTGCGCGGGGATCGTTCCATCGCGCGACGCGTGGGCATCCGGCCCGATGCCTTGGTGACACGGCTGGTGACGATCGTTGATAGTCCTCAGCTCCACGAGGTGTACGGAAGCGACGGGGTCCCGTGCATCGTTGATGCCGATCTTCCCGCGGAGGCACTCCGGCTCGTGTCCCGGTGCCGAAAGCTCACGCGAGCCTCCCTGCGCCGGGCGCTCCCCTTCAAACGACCGTTCGTCCTAGCGCCCACCAGCGCGTATTTCCCCCCAGAGATCGCGGGCTCTCTCACCCTGCTGGGCGTCCCGGAGCGGGCCTGTGAGGCTTACCGCGACGCCCATGACGTGCTCCGGGTCTGGTTTGACACCGGCGACACAAGCCTCGCGCTCACCTTTGCCGACAAGTGGGGTCTTCAGCTCCGGGGCCGAAAGCACCTTCAGTCCATCCTCGATGGAGTCCAGCAGGTGATCTCGGACTCCCGCGATATCTACAGCAACGACTTGTTCCTCGAGCGGCTCAATCGCGAGACGCGGCGCATGCGGGACGCGAACAAGCCGCTCTACGAGCGGCAACTGAAGCACCACCACATCGGCTCCTTGACCGGGGTGGAGTTCGCTCCGCCGCAGCATCGCTCCCTCGACGAGGTCCTCACCGAGGGCTTGGACCACCTTTGCCTCAACGTCCTGCTAGCCGACTTCCGCGACGACCAGAAGAAGGCGGTCTACGCCCGGTTCCTCGACGACGAGATCGCCGACTGGCATCAAGCCGCGGTCTACGCCGAGGCGAAGATCCCCGGGAAGTTCAAGGAACTTGTGCGCCGCAAGGTGATCAGGGTCAGGGACAAGCACCGGGCCGAGGTCCCCGACGGGTGCAGGCATTGCCGGATCGGCAAGCCCCGGAAGGAGAAGGCACCCAAGAAGATCCTTCCGCCGCCGACGACGGGTTCGGCAGACCGCGGGCCGGACACGACCGGGGAGGTAAGCTTCCATGGCTGAACCGCAGACTTCGACTCGCCCTCCTTCACCTGACAGCGAATTGAGCATCCGCGCCGAGGTGCGCGCGGTTCACGGCGACTACCTGCTCAAGGCGCTCAGCGTCCTGATCTACCTGCTCGTCCCGACTCTGATCGTGGTAGCCGTTCTCGTCGCCAGCAGCGGCACGTATGCCGTGATCGCTGCCGCACTCATCACCGCGTCGGTGGCCCTCTTGCTCGTGGGGCACAAGCCGTGGAGGCATGCTGTTCACCGCCGCGCTGAGCGTGCGGCCGAGCGCGAAAGGCTTCGCCTGGCGCAGAAACTGCGCAGACGCTGGCGCCGGTAGCCCTAGCACCAGAACGTCCTGCCCGCGACTGCTCACGCCCCCACCGGGCGTGAGCAGTCGCCATGTCCAGTGCCAATGACCATTCGCCCGCTGACCTGGGAACGGCGGATGCACATAGGGAGTCGGGCGACCGCGCAGTCCCGCATCGCCCCAGCCGAACATGTCGACGAGCCTTGCACGCCTCGCTGCCCTGTGCCGCACGGCCTGCTACCCGAGTGCAGCGCCCGGGGCCGGCCCTCGGAATGCCATCGCTCGCGTCCACCTGGGAATTCAGGGGTTCGACTCACAGCGAACAGGGTGAATAGGGCATTCTGGCTCACGGGTTCCCGCTTGCGTCACAGGTGGGCCGGGTATCTGTGAGGTCGACTCTTCGTGATCAGATCCGGGCCGGGGGCCAGATGTGCGGGCCACGGCACTGCCCGCAGGCGGCACAGCCCGCGCACTCCATGCAGCACTGCTTCGAGGCGCGGGCAGTGGCAGATCGGGTTGTAGTCGGGGGCGTCCTCGCCCTCGAACCACGGCTCGCCCAGCGTGGGCCGGCCGTCGACGTGGACCTGGCCGTCGGCGGTGAGTGTCTCGTGCCGGTGCCGCACCAGGTCGACTCCGTCCACACGGCGATCACCGTGTCCGGGTCGCCCGTCACGACGCGGCCCCCGGGCGCAGACCGGCTCCGGTTTCGTGGGCGCGTGCGAGCAGGGCGTTGAAGGCGAGCGCGGCCGCGGGGTCGGTCTCGGGCAGCCGGTTGACGGCGGCCCGCTCGTCCTCGCTCAAACCGTCCAGCTGGCCGGTGCGGGCGAGGGTGCGCAGCAGGGCGTGGCACAGGACGTCGTGGGCGAGGGCGGCGTGGCGGGCGGCTTCGGCCTTCTCCTCCTGGAGGCGCTGCGCGTCCTCCAGCTGCCGGTCGCGCTCGCGTTCGGCGTCGGCCGCGAGCTCGTCCTGGACCACGGCGTCGGTGTCCGGGTCGTACACGCCGCCAGTGTCGGCGAGCAGCTGCACGATGCGCGTCCACTCAGCGACTTCGGCCGGGCCGCGCTCATCGCCGGCGAGGTCCTCGTGGTCGCGGACCATGTGCTGCTGCAGCTCTGCGTCCTCGAGGGCTGCCGCCGCCTCCGGGTGGGTCATGCCGCGGGCCCGCCGACGGACCGAGCGGCGCCCGACCTTTGCCCAGTCGATCGGCTCGCGGGGCGCGGGCGCGCGGTGGGCGGGCACGCGCGGGCGCCGGTGGGATCGGGGTACGGGGGTGCTCATACGAGCCTCCCAATCGTTGCGGAAACGGTGACGGGAAATCCGGCTGCCGCACGGTGGGCGCGGCAGCCGTAGTGTGCCGAAGCACGGTAGGTGTCACCTTTGCGACCAGCCGACCTGGAGTTACCCGCGACGCGAAGCCGGAAAGTCGTCATCAACGAGGCGGTCCTGTTGTCATCGAGCCTGAACATGCAGGCTTGTTGTCACCGCCTGCCGTTGCCAGGCAAGCTCTGGCCTGCGATCTGGGTTTCCCGGGATGCTGGCTCAGCCGTCTTCCTCCTCAGCGGAGCTGCCCAGGCCCTCTCAGAGTCACTGCCGTGCCGCCTCCAGACGTTCGACATAGTCGGCAGCGAAGATGCCGCGAAGTGCCTTGGAGGGGCGGGGGGGGGGGGGGCGGCCCCCCCCCCCCCCCCCCCCCCCCCCCCCCGCGAAATCAAAACAACCCCCCCCCCAAAAGAAGCCCCCACAAAAACGAAAAGAAGAAACCACACAAAAACACAACCAGGA
>NZ_JBHWJK010000018.1:0-140634 GCF_042731455.1 Streptomyces sp. NPDC059852 | reverse complement strand
CTTGGGGGAACGGCACCCCGCATGCCGCCCCTCCCCTTGCGACGGGAATACTGCCGTCACCCCCCACTTTGTGCGTCGCAACACTCTTCCTGGAGGGATTCGCCCAACCATGGCACTCCTTGTCCCCGCCTGCCTGCTGTTGCTCTGGTGCTGGCTCGGCCTGCTGCCTCTGCGATGGCAGAACTCCTACCTCGCCGGCCCCGATACCCCGTTGCAGCGCGCGTGCAGGGCTGCCGCCCGAGGGCGCTGGGAGCCCGCCGCCCGGCTCTTCGAAGACGCCGGTCAGGACTGGGAGCGCCGCTCCCTGTACGCCCAGCGGTTGGGGTACCTCGCTGCCAGGAGGAGCGACCGTTGGCTGAAGGCATGGGAGGAGGCCCGCCCCGAAGACCCAGACGCCGCGCTCGTGGTGGCGCGCACCAGAGTCCTGTACGCGTGGAAGCTACGAGGCAAGGCACGTGCGCACAGCACGTCGCAGAGCCAGTTCGAGGGATTCCATCGGGAGTTGCTGGCCTCGCAGGACGACATCGGGCGGGCCTTGGCACTCCGCCCCGACGATCCCACCCCGCTCGTCGCGGAGATCTGGAGGGCGCTCGGACTGGGCTACTCCAACCGGGAGATGCATGCGCTGTGGTCCGAGATCACAGCCCGTGCGCCGCATCACTTCGAAGCGCACAGTAGTGCCCTCCAGTACTGGACCGCGAAATGGCGAGGCTCGAAGCGGCTCGCGCGGGAGTTCGCCGAGAAGTCGGCCGCCGGTGCGCCGCCGGGGAGCCTGCTGGCCGTGCTGCCGCTGATCGCCTGGTACGAGAACCATGCGGACGAGACGGGCGATGCCGGCTTTCGCAGCCAGCAGGTACGTGTACTGGTTGACACAGCGCTCGTCGACGCAGCACTCGCTGACCCGGACCACCCGAGGCTCCCGGAAGTACGGCACCTGCTGGCGTACTTCCTGTACCGGCAGGGCCGCTACAGGGCGGCCAGAGAGCAGTTCCGCCAGGTCGACGGCTTTACGGAGGCACTCCCGTGGCGGTATTCATTCGTGAAGCCGCTCTACTACCGAGCAGTCCGTACGAAGACGGGCCGTAAGGCACTCACGGAACGTCAGCCTTGCTGATCACTAATAGCTCCTAACACAATGACCGCGTCGAAGCAGCGGTCTGCTTCCGCCGGAGACCGGTGTCGGGCAGGAAGGGCAAAACTCCTGGTCACAAGGAGTCTCGTGCCCGTAGCCTGCACACGTGATCGAGGAAGACGAGCTCAGCCCGGTTGTCCGCGTCGGAGGTGACCGTTATCGAACGATCAGCCTGCGCTTCCACCAGCTGACACGTTCCTTCCCGGAACAGCGTGACGACCCGATGCGCGACTTCCTCGTGACAGCTCAAGGTGAGTCGGCGCGGATGGAAGTCGTGGTGAGGACCTGGGGCGGTGACGGCCTCGACGTCTTCCTTGCCGAACTGGCAGAGGAGTTTCGAGGATGGAACGGCACCAGGGCCTGGCGCTCTCTTGAGGGTGACTTGTCGCTGGCTGCCGAGCACGGAGGATCACATGTCCGGTTGACGTGGGGGCTGCATGACCGGCTCCCCGATGACGAGTGGCGTTTCGAGATGACGACCATCCATGCTCCCGGGGAAGACATGCGAAGTCTTGCCATCGAGATGCGTACCTTCTTGGAGTCGGACCCGCCGTAGTGAGCGCAGGCAGTTCGTCAGTCGCCTATGGCCGGCGCAAGGCGCCGAGTTGTCGATGAGTGATCAGGCAGCAGGCGAGTCTGAGGAACGCTTCATGGATGTCGGCCCGCCGTTCCCAGCGCATCCGTAGACGTCGGAAGCCGTGCAACCAGGCGAATGTCCTCTCGACCACCCACCGGTAGACGCCCAGACCAGTGCCGTGTCGGGCACCACATCGAGCGATCGCTGGCACGATGCCTCGATCGCGGACCTGGTTGCGGTAGATGTCGTGGTCGTAGCCGCGGTCGGCGAACAGCGAATCGGGTTTGCGGCGGGGCCGGCCGACCCGGCCGCGAACCGGTGGGATCGCGTCGAGCAGAGGCAGCAGCTGAGTGACATCGTTGCGGTTACCGCCGGTGAGCACGACTGCGAGCGGGGTGCCGTGCCCGTCGGTGATCAGGCGCTGCTTCGAGCCGGCTCGGCCCCGGTCGACCGGCGACGGGCCCGTGTGCTGCCCCCTTTTAGCGCCCTGACGTGAGACGAGTCGACCACGCAAGGTGACCAGTCCAGTCGGGAGGCCGCGTTGAGGTCGGCGAGCAGGACTTCGTGCAGAGCCTGCCGGACGCCCGCGTCGTTCCAGTCCCGCAGACGTCGCCAGCAGGTCATGCCCGAGCCAAAGCCGAGCTCCTTGGGCAGGTACTGCCACTGGATCCCGGTGTGCAGCACGTACAGAATCCCGCACAACACATCCCGGTCAGGTAACGGCTTGCGGCCCGGGTGCCGGAAGCGCCGTTCACGCTGAGTCAGCAGCGGCTTCAGACGGTCCCACAGCTCATCCGGCACAACCCACGGCGACATCTCCACACGGGACCGAACGCTCAACTCCCGCCGTAGGCACGGTCATCAGCAAGCAGCAATCCATCTCATTGTGTTAGCCGCTGTAAGAGCTCATACGGGACCGTCGCCTTGGTCCCGCGGCGGGGCGTAGGAGCCGAGGAAGTCCGCGCCACTCGGCTGCCCCGCGGGCCGCGGCGGCTGCTGCTGGGGGGCGTAGGGACCGAGGAAGTCGGCCCCCCTGGCCTGCGACGGCTGGGGCGCCATGGCGGGCACCCGACCCTGGCGCCGCGCCCGCCGCTCGTCGAGCTTGCGCTTGCCCTTGTAGACCCAGGACCCCACGACGGCGAGCACGATGAGGACCAGGACGGGGATCTGGATCCAGTCCGGCATGAACTGGAGGACGGCCTCGAATATCTCGCTCTTGACGGACGCGAGCGGCACGCCTGCGGACACGGTGTCGGGCTCCCCCTGTGAAGACTGCTCCGCCCCCTGCGGAACTCAGCGGATCTTAGCGGGCTTCGAGAGCCCGCTCGCCCGCTTTTCGCATCGCCTCCAGCGGCGCCGGGGCGCGGCCGGTCATCTGCTCCACCTGGAGCACCGCCTGGTGCACGAGCAGGTCGAGGCCGCTGACGACGGCCCCGCCGACCATCGACCAGCGGGCCGCGAGCGCGGTGGGCCAGGGGTCGTACAGCACGTCGAAGAGGGTGGCGGGACGCTCGGGCACGGAGTGGGCGAGGGCGTCGGTGGTGCCCGCGGGGGTCGTCGCGATCACCAGCGGGGCGCGCAGCGCCTCGGCGGCGTCGGCCCAGTCGGCCGTACGGACCTCGATGCCGAGCCGCTCGCCCCACTGCCGCATCTCGGCGGCGCGCGCCTCGCTGCGGACGTACGCCACGACCTCGCCGGTGCAGACACGCGCCAGCGCGGCCAGCGCCGAGGAGGCGGTGGCGCCGGCGCCGAGCACGGCGGCCGAGTCGACCTCCTCGATGCCGCGCTCGCGCAGGGCGGCGACCATGCCGGGGACGTCGGTGTTGTCGCCGACGCGGCGGCCGTCCCCGGTGACGACGACGGTGTTGACGGCCTCGACCGAGGCGGCCGTCTCGCTGATCTCGTCGAGCAGCGGGATGACGGCCCGCTTCAGCGGCATGGTCAACGACAGCCCGGCCCACTCGGGACCGAGCTCGGCGAGGAAGCCGGGCAGGGCCGCCTCGTCGACGTCGAAGCGGTCGTACGACCAGCCGGTGAGCCCCAGTTCGGCATAGGCGGCCCGGTGCAGCACCGGGGACAGGGAGTGCCCGATGGGAGATCCGAGCACCGCCGCCCGGCACCGCCTGTCCGTCGCGGCCATCGCGGAGTCGTTCACTTCTGCGTGATCCCTAGCTCTTCTTCCTCGACGCGTTGAACTCCTCGACCAGCTTCTCGTGGTCCTTCAGCGTCTTGGTGAACTTGCTGGTCTTGCCGTCCAGCGAGATGAAGTAGTACCAGCCGTCCTTCGTCGGGTTCAGCGCGCCCTTGAGCGCCTCCTCACCCGGGTTGTCGATGGGGCCGGGCGGCAGGCCCTTGACGAAGTACGTGTTGTACGGGTTGTCGTAGCGCCGCAGCTCGGCGATGCTCAGGTCGATCTTGCTCTGGTTCTTGATGTAGTTGTACGTGGAGTCGAACTCCAGGGACCCGTAGGTCTCCGGGTTCCCGCGCTTGAGGCGGTTGTAGACGACCTCGGCCATCTTGCGGTAGTCGTCGTGGCTGGTGCCCTCGGCCTGGGCCAGGCTGGCCACGGTGAGCACCTCCCAGGGGCCGTCGAGGCCGAGCCCGGCGGCCTTCTTCTCCAGCCCCATCTCCTCGTACTTCTTCGTGGCCCGGCCGACCATCTCCTTCAGCACGGTCGCCGGCTTCTGGCCCTTGCTGGCCGCGTAGCTGGACGGGTAGAGGAACCCTTCCAGCGGGTCCTTCACATCGGGGTGGTCCAGCGCCCAGTCGGGCAGGCCGAGCTTCTTGTACTGCTTCTTCGCGACCTCGGCCGTGGTGCCGTCCGCGACGCCGAGGCGCTTGTCGATCAGGGCGTAGACGGCGACGTTCCGGGAGCCCTCGGCGATGATCAGGTTGGACCGGCTCTTGGGGCTGAGCATCAGCTCGACGGCGCTGGCCGCCGACATCTGCTTCTGCATCGTGTAGACGCCGTCCTGGATGGAGCGGCCATCCGGATGATCGTTTTGCGCGGAGACGAAAGCTGCGACGCTCTCGACAACCCCGGCCGCCTCAAGCTTCTGGCCGATGACCCAGCCGCCCGCGCCCTTGGGGATGACGACGGTGACCTGCTGGCCGTTGCCGTCGCCCGCGTAGTCGGGCGCCGGGCCGAAACGGTCCTGGTAGAACTGGTAGCCGAAGTAGCCGACGCCGCCCACCGCGCCCACGAAGATCAGGGTGAGGACCAGGCAGGCCGGTCCGCTGCGACGTTTCTTCGGTTTCTTCCCGCCGCGCCCCGACCGGTCGCCACGCTCGTCGGTGTCGTCGTCATCGTCCTGGTCGCCGCCCGCGAAGAAGGCGTGTTCGCCCTGGTCGGGGCCCGGGTCCCAGCCGGTGTCCGGCTCGGGCCCGGGCTCGGCGGCGCGCCGGCTGGGCGGCTGCGGGGGCGGATAGGAGTCCTGCGTGCCGTAGTAGTCGGGCTGCCCTCCGCCGTAGGCGGCCTGCTGCTGCCCGTACGGGTCCGCGGGGTCGCCGTACGCGGGCTGCTGGTGCCCGCCCGTGGCCCAGCCGCCGTCGTACGACTGCTGGCCGTGGCCCTGGTGCTGCCCGTGGCCCTGCTGCTGCCCCTGGTCGGTGTACTGCTGGGGGTAGTGCTGCTGCTGCGGGTACTGCTGCTGGCCGTATCCGGTGTGCTGCTGCCCGTCGTTCCACTCGCCGTACTGCTGCTGCGCCTGCTGGGCGTAGTACTGCTGGTCGGCGTACTGCTGCGGGTCGTACTGCTGCTGCCCGTACTGCTGGTGCTGCGGATCGGCGTACTGCTGCTGCCCGTAGCCCTGCTGGTCACCCTGCTGGGCGTTCCATCCGCCGTCCCCGTTCAGCGGATCGTCCTGCCAGCGATCGGAGCCGTCGCCCCGGCCGTATTCAGTCATCGGAGCGGTCGGCACGCCGGAGTCCGCCGTGGGGTGCGAGGCCGTGCGTGCCTTCCTCCTCTCGGGTGAGGTGGCCGTGGCCGTCGGCCCGTCGTGGCAGGTGGGTCCCGTGGTGTCGCCCGTCAGGGCCTGGCGCCGTAGCACCGTTCATGACAGACGTGTCCGTGCGCCCCGCGCGTCCGGACACGGCTCGCCGCAGCATTGCCTGGTGGATGTGCGCCCCTAGAACTCGTGGTCCGACCGGCACCGGGCCACGCACGGGCCACGGGCCGGCCTGTCCGGCCCGGCCCGTGTGGGTCCGTCCACGCACCTGAAGCGTGGTCACCGATCGCACCTCCTCCACGCGGTGACCGGGGCCGATCACCTCGTCACCGCCGTGGTCGGCGGGTCCGGCCGGCCGGCCGGGCGGGTGACCGGTCCCTGGAACCGCGAGACGGTCGGTCCCTGAGCGATCGGGCTCAGATGCCGTCCGGTCTCCGTAAGTACAGCGGCTGTTCGACCGCCGCCGTATCGCGCGGAACGTTACCGTATCGCGATCAGATAACCACTTCGACGCCCTCGCCGGGTGCTTTGCCTGACACCCGTTCGGATTCGAGCGCCTGTTGCAGGATGATCACCGCGGCCGCCTGGTCGATGACGGAACGGCCCTTCTTGGACTTCACGCCCGAGGCGCGCAGTCCCTGACTGGCCGTCACGGTCGTCATCCTCTCATCGACGAGTCTGACCGGAACGGGCGCGATCATGCGGGCCAGTTCCTGGGCGAAGCCCCGGACCTTCACCGCCGCCGGGCCCTCGCCGCCCTTGAGGGAACGGGGCAGCCCGACGACGACCTCGATCGGCTCGTACTCCTCGACGAGCTGCCGCAGCCGGCGCTGCGCGGCCGGCACGTCCCGGCCCGGCACCGTCTCCACGGGGGTGGCGAGGATCCCGTCCGGGTCGCACGAGGCGACGCCGATCCGGGCGTCGCCCACGTCGACGGCGAGACGGCGGCCGCGGCGCATGCCACGGCCGTCGCCGCTCGCCTGTGTGTCGGAGCTCACTTGGCGGTGTCCGCCACGAGACGCTCGACCGCGTCGACGGCCTCGCCGATCGCGGCCGGGTTCTGACCGCCGCCCTGGGCCACGTCCGGCTTCCCGCCACCGCCGCCGCCGAGGGTCTTGGCGGCCGTACGGACGAGGTCACCGGCCTTCAGACCGCGCTCGCGGGCGGCCTCGTTGGTGGCGATGACCGTGAGCGGCTTGCCGTTGGTCACGGTGAACAGGGCGACCACGACGGCGCGTCCGCCCTGGATGCGGCCGCGGACGTCGAGCACGAGCTTGCGCAGGTCGTCGGCGGTGGTGCCGTCGGGGACCTGGCCGGTGACGACCGCGACGCCGCGGATGTCCTTGGCGGACTCGGCGAGCCCGGCGGCGGCCTGGAGCACCTTCTCGGCGCGGAACTTCTCGATCTCCTTCTCGGCGTCCTTCAGCTTGCCGAGCATGGCGGAGACCTTCTCCGGGAGCTCCTCGGGACGTCCCTTGATCAGCTCCTGGAGCTGGGCGACGACCGTGTGCTCACGGGCCAGGAAGTTGTAGGCGTCGACGCCGACGAGGGCCTCGATCCGGCGGACGCCGGAGCCGATGGACGACTCGCCGAGCAGCTTGACCAGGCCGAGCTGGGCGGTGTTGTGGACGTGCGTGCCGCCGCACAGCTCCTTGGAGAAGTCGCCGATCGTGACCACGCGGACCCGCTCGCCGTACTTCTCGCCGAACTCGGCGATGGCCCCCTGCTTCTTGGCCTCGTCGATGCCCATGACGTCGGCGCGCACGTCGAGGTCGCGGGCGAGCACCTCGTTGATCTTCTGCTCGACGTCGGTCATCACGGCCGTCGGGACGGCGGACGGCGAGCCGAAGTCGAAGCGGAAACGGCCGGGCTGGTTCTCGGAACCGGCCTGGGCGGCCGTCGGGCCGAGGGCGTCGCGCAGCGCCTGGTGGGTGAGGTGCGTGGCCGAGTGGGCGCGGGCGATGGCCGTACGGCGGCGGGCGTCGATGGAGGCGTGGGCGCGGGCACCGACGGTGACCTCGCCGACCTGGACGACGCCCTTGTGGACGTAGACGCCCGGGACGGGCTTCTGGCAGTCGCGGATCTCGATGACGGCGCCGGTGTCCGTCCTGACGCGGCCGGTGTCGCCGATCTGGCCGCCGCCCTCGGCGTAGAACGGGGTGCGGTCGAGGACGATCTCGACCTCGTCGCCCTCGGAGGCGGCCGGCGAGGAGACGCCGTCGACCAGGATGCCGACGACGGTGGACTCGCCCTCGGTCTCGGTGTAGCCGATGAAGTCGGTCGCACCGGTCCTGTCGGCGATCTCGCGGTAGGCGCCCGCGCCGGCGTGGCCGGTCTTCTTGGCCTGCGCGTCGGCCTTGGCACGCTCCCGCTGCTCCTTCATCAGGCGGCGGAAGCCGTCCTCGTCCACGGAGAGGCCCTGCTCGGCGGCCATCTCCAGGGTGAGGTCGATCGGGAAGCCCCAGGTGTCGTGGAGCAGGAACGCCTTGTCGCCGGCGAGGACCTTGCCGCCGGAGGCCTTGGTCTCGCTGACGGCGGTGTCGAGGATGTTGGTGCCGGCCTTCAGCGTCTTGAGGAAGGCGTTCTCCTCGGCGACGGCGACCTTCTCGATGCGCTCGCGGTCGGTGATCAGCTCGGGGTACTGCTGGCCCATCATCGCGATGACGGTGTCGATCAGGTCCAGGACGACCGGGCCGGTGGCGCCGAGCAGGCGCATGTTCCGGATGGCGCGGCGCATGATGCGGCGCAGCACGTAGCCGCGGCCCTCGTTGCCGGGGGTGACGCCGTCGCCGATGAGCATGACGGAGGTGCGCATGTGGTCGGTGACCACGCGCAGGGAGACGTCCGAGGCGTGGGCGTCGCCGTAGGCCACGCCGGTCAGTTCGGTGGCCTTCTTGATGACGGCCATGGAGGTGTCGATCTCGTACATGTTCTGCACGCCCTGCAGAATCATGGCGAGGCGCTCGAGGCCGAGGCCGGTGTCGATGTTCTTGCTCGGGAGCTCGCCGAGGATCTCGAAGTTGTCCTTGCCGATGCCCTCGCCGCGCTCGTACTGCATGAAGACGAGGTTCCAGATCTCGACGTACCGCTCGTCGTTGACGGCGGGGCCGCCCTCGGCGCCGAACTCGGGGCCGCGGTCGTAGTTGATCTCGGAGCAGGGGCCGCAGGGTCCGGGGACGCCCATGGACCAGTAGTTGTCCTTCATGCCGAGGCGCTGGATGCGCTCCTTCGGCACGCCGACGACCTCGTGCCAGATGCGCTCGGCCTCGTCGTCGTCCTTGTAGACGGTGATCCAGAGCTTCTCCGGCTCCAGGCCGTAACCACCCTTGTCCTGGGGCGTGGTGAGCAGCTCCCAGGCGTAGGTGATGGCGCCTTCCTTGAAGTAGTCGCCGAAGGAGAAGTTGCCGCACATCTGGAAGAACGTGCCGTGGCGGGTGGTCTTGCCGACCTCTTCGATGTCGGGCGTGCGCACGCACTTCTGCACGCTGGTGGCGCGTGAGAAGGGCGGCTTGACCTCACCCAGGAAGTAGGGCTTGAAGGGCACCATGCCGGCCGGGACGAGGAGCAGAGTCGGGTCGTCCGCGATGAGCGACGCCGAAGGGACGACGGTGTGCCCGCGCTCCTCGAAGAAGCTCAGCCAGCGGCGGCGAATCTCGGCCGACTCCATCAGTGGTCCTCATTCCGGTTGTTCGTGTACGTCGTGCTGTCGATGACGTACGACTTCGGCTGCTTGTGGTTCTCGATGGCGGTGTACCGCCGGGATGCGGGCAGTTCGGGGCGCTCGTCGATGCCCAGGGCCTCCTGGAGCTCGGCCTCCCGCTGGGCCATGTTGTCCCGGACGTCGAGGGCGAAGCCCACGGCACGGTCCTTGATGCGGTGACCCGCCTCGAGCGCCTTGTTCGCCGCGGTCGCGGCGAGGCTCTCGGGGGTCAGCTGCTTCAGCTTCCGGTTGACCTTGGTGGTGGCCCAGACACCGGCGGCGACGCCCGTGCCGAACCAGAACGTACGGCGGAACATGCTGGGTCTCAGTCCCTCTTCCCGCGGTTTCGCTTCTCGCGCCGCGCGGCCGGCACGGTACGGCCGACGATCACGGTGCGCCTGGGGGCCTTGGCGGGCTCGCCGTCCTTGCGGCCGAGGGCCCGGCGCACGCCGTAGCCGAAGGCCGCGACCTTGACGAGGGGGCCGCCGAAGGTCGAGGCGACGGTGGTCGACAGCGCGGAGGCGTTCGACGTGACCTCCTGCACGTCGGAGGCGATCGCGTCGACCCGGTCGATCTGGGTCTGCGCGGAGCGCACCGCCGAGGAGGCGTCTGCGAGAAGCGGCACTGCCTGGTCGGTCACGTCCGCGACCAGCTTGGTGGTCGCCTTGAGCGTCTGGGCCAGCCTCGCCAGCGCTACGGCGAGGAAGGAGACCAGGATCGCCCAGAAGACCGCCACCAGAATCCCGGCAACCTCTCCACCGGACACTGTGTGCACCCGCTCCCTGATACGTGCCTCTGCATCGGTCTGCATCGAAAAAGTCGTGCACCGAGCCTATCGCGCCGGTGATGTGCCGCCGTACCGGATTACCCCCGGCGCACGGCCGCGTCGCCGCGGACGCGAAAGCCCGCCGCCGCCCCACCGGGAGGTGGGGAGACGACGGGCTCCGGTGCGCTGGGGTGCTGCAGCCGCCGAAGGATCAGCGGGCGTAGTACTCGACGACGAGCTGCTCGTCGCAGATCACCGGGATCTCCTTGCGGTTCGGCTCACGGTCCAGGCGGAACGCCAGGGCCTTGAGGTTCACCTGGAGGTAGCGCGGGGTCTCACCCTCGGGGGCGAAGCCGCCCTCACGGGCGATGGAGAAGAGGGTCTTCTCGCGGCTGCGCTCACGGACCATCACGACGTCGTCGGGCTTGACGCGGAAGGAGGGCTTGTCGACCTTCTGGCCGTTGACCTCGATGTGGCCGTGGACGACCATCTGACGGGCCTGGTAGATGGTGCGGGCGATGCCCGAACGCAGGACCAGGGCGTCGAGACGGCGCTCGAGCTCGATGATCAGGGCCTCACCGGTCTTGCCCTGAACCTTGGAGGCACGCTCGTAGGCGCGGACGAGCTGACGCTCGGACACGTCGTACTGCGCGCGCAGACGCTGCTTCTCCAGCAGACGGACCTTGTAGTCCGAGTTCTGCTTGCGGCCGCGGCCGTGCTCACCCGGCGGGTAGGGACGGGCCTCGAAGTACTTGACGGCCTTCGGGGTCAGCGCGATGCCGAGGGCACGCGACTTCTTGACCTTGGGGCGGGACTGGTTCGCCACGATCTCTCATTTCTCGGTGTTCGGCTCGTCAGGGTTGAGGGAGGTCGCATCCGCAGCCGGGGAAACCCTCCTCGCCCTCGCGGACGGGGTGGGCAGCCGCTCCCTGGTCTGGGCACAACGTGCAGCACGCGAGTGGCCCACCGACCGGTCCCGTCGTACGACGGAGGGTGGTGGGCTGCCCGCGACACCATTCGATCGGTGCGCGACGCTCCTGGAACCCGCTGGGGGTTCCGGCTGACCGTCCCGTTCTGACAGCACGGGACACAGCGCTTCGAGGCAGTTTACAGGGTGCTCAGGACCGCTTGCGACCGAGGTGCTTCCTGGTCCACTCCACGGCGTCCGCGTACCGCGCCTCGGCGCCGTGCCGGGTCGGCGTGTAGTACTCGCGGTCCTTGAGGGCGTCGGGCGCGTACTGCTGCTCGGCGATGCCCTCGGCCAGGTCGTGCGGGTACACGTACCCCTGGGCGTGCCCGAGCTTGGCCGCGCCCTTGTAGTGCCCGTCGCGCAGGTGGGGCGGCACGGCGCCCGCCAGCCCCTTGCGCACGTCGTCCAGGGCGGCGCCGATGGCGGTCGTCGCCGCGTTGGACTTGGGGGCGAGCGCGAGGGCGATGGTGGCGTGGCTGAGCGTGAGGGCGGCCTCCGGGAAGCCGATCATGGCGACGGCCTGGGCGGCGGCGACGGCGATCGGCAGGGCGTTGGGGTCGGCGAGCCCGATGTCCTCGCTGGCGGAGATCATCAGGCGCCGGGCGATGAAGCGGGGGTCCTCGCCGGCCTCGATCATCCGGGCCAGGTAGTGCAGGGCGGCGTCCACGTCGGAGCCGCGGATCGACTTGATCAGGGCGCTGGCCACGTCGTAGTGCTGGTCGCCGTCGCGGTCGTACTTCACGGCGGCCCGGTCGACGGTCTGCTCCAGGGTCTGGAGGCTGATCTCGCTCTCGCCCTGGTCGAGGGCGGCCCCGGCCGCGGCCTCCAGCGCGGTCAGGGCGCGGCGGGCGTCGCCGCCGGCGATGCGCAGCAGGTGCTCCTCGGTGTCCTCGGGGAGGGCGACGGTGTCCTTCAGGCCGCGCTCGTCGCCGAGCGCGCGGCGCAGCAGGCCGCGGACGTCGTCGTCGGTGAGGGGTTCGAGCGTGAGCAGCAGGGAGCGGGAGAGCAGCGGCGAGATGACCGAGAAGTAGGGGTTCTCGGTGGTGGCCGCGATCAGGGTCACCCAGCGGTTCTCCACGGCGGGCAGGAGGGAGTCCTGCTGGGCCTTGCTGAAGCGGTGGATCTCGTCGAGGAAGAGGACGGTCTCCTGGCCGTAGCCGCCGGTGGCGCGGCGGGCGCCGTCGATGACCGCGCGGACCTCCTTCACCCCGGCGGTGATGGCGGAGAGCTCGACGAAGCGCTTGTTGGTCGCCTTGGAGACGACGTAGGCCAGGGTGGTCTTGCCGGTGCCGGGCGGGCCCCAGAGGATCACCGAGGAAGGCCCGGCCGGGCCCCCGGCGCCCTCGCCGACGAGTCTGCGCAGCGGGGAGCCCGGCTTGAGCAGGTGCTGCTGGCCCACGACCTCGTCGAGGGTGCGCGGGCGCATTCGGACCGCCAGGGGACTGCTCGTCGGGTCCTTCTCCTGGCGTTCTTCGGCTGCGGCGGTGAACAGATCGGGCTCCACGAGGAAACCCTAAATCACCGCACTGACATCCCCACCGGGGCCGTCAGCTGGTCCAGAAGTCCCACCAGCGGGTCAGGACCAGCATGCCGATGATCCCGATGTGCAGCACGGGCACGACCCAGGTGAACTCGCCGAAGAAGCTCTTCAGCCAGGTCGGCGCGGGCAGCAGGCCGTTGCGCACGTTGAACGAGGTCACGTACCAGAACATGACGATGGTGGCGACCCACGCGAGGCTGCACCACAGGCACAGGGCGTTGATCCGGTACAGGGACTGGTACATCAGCCAGGCGCAGAAGACGACGCCGAACAGCGTGCCGGCGTTGAAGGTGAGCCAGTACCAGCGCGGGAAGCGGGCGCGGCCGAGCAGGCTCATGCCGACGCAGATCACGATGCCGTAGGCGACGAGGCCGAGCATCGGGTTGGGGAAGCCGAAGACGGCGGCCTGCTTGGACTCCATGACGCTGCCGCAGGAGACGACGGGGTTGAGGCTGCATCCGGGGGTGAACGTCTTCCCCTCGACCTTGGCCTCGAGCAGCTTGAACTTGTCGATCGTGATGACCCAGGCGGCGAGCAGGCCCGCGGCGCCGGTGATCACCAGCAGCAGGGCGAGCGCCCGGCTGCCGCCGACCGACCGCGCGGCGGACGGTGCGGGCTCCGACTCGGGCTCGGTGGAGACGTCTTTGACTGTCGTCTTGCTCATCACGCCGATTCCGTCACTTGAGACTTGGAGTTTCCCCGGACAGGGCACATTGTGCCGCACACACACGCGTCCCCACCGTTCGCTGCGCATAAGGACGTACGGGTGAGCGGCCCCATGCGTTCGGTTCCGGACACCCCCGGAACAGCGGAAAGGAGGGGGACCCGGCCGGTCCCCCTCCTTTCCGACGGCTCGCGGAATCAGCCCAGACGGGATTCCAGTTCGGCGACGATCTCGTTGACGCCGACGGCGATCTGCTCGCCGGACTCCATGTCCTTGAGCTGGACGACGCCCTCGGCGAGGTCGCGCTCACCGGCGACGATCGTGTAGCGGGCGCCGCTGCGGTTGGCGTTCTTCATGGCGCCCTTGAGGCTCTTGGCGCCGTAGGAGAAGTCCGTCGCGATGCCGAGCTTGCGCAGCTCGGTGACCTTGGTGAACAGCACCCGGCGGGCCTCCTCGCCGAGCGGGACCGCGAACACGCTGGTGGTGGAGGGGAGTTCGAGCTCGACGCCCTCCGCCTCCAGGGCGAGGACCGTGCGGTCGACGCCGAGGGCCCAGCCGACGGACGGCAGCGCGGGGCCGCCGATCATCTCGGACAGGCCGTCGTACCGGCCGCCGCCGCCCACCGCGGACTGGGAGCCCAGACCGTCGTGCACGAACTCGAAGGTCGTCCGGGTGTAGTAGTCCAGGCCGCGCACCAGCTTGGGGTCGTCCTCGAAGACGACGCCCGCGGCCGTGATCAGCTCGCGGACCTCCTCGTGGTACGCCTTGCACGCGTCGCACAGGTAGTCGCGCAGCAGCGGGGCGTCGCCGAGCTGCTTCTGGACCGACTCGCGCTTGTCGTCGAGCACGCGCAGCGGGTTGATGTCCGCGCGGCGCAGGGTGTCCTCGTCG
Organism: Streptomyces sp. NPDC059852; assembly: GCF_042731455.1. Lineage (NCBI taxonomy): Bacteria > Bacillati > Actinomycetota > Actinomycetes > Kitasatosporales > Streptomycetaceae > Streptomyces > Streptomyces sp. NPDC059852. Next base: position 126,447 of record NZ_JBHWJK010000018.1, on the reverse strand, counting down.
AGGTCCAGGCCACGCAGGAAGTCCTGGAGCGCGGCGCGGTAGACCGGACGGCACTCCTTGTCGCCCAGGGAGTTCAGCAGGATGCGGAAGTCCCGCAGGCCCAGGGAGCGGTACGCCTGGTCGGCCAGGATGATCAGCTCGGCGTCCAGCGCCGGGTCCTCGGCGCCGATCGCCTCGGCGCCGACCTGGGAGAAGTGGCGGTAACGGCCCTTCTGGGGGCGCTCGTAGCGGTAGTAGGAGCCGGAGTACCAGAGCTTGACCGGGAGGTTGCCCGCCTTGTGCAGGTTGGCCTCCAGGGCGGCGCGCAGCACGGAGGCCGTGCCCTCGGGGCGCAGGGCGAGCCGGTCGCCGCCCTTGGTCTCGAAGGCGTACATCTCCTTGGTCACGATGTCGGTGGACTCGCCGACACCGCGCGCGAACAGCTCGACGCTCTCGAAGCCGGGCGTCTCGATGTAGCCGTAGCCGGAGTTGCGCAGGGGTGCGGCGATCGCCTCACGCACGGCGAGGTACTTCGCGGAGTCGGGCGGCAGCAGGTCGTACGTGCCCTTGGGGGCCTTGAAGGTGCTCACGGAAGGTCTCGTCACATTCCTCGTCGGGGAGCGCGCTCGGCGTTCGCTCCCGGGCCGGCGGCCACCTGCCGCAAGTACGGGTTGGTGGCGCGCTCCTGGCCGATGGTCGTCTGGGGGCCGTGGCCGGACAGCACCACGGTCGAGTCGTCGAGCGGCAGGCACACGCGGGCCAGCGAGTCGAGGATCTCGGCCATGTCACCGCCGGGCAGGTCGGTGCGTCCGATGGAGCCGGCGAACAGCAGGTCGCCCGAGAAGAGGATCGGCGGGATGTCCGCCGCCTCGGGCAGGCCGAAGGTCACCGACCCCTTGGTATGGCCCGGCGCGTGGGCGACGGTGAGCTCCATCCCCGCCAGCTCCAGCGTGGCACCGTCGGTCAGCTCCTTGACGTCGTCCGGTTCCCCGACGGTCAGCTCGCCCATCAGCTGCGCGCCGATGGACCGGCCGAGCCCCTTCTCGGGGTCGCTCATCATGTACCGGTCCTCGGGGTGGATCCAGGCCGGTACGTCGTGCGCACCGCACACCGGGACGACCGAGGCCACGTGGTCGAGGTGGCCGTGGGTGAGGACGACGGCGACGGGCTTGAGCCGATGCTTCTTCAGTGCTTCCTCGACTCCGGGGGCCGCTTCGTGGCCCGGGTCGATGATCACGCACTCCTCACCGGGGGCGGGGGCGACGAGATAACAGTTCGTCCCCCAGGCCCCGGCGGGGAACCCGGCAATGAGCACGATCGTCCTTCGTTTGTGTCGACACGAGTGGTTTGTCGGCGGACTCCGCCTGTGGTCAGAGCCTACCGGCGCTGCCGAACACTCAGCGAACCCATATACGGTACGGGTCACACGCAGACGGTCGACTCACTGAGCACATGTGTACCGGTCGACACATACGACGCATGAGGAGAGAACCCGGTGGTCAGCCAGGAACAGCGGCGGCGTCAGCTCGCCCGGGAGAAGTTCTTGCGGCAGCAGCAGCGGCGCACGGACGCCCGTCGCAAGGCGCGCATGCGCAACTCGGTGATCGCGTCGGTGCTCGCGGTGGTCGTCATCGGCAGCGTCGCGCTGTACACGACGGGTGTCCTCAAGGGTGACGACGGCACCAAGCAGAACGCGGGCGCGGAGGTCACGCCGACCGAGAGCGCGCCGAGCAAGGCGCCGGACCCGTGCGAGAAGCCCGCCGAGGGCAAGGTGAAGACGGCGACCTGGAAGAAGGAGCCGGAGCTCACTGTCGACAAGTCGGCGAAGTACACGATGAAGCTCGCGACGACGTGCGGTGACATAGACATCGATCTGAAGGCGTCGGCCGCGCCGCACACCGTCAACTCGTTCGACTTCCTCGCCGGCAAGGGCTACTTCGACCACTCCAAGTGCCACCGGCTCACCACGAACGGCATCTACGTGCTGCAGTGCGGCGACCCGACGGGCACCGGCACCGGCGGCCCCGGCTACACGATTCCGGACGAGAATCTGAAGGACAAGAGCCTCAAGGACAACGTGTATCCCGCGGGCACCGTGGCGATGGCCAACACCGGCCAGAAGCACACCGGGGGCAGCCAGTTCTTCCTCGTCTACCAGGACAGTCAGCTTCCGCCCAGCTACACACCGTTCGGTACCGTTTCCGATTCCGGCATGAAGGTGCTGGAGAAGATCGCGAAGGCCGGTGAGAGCACCGGGGCCGGTGACGGCGCACCGAACGCGACGGTCGTGATCGACAAGGCGACGGTCACGAAATCCTGAGCCCCAACTGCGTAATTTCGGTCGCGCGGGATGCGGACAGGCAACCCGCCGGTCGCCTATGTTGGCCGTGACGAAACTGTGGACGATGCCCGGGGGGACACCAGCCCCTCGCAGGCATCATGTGGAGGAGGCGCTGTGAGCAGCGACCCGTGGGGCCGCGTCGACGAGACGGGGACCGTGTACGTGCGTACGGCCGACGGCGAGCAGGTCGTCGGTTCCTGGCAGGCAGGCTCTCCCGAAGAGGCGCTGGCCTATTTCGAGCGCAAGTACGAGGGCCTGGTTGTCGAGATCGGCCTCCTCGAGAAGCGAGTGAAGACCACCGACCTGTCGGCGAAGGACGCGCAGGCGGCGATCGACCACATCCGCGAGCAGGTCGACGCGCACCACGCGGTGGGCGACCTGGACGCCCTGCGGGTGCGGCTCGACAAGCTCGTGGAGCTGGTCGACAAGCGCCGCGAGGAGCGCAAGCAGCAGCGGGCGAAGCAGTCCGACGAGGCGCGTCACCGCAAGGAGGCGCTGGTCGTCGAGGCGGAGGAGCTGGCGCAGTCCGACCAGTGGCGGGCCGCCGGTGAGCGGCTGCGGGCCCTGGTCGACACGTGGAAGAGCCTGCCGCGGCTGGACCGCAAGTCGGACGACGAGCTGTGGCACCGCTTCTCGCACGCGCGGTCGGCCTTCTCCAAGCGGCGCAAGGCGCACTTCGCGCAGCTGGACGCGCAGCGCGAGGAGGCCCGCCGGATCAAGGAGCGGCTGGTCGCCGAGGCGGAGTCGCTGTCCGGCTCGACGGACTGGGGTCCGACGGCCGCGCGCTACCGCGAGCTGATGGCCGAGTGGAAGGCCGCCGGACGGGCCCAGCGTGAGCACGAGGACGACCTGTGGAACCGCTTCCGCGGCGCCCAGGACGTCTTCTTCGCCGCCCGCAGCTCGGTGTTCGCCGAGCGCGACGCCGAGCAGGCGGAGAACCTCAAGCTGAAGGAGGAGCTGGCCGAGGAGGCCGAGAAGCTGCTGCCGATCGGCGACCTGAAGGGCGCGCGCGCCGCCTTCCGCTCGATCAACGAGCGCTGGGAGGCCATCGGCCATGTGCCGCGCGACGCCCGCCCGAAGGTCGAGGGCCGGATGCACGCCGTGGAGCGGGCCATCCAGGAGGCCGAGGAGGCCGAGTGGCGCCGGACCAACCCGGAGGCGCGGGTGCGTGCCGAGGGGCTGACCGGTCAGCTCCAGGCCGCCGTGGACAAGCTGAAGGGCCAGATCGAGCAGGCCCGCGCCCAGGGCAACAACGCGAAGGCCGACAAGCTGGAGCGTGAGCTTCAGGGCCGTCAGGCCCTGCTGGACACGGCCCTGAAGGGTCTGCAGGAGTTCGGCGGCTGATCTCAGCCGCCCGCGCCGAAGCGAGAGGGGCTCCCGTACATCGCGTACGGGAGCCCCTCTCGTGTCTCTCGCCGGCTGCTACGACCGGTTGCGCGCCGACGTCACGCGGTAGACGTCGTAGACGCCCTCCACTCCCCTGACGGCCTTCAGGACGTGACCCAGGTGCTTCGGGTCGCCCATCTCGAAGGTGAAGCGGGAGGTGGCGACGCGGTCCCGTGAGGTCTGGACGGCCGCCGACAGGATGTTGACGTGCTGGTCCGACAGGACGCGGGTGACGTCCGACAGCAGCCGGGAGCGGTCCAGCGCCTCTACCTGGATGGCGACCAGGAAGACCGAGGACTGCGTCGGCGCCCACTCGACCTGGAGGATGCGCTCGGGCTCACGGGACAGCGAGTCGACGTTCACGCAGTCGCTGCGGTGCACCGACACCCCGCTGCCACGGGTCACGAACCCGATGATCGGGTCGCCGGGCACCGGCGTGCAGCAGCGGGCCAGCTTGACCCACACGTCCTCGACGCCCTTGACGATGACGCCCGGGTCGGCGCTGGAGCGGCGCTTGCGGCGGCTGCGGGTCGGCGGGACCGACTCGTCGATCTCCTCGGTGGCCGCCTCCTCGCCGCCGAGCGCCTGGACCAGCTTCTGCACGATGTTCTGCGCGGAGACATGGCCCTCGCCGATCGCCGCGTACAGCGCGGAGATGTCCGCGTAGCGCATCTCGTGGGCGAGCGTGACGAGCGAGTCGCCGGTGAGGATGCGCTGGATCGGCAGGTTCTGCTTGCGCATGGCCCGCACGATGGCGTCCTTGCCCTGCTCGATGGCCTCGTCGCGGCGCTCCTTGGAGAACCAGGCCCGGATCTTGTTCCGGGCGCGCGGCGACTTCACGAAGCCCAGCCAGTCGCGGGAGGGGCCCGCGCCGGCCGCCTTGGAGGTGAAGACCTCGACCAGGTCGCCGTTGTCCAGGGTGGACTCGAGCGGCACCAGACGCCCGTTGACCCGTGCCCCTATGGTGCGGTGGCCCACCTCGGTGTGGACGGCGTACGCGAAGTCGACGGGGGTGGCCCCGGCCGGCAGCGCTATGACGTCGCCCTTGGGTGTGAAGACGAAGACCTCGTTGCGGGACAGGTCGAAGCGCAGGGACTCCAGGAACTCGCCGGGGTCCTCGGTCTCCTTCTGCCAGTCCAGCAGCTGGCGCAGCCACGCCATGTCGTTGAGGTGGTCGTCCTTGCCCTTGCCGGACGTCTTCGGGGCGTCGGTACGGATCTTGGAGGCGCCGGCGACGGCCTCCTGCTTGTACTTCCAGTGCGCGGCGATGCCGTACTCGGCGCGGCGGTGCATGTCGAACGTGCGGATCTGGAGTTCGACCGGCTTGCCGTTGGGGCCAATGACCGTCGTGTGCAGCGACTGGTACATGTTGAACTTGGGCATCGCGATGTAGTCCTTGAACCGGCCGGGGACCGGGTTCCATCGCGCGTGCACGGTGCCGAGGGCGGCGTAGCAGTCGCGGACCGTGTCGACGAGGACGCGGATGCCCACCAGGTCGTAGATCTCCGCGAAGTCACGGCCGCGGACGATCATCTTCTGGTAGACGCTGTAGTAGTGCTTCGGGCGGCCGGTGACGGTCGCCTTGATACGGGCCGCGCGCAGGTCCTGCTGCACCTCGTCGGTCACTATGGCCAGATACTCGTCGCGCTTCGGGGCACGCTCGGCCACCAGCCGTACGATCTCGTCGTACATCTTGGGGTAGAGGATCGCGAAGGCGAGGTCCTCCAGCTCCCACTTGATGGTGTTCATGCCGAGGCGGTGGGCGAGCGGCGCGTAGATCTCGAGGGTCTCGCGCGCCTTCTTCTCCTGCTTCTCGCGCTTGAGGTAGCGCATGGTGCGCATGTTGTGCAGGCGGTCGGCGAGCTTGATGACCAGGACGCGCGGGTCCTTGGCCATGGCGACGACCATCTTGCGGACGGTCTCGGCCTGCGCGGCCTCGCCGAACTTGACCTTGTCCAGCTTGGTGACGCCGTCGACGAGCAGGGCGACGGAGTCCCCGAAGTCGCGGCGCAGCTGGTCCAGGCCGTACTCGGTGTCCTCGACGGTGTCGTGCAGCAGGCCCGCCATGAGCGTGGCCGGATCCATGCCGAGCTCGGCGAGGATGGTGGTGACCGCCAGCGGGTGCGTGATGTACGGGTCGCCGCTCTTGCGCTTCTGGCCGCGGTGCCAGCGCTCGGCGACCTGGTACGCCTTCTCGATCTGGCGGAGGGTGGCGGTCTCGATCTTCGGGTCGTTGCCGCGGACTATGCGCAGCAGGGGCTCCAGGACCGGGTTGTACGGGTTGGAGCGCTGGACACCGAGGCGGGCGAGCCGGGCCCGGACGCGGTTGGAGGAGCCGGAACGCGCGGGCTGACCGGTGTTCGGGCGGACCGGCGGGGTGGAGCGCTCGGGCGGGGCCGGCTTGGGACGCGCCTGCTCGGCCGGCTTGTCGACCGGGGCGGACTGGGCGTGCTCGACCGTCCCGCGCGAGTCGTTCTTGGCGTGCGGTGCGTTCGGCGCGGGCTTCGCCGCCGCGGCCGAGGCGGACTCGGGCTTGGCGGCGGTCAGGTGCTGGGCCTCGTCTGGCAAGAGGACTCCTCGTGCGCGATCCGGGTCCCCCGGTCAGGCTCCGGAGACCCCATGGTAGCGAGCCTGCGCCGCAGGATCGCCTTCAGGCCGATGTGAGGGCCGTCTACCCGGGAAACACGAGAGGTCTCCGGTGGATTCCGGGACGCCGGTCACACGCCCTGGTCAGCGCACGGCGATGCCCCGGGCCCGCCGGGGCGGACACGGGGCATCGGATGCCGCTAGGGGGTCAGACCGTGAGGAGCGAGGTCAGCGGGGCTCCCGCCAGCGCCGGCTCCACACGGGACCGGCCGGCGAGGAAGCCCAGCTCCATCAGGACGGCGAGGCCGGACACCTCGGCGCCGGCCCGGCGGATCAGCTGGATCGAGGCCTCGGCGGTGCCGCCGGTCGCCAGGACGTCGTCGACGACGAGGACGCGGTCGCTCGCGGTGAGGTCCTCGGCGTGGATCTCGATCTCGGCCGAACCGTACTCCAGGTCGTACGCCTGGCTGAGCGTCGCTCCGGGGAGCTTGCCGGCCTTGCGCACGGGGACGAAGCCGACGCCGGCCCGGACGGCGACCGGCGCTCCGAGGATGAAGCCGCGGGCCTCCAGACCGACGACCTTGGTGGCCCCGGTCCGGGTGGCCACCTCGGCGAGCGCGTCGGTGAGGGCCGTGAAGGCCGCCGGGTCCGCCAGGAGCGGGGTGATGTCCTTGAACATCACGCCCGGCTCCGGGTAGTCCGCCACGTCCCGGATACGGCTGAGCAGCAGCTCGCTGATGTCGGTCATCGGCGCTTCCCCGAGGGGCGGTTGCGGCCGCGGTTGCGGGAGGCGGGCTGGTTGCGCGGGCCGACGACCGCCGCGGCGGCGTCCTCCGGTCCGTCGTCGTACACCTCGTCGTCGGTCTCGACGTCCGTGGCGGGGCCCTGCGCCGCGGTCTGCGCCCGCTTGGCGAGCACCCGCTTCTTCAGGGCCTTCATCTGCGGCTCGCGCTCCTTGAGGTCGGCGACGAGCGGGGTGGCGATGAAGATCGACGAGTACGCACCGGCCGCGAGGCCGACGAACAGCGACAGGGAGATGTCGTTGAGCATGCCGGCGCCGAGGAAGCCGCCGCCGATGAACAGCAGGCCGGCCACCGGCAGCAGCGCGACCACCGTGGTGTTGATGGAGCGGACCAGGGTGCCGTTGATCGACCGGTTGGCGATCTCGCTGTACGTCCAGCGGGTCTGCTTGGTGATGTCCTTCGTCTGCTCCTTGAGGCTGTCGAAGACGACGACCGTGTCGTAGAGCGAGTAACCGAGGATGGTCAGCAGACCGATCACCGTGCCGGGCGTGACCTCGAAGCCGACGAGGGCGTAGATGCCGACGGTGATGGTGATGTCGTGGATCAGGGCGACGAACGCGGCGAGGGCCATCCGCCACTCGAACGCGATCGCCAGGTAGATCACGACCAGGAACAGGAAGATGCCGAGGCCCTGCCAGGCCTTGTTGGCGATCTGCTCGCCCCAGCTCGGGCCGACCAGCTCACCGGTGACGTCGTTCTCGGAGACGCCGAGCTTGTCCGCGAGCTCCGCCGAGACCTTGTCGGCCTGCTTGGTGTCGATGCCCGCGACCTGGATGCGCAGCGTGGCCTTGTCGCCGCTGCCGAGCTTCTGGACGATCGCGTCATGGCCGGAGGCCTCTTCCGCGTACTCCTGGGCCTGGGCCACCGAGACGCTGGTCTTCGGGGTGTTGAAGACCGCGCCGCCCTGGAACTCGATGCCCATGTTCAGGCCGCGCACCGCCAGGCCGACGATGGCCGTGATGGTGATCAGGATCGAGATGCCGTACCAGATCTTGCGGTTGCGGACGAAGTCGTAGCCGACCTCGCCACGGTGCAGTCGGGCGCCGAGGTTGCCGAGCTTCGACATCTCACGCCTCCTTCGTCTCGATGGGGGCGGAGGGGCGGCGGGTGCGGCGCAGCGGAGGCCGGGCGCCCAGTCGCTTGGGATCGAGGCCGGACCACGGGTGGCCGCCTCCGTAGAACTTCGTGCGGGCCAGGAGCGTCAGCAACGGCTTGGTGAAGAGGAACACCACGACCACGTCGAGCAGGGTGGTGAGGCCCAGCGTGAACGCGAAGCCCTGCACCTTGCCGACGGTCACGATGAAGAGCACCGCGGCGGCGAGGAACGACACGAAGTCGGAGACCAGGATGGTGCGCCGGGCGCGCGGCCAGGCACGCTCGACGGCGGGACGCAGGGTGCGGCCTTCCCGGATCTCGTCACGGACGCGTTCGAAGTACACGATGAACGAGTCCGCCGTGATGCCGATGGCGACGATGGCACCGCAGACGGCCGGCAGGTTCAGCGCGAAGCCGATGGTGGGGCCGAGCAGCGACATGATCGTGTAGGTCAGGGCCGCGGAGACCAGCAGCGACAGGATCGCGATGACCGACAGGCCGCGGTAGTAGACCAGCAGGTAGATCACGACGAGCGCCAGGCCGATGGCACCGGCGATGAGGCCGGCCTGGAGCTGCTCGCCACCGAGGGCGGCGGTCACCGTGGTGACGCTGTCCTCGCTGAAGGTGAGCGGCAGGGCGCCGTAGGACAGCATGTTGGCGAGGCTCTTGGCCTCCTCCTGCGTGAAGCTGCCGGAGATCTGCGCGTTGCCGCCGGTGATGGCCTGCTGGACGTACGGGTGGGAGACCACCTCGTCGTCGAGGACGATCGCGAACTCGTTCTGCGGGGAGCTCTGCTTGGCCAGCTCGCCGGTGATGTTCGAGAACTTCTTGGAGCCGCTGCCGTTGAAGGTCATGTCGACCTGCCAGCCGGCGGCGCGCGTGGTGTCGAAGGAGGCCTTGGCGTCCTTGACCTCGGTGCCGTCGACCGCGACGGGGCCGAGCAGGAACTTCGTCCAGACGTCGCCGTCCTTGCCACAGGCGACCGTGGTCTCGCCGGGCTTCGCGTCCTTGCCGGCCTGGGCGCGCTGGGCGGGCTTGGAGCAGTCGAGCGCCGTGTACGCGGCCTGGAGCTTGGCGGCGTCACCGTCGGCGCTGGCCGACGGGGAGGGCGAGTCGTCCGCCTTCAGGCCGTCGGTGACGGCGCGGCCCTGGGTGGTGGCCGTCGCGGAGGGGGTGGCGGAGCCGGTGGACTTCTCCGGGTCCGTCGCCTTCGAGGAGCCGCTGGGGGACGCGCTCGGGGAGCCGCTGGGGGACGCGCTGGGCTCCGGCTGCGCCGCGCCGCCGGAGGCCTCGCGCTGGAGGACGGGGCGGAAGTAGAGCTTGGCGGTGGTACCGACCTGATCCCGGGCCTGCTTGGAGTTCGTGCCCTTGGGGATGTTGACGATGATGTTCTTGTCGCCCTGGGTCTGTACCTCGGCCTCCGAGACACCAAGACCGTTGACGCGGCGCTCCATGATCTGGACCGCGGTGTCCATGTTGGTCTTGTTGATCGCGGATTCCTGGCCGGGTTCGGCTTCCGCACGCAGCGTGATGCTGGTGCCGCCGGCCAGGTCGATGCCGAGTCGCGGAGTGGTGTGCCCCGAGGCGAACATCCCTCCGGTGAGCGCCGCGATGGCGATCAGGATGAGGGCCAGCGAGCGCCCTGGCTTGCTCTGGGCGCTCGCCTTACGGCCCTTCTTAGGTGCTGCCACCTTCTCGTACTCCCTCTCGGGCCGCCTCGCACCGGTCTACGGGCGGGCAGCCATGACATGGTGTCGGGATACCGTGCGAGCTCCGCACGCCCGAGGGCGCGCAGGCGTCGCCCGCGCGCCCCGGAACGCGGCTACTTCGCGTCGGCGTCGCCCTCGGACTTCTTCGGCGCGTCCTCCGTCTTGGCCTCGGCGGCCACGGTCTCGGACGGCTCCTCGGTCTCGTCGGTCTCGTCCTTCTTGCCGAGGTCGACGGACTTCTCGTCGGAGGCGGCGGCAGCGGGCTCGTCGTTCTCGGTGAGGGAGGAGGCGTCGTCGGGGACGACGTCGGACTTCAGGTCGTGCTCGACGCCGTGGACGATGCGGTTGTACTCGTCGTCGGAGAGGACGGCACCGATGGCGTTCTTGGCGAAGAGAAGCTCCACGCCCGGGCCCGCGTCGAGGAGGACGGTGTCGTCGTTGACCTCCTTGACGGTGCCGTACATGCCACCGATGGTGCGGACACCGGAACCGGGCTGCATCTGGTTCCGCATGTCGGCGGCCTGCTGCTGCTTCTTCTTGGCCGACCGGGTCATCAGGAACATGGCCCCGATGAGCACGATGAACGGGAGGAGGGTCACGAGACTCACGGGTCGGAACTTCCTTCACACGACCGCGACGTGAGCGGCCTGATGGTTGGGGGATTGTCTGCCGCCGACAAGGGCGGCATCGGCGGAGTCTAAGCGAGTCTCCGCGCAGGGAACAACGCTCAGCATGGCACCGGGGTTCCTGCTCCGGCCACAGAGCTCGCCGTGACCGGGGCATCACGCCCCGAACAGGTCCCCTTGTCCGTTTCCGGCAGGCGACGTGCGGGGCGGGGTGAGGCCGAGATGCGACCATGCCGCGGGTGTGGCCACCCGGCCGCGCGGTGTGCGGGCGAGCAGCCCCTCCCGGACGAGGAAGGGTTCGGCCACCTCCTCCACGGTCTCACGTTCCTCCCCCACGGCGACGGCGAGCGTGGAGAGGCCGACCGGTCCCCCGCCGAAGAGCTTCAGCAGCGCCTCCAGGACGGCGCGGTCGAGCCGGTCCAGGCCGCGGGCGTCGACCTCGTAGACGGCGAGGGCGGCCGCCGCGATGTCCTGGGTGATGATCCCGTCCGCCTTGACCTGCGCGTAGTCCCGGACGCGGCGCAGCAGGCGGTTGGCGATCCGGGGCGTGCCGCGGGAGCGCCCCGCGATCTCGGCGGCGCCGTCGGCCCCGATCTCGACGTCGAGCAGGGCGGCCGAGCGGTGGATGACGCGCTCCAGCTCGGCGGGCTCGTAGAACTCCATGTGCGCGGTGAAGCCGAAGCGGTCGCGCAGCGGGGGCGGCAGCAGGCCGGCCCGGGTGGTGGCGCCGACCAGGGTGAAGGGCGGCAGCTCCAGCGGGATCGCGGTGGCGCCGGGGCCCTTGCCGACGATCACGTCGACGCGGAAGTCCTCCATGGCCATGTACAGCATCTCCTCGGCGGGCCGGGACATGCGGTGGATCTCGTCGAGGAAGAGGACCTCGCCCTCCTGGAGGGAGGAGAGGATCGCGGCGAGGTCGCCGGCGTGCTGGATGGCGGGGCCGGAGGTGATGCGGATGGGGGCGCCCATCTCGGCCGCGATGATCATGGAGAGGGTCGTCTTGCCGAGGCCGGGGGCGCCGGAGAGCAGCACGTGGTCGGCGGTGGCGCCGCGCGCGCGGGCGGCGCGCAGCACCAGGTCGAGCTGTTCGCGGACCTTCTCCTGGCCGATGAACTCGTCCAGGTCCTTCGGGCGCAGCGCGGCCTCGACGGCCTGGTCCTCACGGTCGGCGACCGAGCCCACCAGCCGCTCGGGGGCGGGGGTGCCGGTGGTGTCGTCGTCCCAGTTCATTGCGTGTGCCTCGCGGGTCGCGGTGGAGGGCGTACGCGGGTCCGCCGTACGCCGGTGTCGTCGGGTGGGGGGTCAGCGCGCTCTGTTCAGGGTCTGCAGCGCCGCCTTCAGCAGGCGGCCGACCTCCGGGGCGCCCTCGGCGGCCTCGGCCTGGGGGGCGACGGCGCTCACGGCCTCGTCGGCCTCGCGGGTCGCGTAGCCGAGGCCGATCAGGGCGGCGTGCAGCTGGTCGCGCCAGCCCTGGGTGACGGGGGCGCCGACGGCGGGCGCGCCGATCGGCTCGCCGAGGCGGTCCTTGAGCTCCAGGAGGAGTTTCTGGGCGCCCTTCTTGCCGATGCCGGGGACGGCGGTGAGGGCCTTCTCGTCGGCGGTGGCCACGGCCCGGCGCAGCGCGTCGGGCGTGTGCACGGCGAGCATGGCCTGGGCGAGGCGGGGGCCGACGCCGCTCGCGGTCTGCAGCAGCTCGAAGGTCCCCCGCTCGTCGTCGTCGGCGAAGCCGTAGAGCGTCAGGGAGTCCTCGCGCACCACGAGGGAGGTGTGCAGCTTGGCGGGTCGGCCGACGCGCAGCGTGGACAGCGTGTTCGGGGTGCACTGGACGGCCATGCCGACGCCGCCGACCTCGACGACCGCGGTGTCCGGGGCGAGGGTGGCGACGGTGCCGCTGACGAAGGCGATCATGCCGTACGGCCTTTCGATGCGGTGGCGGTGTGCAGGGCGACGGCCTGCTGGAGCCGGTTCTGCGCGGGGGCGCGCCAGATGTGGCAGATGGCGAGGGCCAGGGCGTCGGCGGCGTCGGCCGGCTTGGGCGGGGCGCTGAGCCGCAGCAGCCGGGTGACCATGGCGCCGACCTGTGCCTTGTCGGCTCGGCCCGAGCCGGTGACGGCGGCCTTGACCTCGCTGGGCGTGTGCAGGGCGACGGGGATGCCGCGGCGGGCGGCGCAGAGCATGGCGACGGCGCTGGCCTGGGCGGTGCCCATGACGGTCCGGACGTTGTGCTGGCTGAACACCCGCTCCACGGCGACGAATTCGGGCCGGTGCTCGTCCAGCCACTGCTCGATGCCCTGCTCGACGGCGACCAGGCGGTGGCCCAGCTCGGCGTCCGCGGGTGTGCGGACGACTCCGACGCCCAGCATGGTCAGCGGCCGGCCCGCGACCCCCTCGACGACGCCCACACCGCAGCGGGTCAGTCCGGGGTCCACCCCGAGTACGCGCACCGCCCCTCCCTTCGCTCACCTGTTTGTGCAGGCTATCGGGTGCCGCTGACAATGCGACGGGCCGACGGGTGTGTCCCGTCGGCCCGTTGAGCACGTGCACGTGCGGCTCGCGTCCGCGTCAGGCGTCGACCTTCTCCATGATCTCGTCGCTGACGTCGAAGTTGGCGAAGACGTTCTGCACGTCGTCGCTGTCCTCGAGCGCGTCGATCAGCTTGAAGATCTTCTTGGCGCCCTCCTCGTCCAGCTCGACCTGCATGGTCGGGACGAAGTTGGCGTCGGCGGACTCGTAGTCGATGCCGGCGTCCTGGAGCGCGGTGCGGACCGCGACCAGGTCGGTGGCCTCGCTGATCACCTCGAAGGACTCGCCGAGGTCGTTGACCTCCTCGGCGCCCGCGTCGAGGACGGCGCCGAGGACGTCGTCCTCGCTCAGCTCGCCCTTGGGGACGATCACCACGCCCTTGCGGTTGAACAGGTACGACACCGAGCCCGGGTCGGCCATGGAGCCGCCGTTGCGGGTCATCGCGACCCGGACGTCGGAGGCGGCGCGGTTGCGGTTGTCGGTGAGGCACTCGATGAGCACCGCGACGCCGTTCGGGCCGTAGCCCTCGTACATGATCGTCTCGTAGTCGGCGCCGCCGGCCTCCAGGCCCGCGCCGCGCTTGACCGCCGAGTCGATGTTCTTGTTGGGGACCGACTGCTTCTTCGCCTTCTGGATGGCGTCGTACAGCGTCGGGTTGCCCTCGGGGTCGGCTCCGCCCATCCGGGCCGCGACCTCGATGTTCTTGATGAGCTTCGCGAAGAGCTTGCCGCGCTTGGCGTCGATCACGGCCTTCTTGTGCTTCGTCGTGGCCCATTTAGAGTGGCCGGACATCTGCCTGTCTCCTTCGCGTAACCCATCTCTGCAACGAACGCAGGAATCCTACAAGGACTCGGACGTCCGGTACGCGCGCACCATCTGGACGAACAGCCCGTGGACGCGGTGGTCGCCGGTCAGCTCCGGGTGGAACGACGTGGCCAGCGCGTTGCCCTGGCGGACCGCCACGATGTGGCCGTCGTGCTCCGCCAGCACCTCGGCGCCGGCGCCCACGGACTCCACCCAGGGGGCCCGGATGAAGACGCCCTCCACCGGGTCGCCCGGGATCTCCTTGACGTCGACGGCCGCCTCGAACGACTCGTTCTGACGCCCGAAGGCGTTGCGGCGGACGATCATGTCGATGCCGCCGACAGTCTCCTGGCCCGAGCGCGGGTCGAGGATCTTGTCGGCGAGCATGATCATGCCGGCGCAGGTGCCGTAGACGGGCATGCCGTCGCGCACGCGCGCGCGCAGCGGCTCCATCAGCCCGAAGAGCACGGCCAGCTTGGAGATCGTGGTGGACTCCCCGCCGGGGATGACCAGGCCGTCGACCTCGGCCAGCTCCTCGGGGCGGCGCACCGGCCTGGCCACGGCGTCGGCCGCGGCCAGGGCGACGAGGTGCTCGCGCACGTCGCCCTGGAGCGCGAGCACTCCGATGACGGGTGAGGTCATCACCAGCCCCGGTTCGCGTAGCGCTCGGTCTCGGGCAGGGTGTCGCAGTTGATGCCGACCATGGCCTCGCCGAGGTTGCGGGACGCGTCCGCGATGATCTTGGGGTCGTCGTAGAAGGTGGTGGCCTTCACGATGGCGGCGGCGCGCTTGGCCGGGTCGCCGGACTTGAAGATGCCGGAGCCGACGAAGACGCCCTCGGCACCGAGCTGGCGCATCAGGGCGGCGTCGGCGGGGGTGGCGACGCCGCCGGCGGAGAACAGCACGACCGGAAGCTTGCCGAGCTCGGCGACCTCCTTGACCAGCTCGTACGGGGCGCGCAGCTCCTTGGCGGCGGCGTACAGCTCGTTGTTGTCGTAGCCGCGCAGGCGGGCGATCTCGTTCTTGATCTGGCGCAGGTGGCGGACGGCCTCGACGACGTTGCCGGTGCCGGCCTCGCCCTTGGAGCGGATCATGGCCGCGCCCTCGGCGATACGGCGCAGGGCCTCACCGAGGTTGGTGGCACCGCAGACGAACGGGGTGGTGAAGGCCCACTTGTCGGAGTGGTTGACCTCGTCGGCCGGGGTGAGGACCTCGGACTCGTCGATGTAGTCGACGCCGAGGGACTGCAGGACCTGGGCCTCGACGAAGTGGCCGATGCGGGACTTGGCCATGACGGGGATCGAGACGGCGTCGATGATGCCCTCGATCATGTCCGGGTCGGACATCCGGGCCACGCCGCCGTCCTTGCGGATGTCGGCGGGCACCCGCTCCAGGGCCATGACCGCGACCGCACCCGCGTCCTCGGCGATCTTCGCCTGCTCCGGCGTGACGACGTCCATGATCACGCCGCCCTTGAGCTGCTCGGCCATGCCGCGCTTCACACGGGCGGTGCCGGTCTCGGGAGCCTGGTTTTCGGAGATGGACACGGGTGACCTCACTACGGGTGGAGAAGGGTTGCTGCGAGCATCGAGGAAACGGCAACGGACCAGTCCACAGCAAGGGCCAATGAGGAGCCGGTGGCTCGTTTTCCGTCCCCGCCGGTGGCGGGTTCCGGTCAGGAGACCCGCTCGACCAGGGCGGCGGGCGGCTCGTCGTCCATCTCGAAGGCCAGCGGGAAGGGGGCGTGGCCGGCGAGGCGGAACCAGCGGACCTTGCGGTGCCGGCGCAGCGCGCGGGCCGCGCGGACGGCGTCGTTGTGGAAGCGGCGGGCCATCGGCACCCGGCGGACCGCCTCCGTCAGCTCGCGGGCCGCCGCCTCGCCGCCGGGCGCCTCGCGGACCGCCTCCACCTGCTGGGTCTCGGCGAAGACGGCGCGCAGGGCCTGGCTCAGCTCGCTCTCGGCGACCTCCCGCTGCTCCTCCTCGGCCTGCCGGGCCGCGTGCGCGGCCTCGTACAGCACGATCGAGGCGGCCGGGTCCAGCACACCGGAGGTGGCCAGCTCCTGAGCGACGGAGGCGCGGCGCAGCAGCTGGGCGTCGAGCGCGGCGCGGGCCGCGTCGATCCGGGCGTGCAGCCGGTCCAGCCGGCCGGCGGTCCAGCTGAGGTAGAGGCCGATCGCCACGAGGACGACGAGGATCCAGATGAGTGTCGCGGTCACGGCCGCAGACTAGCGGCGCGACCGGTGCGGCCTTGTGTGCGGGGCGCCACGGGCGGCTCGGGCACACATGGACGCCGCCCACGCGCGGGCCTCCCGCGGCCGCCGACGGGTCCGCGGGCATGGGACCGCCCGCAGGTGGGGCCCCTGCCGCAGGTGAGGCCCCTGCCTCCCGAAGCCCGTCAGTCCCGCGCCAGCCCCAGCCGGGCCCGCAGGCCGCCCGCCGTGCCCGTGCCGGAGTCGTCGGCGGCCACCGCCGCCGCGCCCGCCGTCACCGTCTCGTAGACCGACATGATGTCCGCGCCGACCGTCGACCAGTCGAAGCGGCGGACGTGGGCGCTCCCCCGCTTGCGGAGCTCGGCCCGGCGGGCGGGGTCGCCCAGGAGGCGTACGGCGGCGTCGGCGAGGGCGTCCGCGTCCTCGTTGGCGAAGAGTTCGCCGGCCGCGCCCTGGTCCAGGACCTGGGCGAAGGCGTCGAGGTCGGAGGCGAGGACGGGGGCGCCCGCCGACAGGGCCTCGACCAGGATGATGCCGAAGCTCTCACCGCCGGTGTTGGGGGCCACGTACAGGTCGACGCTGCGCAGCAGCCGGGCCTTGTCCTCGTCGCTGACCATGCCGAGGAACTCGACGCGGGAGCGCAGCTCGGCGGGCAGGTCCTCGACCGCCTCCTCCTCGTCGCCCCGGCCGGCCACGAGGAGCCGGGTCTCCGGGCGGGCGGCGAGGATCTTCGGCAGGGCCCGCATCAGCACCGGGAGGCCCTTGCGGGGCTCGTCGATGCGGCCGATGAAGCCGATGGTGCCGCCCTGCCAGTCGGGGTTGGGCTCGGCCCGGGCGAAGAAGTCGACGTCGACGCCGTTGGGGATGACGACCGCGTCGCCGCCGAGGTGCTCCACCAGCGTCCGGCGGGCGTACTCGCTCACCGCGATCCGGGCGCTGATCTTCTCCAGGGCGGCCTGGAGGATCGCGTACGCCGCGATCATCGCGCGCGAGCGCGGGTTGGACGTGTGGAAGGTGGCCACGATCGGCCCCGAGGCGGCCCAGCAGGTCAGCAGGCCGAGGGACGGCGACGTGGGCTCGTGGATGTGGATGACGTCGAACCGTCCGTCGTGCAGCCAGCGGCGGACCCGCGCGGCGGAGAGGAAGCCGAAGTTCAGGCGGGCGACCGAGCCGTTGTACGGCACCGGGACGGCCCGGCCCGCCGAGACGACGTACGGCGGCAGCGGGGTGTCGTCGTCGGCCGGAGCCAGCACCGACACCTCGTGCCCCTGCCGGATGAAGTACTCGGCGAGGTCCCGGATGTGGAACTGGACCCCTCCGGGCACGTCCCATGAGTACGGGCAGACGATGCCGATTCTCACAAGGTCCCCTTCGTGGGATCCAGGTCGGCGAGCCACAAGCGCTGGAGCATGTGCCAGTCCTCCGGATGTTCCGCGATACCCGTGGCGAAGGCGTCGGCCAGCGCCTGTGTCATGACAGACGTCTTCTCGGCCCGATCGCCTGACTCGGGCACCTCGACCGGTGGGTGGACGCGGCCCCGCATGACGGGCGAGTCGTCGTACCAGAGCGTCACGGGCAGCAGCAGCGCCCCGGTCTGCTGGGCGAGCAGGGCCGGTCCGGCGGGCATCCGGGCCGTCGCGCCGAAGAAGTCGACCTCGACGCCGGAGGCGGACAGGTCGCGGTCGGCGACCAGGCAGACCAGGCCGCCGTCGCGCAGCCGGCGCGCCAGCGTGCCGAAGGCGCTGCCGCCGCTGTGCGGCAGGACCTCCATGCCGAGGCCCTCGCGGTAGGCGACGAACCGGTCGTAGAGCGTCTCGGGCTTGAGGCGCTCGGCGACCGTCGTGAACGGTGTCTTCAGTTCGGTGGTGACCCAGGCCCCGGCCAGGTCCCAGTTGGCCAGGTGGGGCAGGGCCAATATCACGCCCTTGCCCGCGGCCAGCCCGTCGGTGAGGTGGTGGACGTCCTTGGGCGCGAAGCCCTCGCGCACCCGCTCCTCGCTCCAGGCGGGCAGCCGGAAGGACTCCATCCAGTAGCGCAGGTACGAGCGCATGCCCGCGCGGGAGAGCTCGGCCAGGCGCTGCGGGCTCGCGTCGGGCACCACGCGCGCGTAGTTGCTCTCCAGCCGCTGGACGCCCTTGCCCCGCTTCCTCCACGCCAGGTCGGCGATGGCGCGGCCGAGGCGCACGGCGGCCGGCTCGGGGAGCTTCTTCACGGTGCCCCAGCCGAGTCCGTACAGCGCGTCGGTCAGCCGGTCCTGGGCGCTCACGTGGCGGCCTCGCTCCCGTGCGAGGCGCTCTCCGGCTTGTCCTGCGCCTCGGCGGCCTCGGCCTCGGCGGACTCCCGGCGGACGGTGACGACCCGCTGGACCAGCGTGACGAGGCTGCCCACCGCGACGATCCACAGCGCCACCGGCAGCAGGTACTGGATGCCGGGCACACCGAACTTGTGCAGTCCGGCGAATCCGGCCGCGACCAGCGAGATCACCAGGCGCTCGGCCCGCTCGACCAGGCCGTTGACCGCGACCGGCAGGCCGATCGACTCACCGCGGGCCTTGGTGTACGACACGACCTGGCCGCTGGCCAGGCAGAAGATCGACACCGCGCACAGCACGATGTCGTCGCCGCCCCCGGCGTACCAGAGGGCGAAGCCGCCGAAGATCGCGCCGTCGGCGACCCGGTCCAGGGTGGAGTCGAGGAAGGCGCCCCAGCGGCTGGAGCGGCCCAGCTGGCGCGCCATGTTGCCGTCGACGAGGTCGGAGAACACGAACAGCGTGATCACGACCGTGCCCCAGAAGAACTCGCCCATGGGGTAGAAGACCAGCGCGCCCGCGACCACGCCGGCGGTCCCGATCAGGGTGACGGTGTCGGGGCTGACGCCCCTTCTGATCAGAAATGAGGCGAACGGCGTGAGAACACGCGTGAAGAAAGCACGCGCGTACTTGTTCAGCATGGCCTTCCCGAGGGTCGGTGTGGCGCCGCGCGGCCCCTGCTGGCCACCGGCTGGCCCATCGTAGCCACGCGCGCGTGCGGGCGGCTGCCGGGCACTCGTCCTCGGTCCCCACGGCACACCGGGACGGGGCGGCGGGCGCGGTCCCGTCCGTCGTATGGACGGGCCGTGCGGTGAGTGGAAAGCTCGAAGGACCGCGGGCGTCGTCGCAGCCGCCGTCGCTGGGGGCGCCTTCCGGGCCCGGGCCCGGGAGAGGGAACGGACGTCCGCGCCCACAGTGACCTCACCGTGTACGGGAGGCAGGATCATGGGCGACAAGGCGAACGCACACCCCGGAGCCGCCGGCAGGGCTACAGCGGCCGACCACCCCACGTCCGTACGGAATGTGGTGCTGGTCGGCCACAGCGGTTCGGGCAAGACGACTCTGGTCGAGGCTCTCGCGCTGACGGCGGGGGCGGTGAACCGGGCGGGCCGCGTCGAGGACGGCGGCACCGTCTCCGACTACGACGAGATCGAGCACCGGCAGCACCGCTCGGTACAGCTCTCCCTGGTGCCCGTCGAATGGGACGGCATCAAGATCAATCTGCTGGACACCCCCGGCTACGCCGACTTCGTCGGGGAACTCAGGGCCGGTCTGCGCGCGGCGGACGCGGCCCTCTTCGTCGTCTCGGCCTCGGACGGCGTCGACGGCTCCACCCGCATGGTGTGGGACGAGTGCGCGGCCGTCGGCATGCCGCGCGCGATCGTCGTGACGCATCTGGAGGCGGCGCGGGCGAACTACGAGGAGATGACGCGGATCTGCGCGGAGGCGTTCGGCGGCGACGACCCCGACGCCGTGCTGCCGCTGTATCTGCCGCTGCACGGCCGGCCGGGCCCGGACGGGCACGCGCCCGTGACCGGTCTGATCGGCCTGCTGACGCAGAAGCTCTTCGACTACTCCACCGGGGAGCGCAAGGAGTCCGAACCGGGCGGCGACGAGCTGCCGCTGATCGACGAGGCGCGCAACCGGCTGATCGAGGGGATCATCGCGGAGAGCGAGGACGAGACCCTCATGGACCGCTATCTCGGCGGCGAGCAGATCGACGTCAATACGCTCATCGAGGACCTGGAGCGGGCCGTCGCACGCGGCACGTTCTTCCCCGTCCTGGCCGCCGCCCCGGCCGCCGAGGGCGCCCGGCAGGGACTCGGCACCGTCGAGGTGCTGGAGCTGATCACCCGCGGCTTCCCGACCCCGCTGGAGCGGCCGGCTCCCGCGGTGACCACGCTCGACGGCCGGCCGCGCGAGCTGAAACCGTGCGACCCGGACAGTCCGCTGGTCGCGGAGGTCGTGAAGACCGCGTCGGACCCGTACGTCGGCCGGATCTCGCTGGTGCGCGTCTTCTCCGGCACGCTGCGGCCCGACGAGACGGTGCACGTGTCCGGGCACGGCATGGAGGACCGCGGCCACGAGGACCACGACGTCGACGAGCGCGTCGGCGCGCTGTCGGCGCCCTTCGGCAAGCAGCAGCGCACCCTCAGCCACTGCATCGCGGGCGACCTCGCGTGCGTGGCGAAGCTGAGCCGCGCGGAGACCGGGGACACGCTGTCGTCGAAGGACGACCCGCTGCTGATGGAGCCCTGGCAGATGCCGGACCCGCTGCTGCCGCTGGCCATCCAGGCGCACAGCAAGGCCGACGAGGACAAGCTGTCGCAGGGACTGGCCCGGCTGGTCGCCGAGGACCCGACGATGCGCCTGGAGCAGAACCAGGCCACCCACCAGGTGGTGCTGTGGGCGCTGGGCGAGGCGCACGCCGACGTGGCGCTGGAGCGGCTGCGCAGCCGGTACGGGGTGCAGGTCGACGTGGTGCCGTACAAGGTGTCGCTGCGGGAGACGTTCGCGGGCAGGGCGGCGGGCCGCGGCCGGCATGTGAAGCAGTCCGGCGGGCACGGGCAGTACGCCATCTGCGAGATCGAGGTCGAGCCGCTGCCCGGCGGTTCGGGCATCGAGTTCGTGGACAAGGTCGTCGGCGGCGCGGTGCCGCGCCAGTTCATCCCGTCCGTGGAGAAGGGCGTGCGCGCCCAGGCGGCCAAGGGGGTCGCGGCCGGCCATCCGCTCGTCGATGTCCGGGTCACCCTGCTGGACGGCAAGGCGCACTCCGTCGACTCCTCCGACGCGGCCTTCCAGACGGCCGGCGCGCTCGCGCTGCGCGAGGCCGCGGGAGAGACGAAGATCCATCTGCTGGAGCCGGTGGCGGAGGTGTCCGTGCTGGTCGGCGACGACTACGTCGGGGCCGTGATGAGCGACCTGTCCGGGCGCCGGGGCCGTGTCCTCGGTACCGAGCAGACCAGCGGCGGGCGCACGCTGATCAAGGCCGAGGTGCCCGAGATCGAGATCGGCCGGTACGCCATCGATCTGCGGTCGCTGTCGCACGGCACGGCCCGGTTCAGCCGGCGGTACGCGCGGCACGAGCCGATGCCGCAGCAGATCGCGGAGAGGGTCCGGGAGGAGGCGCGGGCGGCCTCCTAGGTCGTACTCCGGGAACGCGCGCCCGGCGCCGCCCGGTCGCCTCCTCGGCGCGCGCCGCGCAACGGACGTGCGCCGGAGCCTTCCGGACGGCGTGCGTGGCGCTCCCCTCCCCGTCGGCGGGCGGCTTCGGGCGTCCGCCGACGGATGTCGGTGGCTGGGGATACGCTGATCATCGATCGGCGTCCGATCAACAGGTGTGCGCCGTACGGAAGTCGGGAAGGCCGCAGAAGCGACAGTGCGGCGAGTGGGGGCGGGAATGACCGTTGAAGGCGGTTACGCGGACATCTTCGGTCCGCAGGTGCCGCGCACGGCCGGTGAGGGACAGACGGCGACCTTCGCGCTGGCCTCGGCGGCCTATCGCGACAACCCGTACGAGGACATCAAGAAGGCCGACAACGAGTGGCACAAGACGGATGTCAAGGCGGGCCGCGCCTGGGCGAGGATCTTCCGGCCGAACCTCGGCGAGGCGTTCTCGCGGGCCGTGGTCGACCGCATGCTCGGCGACGGCCGCAAGCCGCTGATCCAGTCCTTCGGCACCGAGCCGCAGGTTGTGGTCGAGCACTGCCTGGCCGCCAACAACATCCGCAAGGCCCGGGACCGGACCCTCAGCGCGATCATGGTCGTCTGCGGTCTGCTGTTCCTGCCCGGGCTCCTCGTGTGGCTGCTCGTCTTCACGCTGCGCACCACCATCGTCAAGCGGGACGCCAGGCGGGGCGGGGCGATCGGCTCGGTGCTCCTTGTCGCGATGGGCGCGCTGGCCGTGCTGTTCCTGCTCAAGATGCCGTTCACCGGCATCTGGGCGTGGTACGCGCGCGCCTCGGTGGTCATGCCGGTCCTCGGCTGGTTCTGGGCGAAGCAGGTGTGCGAGCGCACCGCGCGGGACCTGCGGGAGCGCTGGGACAGCCTGCTCGCGGGCAGCAGCGTCGGCGCGAAGGTGCCGGAGGCGGTGCCGGCCAGTCCCAACGAGACCCAGGCCGAGCGTCTGCGCCAGGCGCTGGCCAGGCTCAGCGCCGAGCAGCAGTCCAACTCGGTCTTCTACGCCGGGCCCAAGGGCATACTCGGCATGGGCACCCGCTGGGGCAGCTGGCAGCTGGCCGAGGAGCTGGTGCCCGCCGTCGCGGACCGCGAGATCCACCCGTTCCGCAGCTGGGACGTGATCCGCGCGATCCACGACCAGCTGAGCATGCTCGAGCGCGGCCCGCTGAACACCGGCGGTTTCCCCAAGCCCTCGATACGCCACTGGGTCGTCACGCCGATCGCCGAGGGCGCCTCGGCGGTGTCCCGGCCGGAGGGCACGGACGTCGAGGCCTACCAGGTCAAGCCGCACGCGATACAGGAGATCTGCAACAAGCAGCAGTTCGGCAGCGGTGACCGGCACTATCTGGGCGTCCAGTGGACCCTGTGGGACGGCCAGCTGATCATCACCATGCTGATCACCGTGACCGTGCTGCACGAGACGCTGCGCATCGAGGTGACGGGCCACGCCCTCGGTCCGGTCAACGGGCTCTTCCAGGAGAAGCCCGAGGCGCCCACCAAGGAGGTCGCCAAGTCGCTGAAGCCGTGGGAGACCCGCTCGGTGAAGCTGCCGCTGGTCGGCACCGACGAGGTGGTGCGGCTGGCGGTGCGGGCCCCGCTCTCCTGGTATCCCCCGGCGCTGAACTGGCTGGGCGGGACGATCGCCCTGCCCGAGCCGTTCGGGCTGCGGCACGCCTGGGCCGACCAGCCGTGGCGGCACCGCTTCATGGCCGACGACGCGCTGCGCGCCGCCACCCCGGTGCTGCGGGCCGTGCACGCCTCGGCGATCAGGGTCCTCGCCGAGAACGGCGTGGACACCGAGAAGTTCGGTGCGCGCTCGGCGTTCCTCAGCACGGCCGTGCAGGATCCCTCGCCCCGCAAGGCGGACGTCTACGACGCGTAGGCGCTCCGACGACGAGCCGGCGGAGGGGCCGCGCCCGGCCCCTCCCCGCGCGGTCAGGTGGCCGGCCAGGCCTCCGCCAGCATCTTCCGGGTGTCGGCGAGGAGCTGCGGCAGCACCCGCGTGTGCCCGACGACCGGCATGAAGTTCGTGTCCCCGCCCCAACGCGGCACGATGTGCTGGTGGAGGTGGGCGGCGATCCCGGCACCGGCGACCGTGCCCTGGTTCATCCCGATGTTGAAGCCGTGGGCGCCCGACGCGGTGCGCAGGGCCGTCATGGCCTGCTTGGTCAGCGCCCCCAGCTCGGCGGTCTCCGGCTCGGTGAGGTCGGTGTAGTCGGCGACATGGCGGTAGGGCACGACCATCAGGTGCCCGCCGTTGTACGGGTACAGGTTGAGCACCGCGTACACCTGCTCGCCGCGCCGGACCACCAGCCCGTCCTCGTCGGATTTGGCCGGGATCGAGCAGAAGGGGCAGCCGTCGTCCGCTCCGGGACCGGTCGGCTTGTTCTCACCCTGGATGTAGGCCATCCGATGGGGCGTCCACAGGCGCTGGAACGCGTCCTGGATGCCCACTCCCCACTGCTGCTCCGGCTCACTCGTCATGCGTGCAGCATATGGCTTCGACCGTTCCCGGCGTGTCGCCGGGGCGCCGGGGCGGCGGCCACCGGCCAAGCTGGGCGCGTGGACGACGACAGCCCCTCCGCCCGCTGGGAGCAGCGCACCGAGATCCCCCTGTTCCTGGGGTCGCTGCTCTTCCTTGCCGCCTACGCCGCCCGCGTCCTGGCGGTGAGCATGCCGCCGTTCTGGAAGGACCTGTGCGTGTACACGATGGCCGCGCTGTGGCTGCTGTTCGCCGCCGACTTCATCGTGCGCCAGCAACTCAGCGGGGATCGTTTCCTCCACTTCGCCAGGACGCACTTCCTGCACACGCTCGTGGTTCTGCTGCCGCTGCTGCGGCCGCTGCGGATCGTGCCGCTCTACGACGCCATCCAGCACCGGCAGGGCGAGCCCCGGCTGACCCTGCACGCCCGCGTGATCGCGTACGCGAGCCTGTCCACGCTGCTCCTCGGCTTCGCCGGCGCCCTGGCCGTGTTCCAGCAGGAACGCGGCGCGCCCGGCGCCACCATGCGGACGTTCGGCGACGCGGTGTGGTGGACGGCGGCGACCCTCAGCACCGTCGGCTACGGCGACATCGTTCCGGTGACGACGGGCGGCCGGGCGATCGCGACGATCATGATGGCCGGTGGGCTGGCCCTGCTGGGCGCGGTGACCGGGTCGTTCTCCTCCTGGCTGCTCCAGGTCTTCGCCCGGGAGGGCGACACGAAGCCCCCGGAGGGCTGAGCCTTCCAGGGGCTTCGTGGAGCCGGTGGATCAGACCTGCGCCCGCTCCTCGACGACCTTCGCGATCTTGGCGACGGCCTCGTCGAACGGGATGCCGTTCTCCTGCGATCCGTCGCGGTAGCGGAAGGAGACGGCGTTGTTCGCCATGTCCTCGTCGCCCGCGATGACCATGAAGGGCACCTTCTGCTTCTGGGCGTTGCGGATCTTCTTCTGCATCCGGTCCGAGGACGAGTCGACCTCGACGCGCAGCCCCTGCTTCTTCGCGGCGGCGGCGAACTTCTCCAGGTACTCGATGTGCGCGTCGCCGATCGGGATGCCGAGCGCCTGCACCGGGGCCAGCCACGCCGGGAAGGCGCCCGCGTAGTGCTCCAGGAGCACCGCGAAGAACCGCTCGATCGAGCCGAACAGCGCGCGGTGGATCATGACCGGGCGCTGCTTGGAGCCGTCGGCGGAGGTGTACTCCAGGTCGAAGCGCTCCGGCAGGTTGAAGTCGAGCTGGATCGTCGACATCTGCCAGGTGCGGCCGATGGCGTCCTTGGCCTGGACGGAGATCTTCGGGCCGTAGAAGGCGGCGCCGCCCGGGTCCGCGACCAGTTCCAGGTTCTGCTTCTCGGCGACCTGGCGCAGCGTCTCGGTGGCCTCCTCCCACGCCTCGTCGGTGCCGACGAACTTCTCCGGGTCCTTGGTGGACAGCTCGAGGTAGAAGTCGGTCAGGCCGTAGTCGCGCAGCAGGTTCAGGACGAAGGTGAGGGTCTTGTCGAGCTCCTCGGACATCTGCTCGCGGGTGCAGTAGATGTGCGCGTCGTCCTGGGTGAAGCCGCGGGCGCGCGTGAGGCCGTGCACGACGCCCGACTTCTCGTACCGGTACACGGTCCCGAACTCGAACAGGCGCAGCGGCAGCTCGCGGTAGGAACGCCCGCGCGCGTCGAAGATCAGGTTGTGCATCGGGCAGTTCATGGGCTTGAGGTAGTAGTCCACGCCCTCGTCGAGCTGCATGGGCGGGTACATGCCGTCGGCGTACCAGTCCAGGTGGCCCGAGGTCTCGAAGAGCTTCCCCTTCGTCGCGTGCGGGGTGTAGACGAACTCGTAGCCCTCCTCCTCGTGCCGGCGGCGCGAGTAGTCCTCCATGACCCGGCGGATGATGCCGCCCTTGGGGTGGAAGACGGCGAGGCCGGAGCCGATCTGCTCGGGGATCGAGAACAGGTCGAGCTCGCTGCCGAGCTTGCGGTGGTCGCGCTTCTCGGCCTCGGCGAGGAACTCCAGATGCGCCTTCAGCTCGTCCTTGGACGGCCAGGCGGTGCCGTAGATGCGCTGGAGCATCGGGTTCTTCTCGCTGCCGCGCCAGTAGGCGGCCGCGTTGCGCATCAGCTTGAACGCCGGGATGTTCCGGGTGGTGGGCAGGTGCGGACCGCGGCAGAGGTCCTTCCAGCACAGCTCGCCCGTCTTGGCTTCGAGGTTGTCGTAGATCGTCAGCTCGCCGGCGCCGACCTCGACGTCCGCGCCGTCGTCGTGCGACGCGGAGCCCTTGAGGCCGATCAGCTCCAGCTTGTACGGCTCGTCCGCCAGCTCCTCGCGGGCGGCCTCGTCGGTCACCACGCGCCGGGAGAAGCGCTGGCCGCGCTTCTGGATCTCCTGCATCTTCTTCTCGATGGCCTTCAGGTCATCGGGGTGGAAGGGCTTCTCGACGTCGAAGTCGTAGTAGAAGCCGTCCTTGACGGGCGGGCCGATGCCGAGCTTGGCCTCGGGGAACAGCTCCTGCACGGCCTGCGCCATGACGTGCGCGGTGGAGTGGCGCAGGATGTTCAGACCGTCCTCGGAGGAGATCTCGACACCCTCGACCTCGTCGCCGTCGGAGAGCACGTACGACAGGTCCTTGAGCTCGCCGCCCACGCGCGCGGCGATGACGGAGCGCTCGCCGGCGAAGAGGTCGGCGGCCGTAGTGCCCGTCGTCACCACGCGCTCTTCCCGCTCGGAATCGCGTTGGATGATCACACGGACGTCTGACACCGGTCTCTCCTGACTGAAGGTGGGGTGCGGCGCCATACCAGGAGCGCGCGCATGACTGCGATCGTACCGACCCGCGACCGCCGATCGCGAAACGGTTGTCGCGGCCCCCTTAGCCTCCGGCCGCCGTCAGTCGCCGCCGTCCTCCCCCGCGCACACCTCTTCGAAGAAGTCGAGATCCTCCTGGAGCGCCTTCATCAGCCGGTCCCGCTCGGCGTCGTCGACCTGCACCGGGACCACTTCCGAGGCACCGGCCAGCCGGCGGAAACCGCCCCGGCTCTCCAGCCGGCCGCGTACCCGCACCGGCAGTCCGACGAGGTGCGCGCGCCCGGCGATGCGGTACGCCTCCTCGTCCAGCGTCAGCCGGACGTGCGCGACCTCGGCGCCCGCGAGGACGCGCAGCCGGACGGTGCCCTCGCCGCGGGTGCCGGTCCGGCGCATCCGCACGACGGCGCCGGTGATCAGCGCCGGCACCGACGGCTCCTCCCGCAGATAGCGGGCCCCGGCCGCCCGCAGGACGGGCAGGTCGCCGGGCGAGAACTCGACGGGCTCGCCGTCGGCCGCGCAGTCCTCGGGAACGCCGGCGGCCGGCGCCCACGCCACGGCGACGCGCGCGCCCTCCGTGCCGCGCACCAGGGCGATCAGTCCCTCGACCAGCTCGCGGCTGACGCCCGCCTCGACGGCCCCGTCGAAGGCCTCCATCCCGCCGGTGGCCCGCTGGTAGTCGACGGCCTCCCGGGTCGCGTACAGCGCCTGGTGGAGGCGTACGGCGAGGGGGCGGCCGGTGGCCACGGGCACGAAGGCGGTGAGGCCGCGGCCGTCGGGCGCGGAGCCCACGAGGACGTCGTCCAGCATGCCGACGGCCGCGCGGCGGTGCCGGGCGCCGTGGTATCCGGCCCGGGCGCGGGTGGCCAGCGCGGCGGCGAGCAGGGTGCGGCGGGCGGCGGTGCGCAGCTCCTCCTCGGCGGTCCAGGGCGCCGCCCCGGCCGGGCCCGCCGGCGCGTCCCGCCACCAGCGGATCTCGTCGCTGGGCACGGCGAGGCAGACCAGCACCTCGCGGGCGGCGGGGGTGCCGCTGCGGGACAGCGCGGTCAGCGCCTCGGCGAGCAGGTCGTCGCTGTCGGGGAAGGCACGGGACGCCGGGACGAGCAGGCTGGTGCCGCCGCCGGCCGGTCCGGGCGGGGTCCAGCGGCCGTAGCGGCCCGCCGCTCCCCCGCGGCGCTGCCAGCCGTGCCGGCGCAGCAGGGCTCCGAGGACGGCGGGGTCGACGTCGCCGGGCACGGGGGGCCGGTCCCAGGCGGCGTCGACGGGGTGGGGCCGGACCGGGCGGGCGGGCTCCTGGAGCGGGCGGTGCGTCATGGTCTGCCTCCGGTCCCGACCCGCGTCATGATCTCGCAGAGCGCCCGGTCGTCGAAGATGCGGGAGGTCGGTATCCGCACGGTGGTGCGGCGCCGGCCCGTGATCGCGTGACCGGCGAGGTTGACCCAGTAGCAGCAGTGCCGCAGGTCGAGCCGGTCGTGTCCGGCGCGCAGCCACTGCTCCTGGGACCGGGGCACGATCATCACGACGAGGATCTTGTGCACCGAGACCGGGGTGCGGGCGAGCTTCGCCAGATGGGCGTTGTCGAGCGTGAAGGAGAAGAAGCGGCCGGGCGGATCGGGCGCCACCTGGTACGTCGCCTTCAGCTGCACCTTGATGGTGACCTCGTCGTCGACCGTGTGGCCGGGCGCGCTGTGGCTGACGTGCCAGTCGATGCCGTTGTCCGGGAACGGCTGGGACAGCGAGCATCCCGCCGCCGCGGCGACCGCGTGCAGATAGCCCACCTGCAGTGTCTCCATGCACGCGGTGGTGGCGAGTGAACCGCGAGGGGGGCCCGTCCGTTCGGGCAGCAGCCCGCCCCGCTCGGGCTGCGCAATCGCCATGACGAACAGCCTTCCAGGCAGAGTGAATCCCCGTGGCGGGCCGCTGAACTGCAAAGACCCGCACTCCTGTTGTGTCCTTCCGGCGTACGCCGCAAACGGCCCGGGTATCACCAAACGGGCAGAAGACGGGACGTCAGCTGCCATGGATGGACGAGGAGTTGAGCGGTATGGCGTGCTGGTACGAAGGCCCGCTGGCGGCATTCGACACGGAGACGACAGGCGTGGACGTCGAGACCGACCGGATCGTCTCGGCGGCCGTCGTCGTCCAGGACGCCCCGGGGACCCGGCCCCGGGTGACACGATGGCTGGTGAACCCCGGTGTTCCGGTGCCGGAGGCGGCGACGGCGGTGCACGGTCTGACGGAGGATCACCTCCAGCGCAACGGCCGCTGGCCGGCGCCGGTGATGCAGGAGATAGCCGAGGAGCTGGCGGTGCAGGCCACGGCGGGCCGGCCGCTGGTGGTGATGAACGCGCCATTCGATCTGACGCTGCTGGACCGCGAGTTGCGGCGGCACCGCGCCTCCTCGCTGTCCCGCTGGTTCGAGAGCGCGCAGCTGACGGTGCTCGACCCGCGCGTCCTGGACAAGCACCTGGACCGCTACCGCAAGGGGCGCCGCACCCTGACCGACCTGTGCGCGCACTACGAGGTCGAACTGGAGGACGCGCACGACGCGGCGGCCGACGCGCTGGCGTCGCTGGAGGTCGTCCGCGCGGTGGCCCGCCGCTTCGCGGCCCGCCTGGAACGCCTGTCCCCGGCGGAGCTGCACACCTTGCAGGCGGTGTGGCACGCGGCGCAGGCGCGCGGCCTGCAGGCGTGGTTCGCACGCAGTGGCACGGAGGAGTCGGTGGACCCGGCCTGGCCGCTGCGCCCGGACCTCCCGGCGGCGGCCTGAACAGCGGAAAAGCCGGCCCGCTCGATGCGGACCGGCTTTCTCCCGGTGGGCGATACTGGGTTCGAACCAGTGACCTCTTCGGTGTGAACGAAGCGCTCTCCCACTGAGCTAATCGCCCGGGAACGCACTGAACCATACAGGTCCCCGCGCGGTTCCTTCAAACCGCTCGGCGGCGCTCGGCCAGGAACGCCAGCAGGCCGCGGCGGCCCGCGCGCATCATCAGCCGGTGGTTGGCGCGGAACAGCGGCCGGCCCGGCACCGCGAACCGCCGCAGCAGCGGCTTGTTCACGTGGACGACCTGGTCGTAGCGGGCCAGGCACCCGGCGCCGTGCGGGCTGATCGTCCAGCGCGCCCAGCCGTCGAGGTCCCCGGAGATGGCGATCTCCAGGACGCCGGCCGCGCGGTCGTCCCTCGCCTCTCGAGCGGTGAACGTGAGGTCGTAGGGCAGGAGGGACCGTACGGTGATCACGCCGGTGGTGTCGTCGATCCGGCGCACCTCCCGGACCTGCGGCCACCAGCGCGGGTAGTCCTCGGCGCGCTCCAGCACCTCGTGCACGACGGCGGGCGGCGCGGGGAGTTCCCACAGGCTGCGGAAGCGGTAGTGGCTCCAGTCCATGCGCGCAGTGTGCCCCGCCGGAGCGGGTCCGCACGTGATCTGAGTACGTCTTCTGAGTACCGGCACTCATGCCGGGCGGGCGTGACGCGGACCACACTCCCGTCATGACGCACATTCCGCCACCGGCCGAGGAGTTGCGGCTCCTGGATCTGGAGCTGCGCCGACTGGACGCCCGCCGGGCCCAGTTGCTGCACCGGCGGGCCTGGCTGGTCAGGGCCCTCCACGCGGCCGCACCACCGGCCCCCGCACCCGTCGCCCCGCCGCGCCCGGAGGCCTCTGCGCCCCGGGTGCAGAACGTCCTGCTGCTGCTCGGCGGTGTGCTGCTCACCGTCGCGGCGATCGCGTTCACCCTGGTGAGCTGGGGTGAACTCGGCATCGCGGGGCGGGCGCTGGTGCTGGGCGCCGTCACGGTGGCGGTGCTCGCCGCGCCGGCACCGCTGCTGAAGCGGGGACTGCGCTCGACGGCCGAGTCGGTGGCGGGCCTCGGGCTCGCGCTGACCGCGCTGGACGCGTACGCGCTGCACGAGGCCGCGCTGACCGGCACGGACGCCACGGGATACACCGCCGTCGCCTCGGCGGCGCTCGCGGCCCTGTGGGCGGCGTACGGTCTGCTGCCGCGCGCCTCGGCGCTGCGCCTGCCCCGGCCCGCGGCTCTGATGGCCGCCCAACTGCCGCTCGTGCTGGGCGCGGTGGCCTTCGACGCGGGTCCGTTCGGAGTCACCCTGGCCATGCTGGTGACGGCGGCCTGTGACGGGGCGGTGGCCCTGCGGGGGCCGGCCGGGCCGGTCCGGCGGACCGCTGTCGTCGGCGCCTGCGGCCTGGGCGTCCCGGGGGCGTGGGCCGCCGGCTGGCTGTCGTGGACGGCCACCGGCCCGAGCGCCGCCGCCCGTGCGGCGGCGCTCCTCCTCCTCGCGGCGGGCGTCGCCCTGACGGCGGCCCGGCATCCGTCGGCCGAGCGGCAGGCGGGCGGTCTGGCGGTCGCCGCCGGGCTGCTCACGGTCGCCGCGATCGGCGGTACGGTCCGGTCCGCGCTGCCCGCCCTGTGGACGGTCCCGGCGTATCTGGCCTGCGGGATCGCCCTGCTCGCCGTGACCCGGTGGGCCCGGCTGCCGCGGGCGGTGCGCCGGGGCCTGGTCCACGCCTCCGCCGCCGTCCAGGGGCTGGCCCTGCTGTGGACGCTGCCGCTGGTGGCGGTCGCCCTCACCGGTCCGGCCGCCTGGATCGAGCGGGTGTGGGCCGGGGCGCCCGCGGGCGCGCGCGCGGCGGTCACCGCCGACGTGCCCTGGCCCCCGTACTCCGAGACGGTGCCCGTCGTCCTGGTGGCGGTCGCCGGTGTCCTGGTCCTGGCGCGCGAGGCGGTGGGACGCGCCCGCGCCCTGACCGGTGCGCTGGTCCTCGGGTGGGCGACGGCGCTGGTGCTGCCGCCGGTGCTGGACGTCCCGTACGCCGTGGGCCTGGCGGCGCTCGGGTGCCTCACCGCCGGGGCGCTCGCGGCGTCGGCCTGGCCGCGGACCCCCGAGCGGCCCTCGCCCCTTCACCTGACCGCGACGGTGCTCGCGCTGCTGACCACGCTGCCCCTCGTCCTGCTGTCCCTGGCCGGCCAGGGCGCGACCCTGACCGTGACGGCCGTCCTCACCGCGCTCTTCGCGGCGGCGTCGTGGACGCCGCGTTCCGCACCGGTCACGGCCCCGGCCGCCCTCGTGTACGCCACCGCCCTCGTCTGCGCGTCGGGTGCCGCCGCCGGCTGGCGGCCGCAGGACACCGCCGTGCTGGTCCTGGTGGTGCCGGTGGCGGCGGCCCTGCTCGCGGCCCGGCTCGGGGACACCGCCCGGGCGACGGTCCCGGTCGAGGTCACGGGTGCGGCGGTCGCGCTGCTCGCCTTGGGCCTCGCCGCCGTCCCCGGCGACCTGCCGATGCTGGCCCTCGTGCTGGCGCTGTGCGGGGTGATCGCGTCCGGGACCGCTCTGCGCCCGGGCCGCCGTCCGGTCGCCTTCGCGGCCACCGCGCTGTTCGTGCTGGCCGCGTGGGTGCGCCTGGCGGCGTGGGACGTCGGCACCCCGGAGGCGTACACGCTGCCCGTCTCCGTCCCGGCCCTGGTCGTCGGCGCCCTCGGCAGGCGCCGCGATGCGCGGGTCTCCTCCTGGACGGCGTACGGTCCCGGGCTCGCCGCCACGCTCGTGCCGAGCCTGCTGGCCGCATGGGGCGACACGCACTGGGCGCGCCCCCTGCTGCTGGGCCTGGCCGCGCTGGCCCTCACGCTGCTGGGCGCCCGTCACCACCTCCAGGCGCCGCTCCTGCTGGGCGGCGGGGTGCTCGCCCTGGACGCCCTGCACGAACTCGCCCCGTACATCGCCCAGGTGACCGACGCGCTCCCCCGCTGGGTGCCCCCGGCGCTCGCCGGCCTCCTGCTGCTGGCCGTCGGGGCGACGTACGAGCAGCGTCTGCGGGACGCCCGGCGGGTGCGGGACTTCCTGGGCACCATGCGCTGAGCCAGGGCCGGCGGCGCATTCATCGCCTCATATTCGCGCGGGAATCCGATCGCATTCCGGAAGGCGTCCGGCGGATTCCCTCCGGACGCCCGGGTGTTGGAGTTCTTCCGGAAGTCCGGTACGGCCGAAAGTCCGCCTTGACCTGATCTTCGGATACTTCTTCCCGAAGCGCGCGAAGGTCCTGTTGATCCTTTTCGGCGCGACCCTCGGCACCCACGCCAGGTAACGGACCGTCACCGTCCGCGGCGACCGTGTCCTCACACGCCGACGGCCCGCCTGTGGTCTCACAGGCGGGCCGTCGGATCCGGGTGGGCGATACTGGGTTCGAACCAGTGACCTCTTCGGTGTGAACGAAGCGCTCTCCCACTGAGCTAATCGCCCCGGCGCAGGAAGAACATTACCCCATGTCAGGGGGTGCGGGTGACCGCCCCGGAACCGGCCCGGAGAGCCTCCGCACCCCGCGCGCTCACTGGTCCTCGATCTTCCACGGCATGACGACGCCGAACTTCCACACGTAGATCCCCACCAGCACGGCGATGATCACGAGGCCGATCGAGGTCAGGACGATGTTGCGCCGGCGCACCCTCGGGTCGAGCGCCTTCTGCGCCGCCTCGGTGACCTTGCGCTTGGTCCAGCGCAGCACCAGCTGGGCCCAGACGAACTCGGTCGCCCAGATCGCCATGCCGCCGAAGATCACGACCCAGCCGGGGCCCGGCAGCGGCAGCATGATGATGCCGGCCACCACGACCGCCAGGCCGATGATGAAGACGCCCACCTGCCAGCTCAGGTGCAGCAGGCGCCGCGCCTTGACGAACTCGGGCGCCCGGGAGCCCAGGGCCCGCTCGCCGTCGTCCCGCGCCTTGCCCACCTGCGCCCCTTCGGACGCCGCGACGGCGCCACCCGTCTCGTCACTCCCCGTATTCATACGGCCAAACCCTACCGGACCGAATCCGGTCACCGAAATGGTCGTACCGCACGAACGGGTTCTCGGCCGGAAGAGTTACGTAATCCCACGCAAAACACTCAGAGGGGTTTACAACGGCACCGTAGGTGGCATGTCGATTTCGCCGACGTGCGAATCCCCGAGCGCACACTGAGCGAAAGGCCCTGGCGCTTATGAACACCACGGTCAGCTGCGAGCTGCACCTGCGCCTCGTTGTGTCGAGCGAGTCCTCCCTGCCTGTCCCCGCAGGCCTGCGGTACGACACGGCCGACCCCTACGCCGTGCACGCCACCTTCCACACCGGAGCCGAGGAGACCGTCGAGTGGGTGTTCGCCCGCGACCTCCTCGCCGAGGGCCTCCACCGGCCCACCGGTACCGGCGACGTCCGTGTCTGGCCGTCGCGCAGTCATGGTCAGGGGGTCGTCTGCATCGCCCTGAGCTCTCCTGAGGGCGAGGCACTCCTCGAAGCCCCCGCGCGAGCCCTGGAGTCCTTCCTGAAGCGGACGGACGCCGCCGTGCCCCCCGGTACGGAACACCGTCACTTCGACCTCGACCAGGAGCTCTCGCACATCCTGGCGGAAAGCTAGGGCGAGATCCCCGCAAGCCGCCCGGCGCCGTCGACTCGGGGTGACGGCTCGGGCCAGGACAACCGCATAGGCAGGCCACCGGCGCCGTCCTCGCTGTCGCGAGGGCGGCGCCGGTGTTTCGGGGCCCGTGAGCGGTGCGGGGCCGTGGTGCGCCGCCCTGGACGTCCGGACGGCCCGTCCGCCGCCGGGGGAACCGTGAGCGCTCCTCGGGCGTTGTATTCGAAGCCATGTGCGGACGACGGCGGTGTGCCGGCTGGGTGAGCCACTACCATCGGCCAGCATCGGCGGGCGCCCACGCCCACCCCCCAGGCCAGGGAGCAGAACGTGCTGATCACCCATGACGCCCGGTGCGCACTCGATGTCGTGGTGGATCTGGTGAACACCGCGCCGGACGAGGACGGCGCCGAGGACGGGCTGTCGGACATCACGGCCCTCGCCGACTTCGTGCGAAAGCACGACATCAGCGATGT
This sequence comes from Streptomyces sp. NPDC059852, assembly GCF_042731455.1. Lineage (NCBI taxonomy): Bacteria > Bacillati > Actinomycetota > Actinomycetes > Kitasatosporales > Streptomycetaceae > Streptomyces > Streptomyces sp. NPDC059852. The sequence continues at coordinate 91,749 of NZ_JBHWJK010000018.1, read as the reverse complement.
CGGGGTGCTGTCCGAGTTCGACCTGTCCGCGGTGCGCAAGGTGCGCGGACGGTTCGCGTCGATCTTCGCGGCGGCCGACCCGAGGGCCGCGGCCGGGCTGATCAACGAGCTGGTGGCCGCCGCGGGCACCACTCCGCGCCTGACCGATCACGACGGCCACGGCTGGCATGTGCACTACTTCGCGCCCGGCGCCTCGGTGGCGGACCATCTCGCGGCGGACTGCGGCATGGCGCTGGCCTTCTTCGTGGTGGCCGGGGAGCAGGAGCGCCTGCGGCGCTGCGAGGCTCCGGACTGCCGGCACGCCTTCGTGGACCTCTCGCGCAACCGTTCCCGCCGGTACTGCGACAGCCGTACCTGCGGCAACCGCCTGCATGTGGCCGCCTACCGGGCGCGCCGCAAGGAGGCCACCGGCTGAGACGCCGGACGGAGTGTCGACGCGGGCCCCGGCGGGTGGCGCCGGGGACCGCGGGTACGGCTCAGAGCAGCAGCAGATCGTGCAGCGCAGCCATGAGCAGCAGACACCCGATCACCGCAAGGAAGATCATCAGCGGTGGCTGGGAAAGGGCGAAGAGGCACCCACGAGGCTCGTCCTGAGGTGGCGCGGCCTCGCTCTGTGTCGTGTCCAGCATCTCGCGGGCGATGATGGCGCAGATCATCACCGCTTCGCGATCAGCGCGCCCGGAATGAGCGGGTGTTCGCCGTAATCCGTGAGGTCCGGTCCGAATCGTGATCGTTTCAGGGCCTCGGGGCGACCCACTGTGTCGCTTCCGCCTGGTGGGCCCCGGTCAGATGCCGTGCTTCTTCAGGATGGCCTCGATGTCGCTGAAGTCGTCCGCGGGCTCGGCGCGCGGGGCGGACGCGGGCCGCTTCGACGGCGTGGACCCCTCGCCCAGCGAGGGTGCGGAAGCCGCCGGGGCCACCGCCTCGCGGCGCTCGGCCGCGCGGGCCTCCTTGCGCTCCTTGCGGGTGCCGCCTCTGCGGCGCTCCACCGCGCGGGTGCTCGCGAACAGCACCCAGGCCAGCCCGAGGACGCCGAAGCCCGCCCAGGCCGTCGGGCTGAAGGCGGTGTCGGCCAGCCAGTCCACGACGCCGGTCATCACCAGCCCCAGGGGCACCAGCGCGTACGCCGCGATGCGCGTGGCCGCGAGGAAACGCTTGCGGTACGCCGTGACCGCCGCGATGCCCAGGCCGGCCACGGCGACGGCGGAACAGACGGTCTCGGCAATCATCCGGTCCTCCAGGCGGGCTGCGTCCGACGGGGCTTTCGTCCCTTCCATCCTGCACCGTCGCCGCCCGGCGCGGCCACGGCTCGGGCCGACATCAGGGAGATCTCCGGGTCGTCTCCTCCGCAGGTGCCGGTCACGGGCCGGATTGGGCCGCCCCGGCCGGGACTGGGAGACTGGGGACCATGAACGACTCCTCCCCCGACCGCGCCGCCGTCGTCCTCGACTTCTGGTGCGAGCTCCAGTGCCCCGACTGCCGTGGCGCCCTGGACGATCTGCGCGCCCTGCGCGCCCGCTACGGCGACCGGCTGGAGCTGCGCCTGCGGCACTTCCCGCTGGAGAAGCACAAGCACGCCTTCGCCGCCGCTCAGGCCGCCGAGGAGGCCCTGGAGCAGGGACAGGGGTGGCCGTACGTCGAGGCCGTGCTCGGCCGGGTCGAGGAGCTGGACCGCCAGGGCGAGCCCTTCCTGATCGAGGTGGCCCGGGAACTGGGCCTGGACGCGGAGGAGTTCGACACCGCGCTGATCGACGGCCGGCACATCCTGATCGTCGACGCCGACCAGGCCGAGGGCAAGGCGATCGGCGTGACCGGCACCCCCACCTATGTGATCGACGGCGAGCGCCTCGACGGCGGCAAGAGCCAGGAGGGGCTGCGCGAGCGCGTCGAGGAGATCGTGGACCGGCTGCTGGCGGAGCAGGCGGGGGCCTGACGGCGGCTACAGCAGCGCCTTGTACAGGGCGTACACCGTCGTCTCGTAGCCGAGCGAGTCGTACAGCCGCTCGGCCGCGGTGTTGCCCGCGAAGACGTTGAGGCCGATCAAGCGGTGCCCGGCGGCGATCGCCCGGCCCTCCGCCTGGAGCATCAGCGAGCGGCCGTGGCCCCGGCCCCGGTGCTCCGGACGCGTCTCGACGTCGTACACATAGGCGCGGCCCTGCCGGGTGCCGACCCATACGGTGCCCACCGGCGTCCCCTCGTGCTCCAGGACGTCGATGGAGGTGCCGGGGGTGGCGAGCCCCTGGGGCAGGAGTGCCTCGTGGTCCCGCTGCGACTTGACCCGGGCCTCGTCCTCGGGGACACCGCGCTCGACCCAGCTGCGGACGTAGTCCTCGTCGCTCTTGACCAGCCATGTCTCGTACTCGGGCCCGGTCATGGGCCGCGCGCGGGTGCCCGCCGGGAGCGGGGGCGGGGTGTCGCCGAGGGCCTTCGCCATGCCCCGGTTGCGCAGGAGGTAGCCGAGGGCGGTGACCAGGCGCAGTGCCGGGACCGCGTCCCCGGGGACGGTCACCTCGATGCGGTGGCAGCCCCAGCCGCGCGCCACCTCCTCCGCGGCGAGGGCGGCGACGGTGGCCCGGCCGCGCCGCCGGTCGGCCTCCTCGATGCGCAGTTCCGTTATCCGGGCCACGCCCTCGCCGAAGACGGGGTGCGTGCCCAGCAGGAGGACGCCCACGGGGCGCCCGTTCACACACACCTGGTAGCGGCGCGAACGGGTCCCGTCGGCGTGGTGCTGAAGCGGCTCGGTCGGCCGCAGGGTCGTGGTCATCAGGTGAGTTCTACCCAGCGCGCCGCGTCCACGGCAGCCGAATTCCCGGTCACGGGTCCAGGTCGTCGCCGGAGCGCTCCTCGAAGATCCGCATGGCCTTGGCGGTCACCGGTCCCGGCGCGCCCGGCAGTTCGCGGTCGTCGACGCGGTGCACGGCCTGGACGTCCCGCAGGGTGGAGGTGAGGAAGACCTCGTCGGCCCGCTCCAGCACGTCCAGCGGCAGGTCGGTCTCCTTGGCGCCGGTCCACTCGACGGTGAGGGCGCGGGTGATGCCGGCGAGGCAGCCCGAGGCGACCGGCGGGGTGTGGATCTCGCCGTCCAGGACGACGAAGACGTTGGAGCCGGTGCCCTCGCAGAGCTGCCCGACGGTGTTGGCGAACAGGGCCTCGGAGGCCCCGTGTTCATGGGCGCGGGCGAGGGCGACGACGTTCTCGGCGTACGAGGTGGTCTTCAGGCCGGTGAGCGCGCCCCGCTCGTTGCGGGTCCAGGGGACGGTGATCACGGCGGTGCTGTCGGGGCGGCGGCTGGTCTCGCCGAGCGCGACGACCAGCGTGGGGCCGTGCTCGCCACGGTCGGAGCCGAGCGGGCCCTGTCCGCCGGTGTAGGTGATGCGCAGCCGGCCGAGCGGCATCGGGTTGGCCTCGAGGACGGCGGCGCAGGCGCGGCGGACCTCGTCGTGGTCGGGGGCGGGCAGGCCGAGCCCCAGCGCCGAGCGCGTCAGCCGGTCGAGGTGCCGGGTCAGCGCGAACAGCCGGCCGTCCACCGCCTTCACGGTCTCGAAGATGCCGTCGCCCACGGTCAGACCGTGGTCGAAGACGGAGACGCGGGCGGTCTCGATGTCCTTCAGCCCGCCGTCGAGCCAGATCTTCACGGTTGCAGTCCCTCTCCACTCACCTCGTACGCGCCCGACGCTACCGCGAGCAGCCGGGATGCCTTCAGCTCGGTCTCCCGCCACTCCCCCTCCGGATCCGATCCCCAGGTGATCCCCGCGCCGGTGCCGAAACGCAGCGCGCCCGCGTCCCGGTCGATCCAGAAGGTTCGTATGCCGACGGCCAGCTCGCCGGTGCCGCGGTCGGCGTCGACCCAGCCGATCCCTCCGCAGTACGGTCCGCGCGGTGCCGTCTCCAGCGCGTCGATGATCCGCAGCGCGCTGGACTTGGGCGCGCCGGTCACGGAGCCGGGCGGGAAGGCGGCGTCGAGGAGTTCGGGCCAGCCGGCGCCGGGGCGCAGTTCGCCGCGGACGGTGGAGACCAGGTGCACGAGCCCCGGGTGCTTCTCCACGGCGCACAGGTCGGGGACGGACACCGAGCCGGTGGCGCAGACCCGGCCGATGTCGTTGCGCACCAGGTCGACGATCATCACGTTCTCGGCGTAGTCCTTCTCCAGGAGGTCCGCCTCGGTGCGGCCGGTGCCCTTGATCGGCCCGGACTCCACGACACGCCCGTCGCGGCGCAGGAACAGCTCGGGCGAGGCGGTGGCGATCTCCACGCCGTGCCCGGGCAGCCGAATCGTTCCGGCGTACGGCGCCGGGTTGCCGCGCGCGAGGAGCGCGGTCAGCGCGTCGACGTCGGCGTCCGCCGCGACGGGCGCGCTCAGCACACGGCAGAGGTTGGCCTGGTAGACCTCGCCGGCCGCGATGTGCTCACGGATGCGCCGCACCCCGGCCGTGTACGCGGCGCGGTCGAGAGATGACGTCCAGTCACCGGCCGCCGGTCCGGCCCAGGCGCCCGGCACCGGCGCGGGTACCTCCTCCCGCCGTACGTCGCGGAAGCGGGCGCAGGTCAGGGCGCCCTCGAAGTCGGCGCAGACGGCCCAGAAGCCGCTGGAGTCGAGGGCCGCGGGGTCGCTGGTGACGTCCAGGAGACCGGTGGCGACGCGGTCGCCGAAACGGGCGAGAGGCGGGAGGTCGTGCACGCCGTCGAGTCTATGGCCGGTGCCCCCGCGACGACCTGGCCCTGTCCTCCCGGGACGGTTCCCCGGCTCACCGGGCAGGTGAGGCGCAGCACGCTGCGCAAACGCGTTTTTGTGCTGGCCCCGGAATCCGCTAGAGTTCAACTCGTCGCCGGGCCGCGCGAGCGGGACGGAAACGACAAGCGGACGTAGCTCAGTTGGTAGAGCGCAACCTTGCCAAGGTTGAGGTCGCGAGTTCGAGCCTCGTCGTCCGCTCGAAGGAACAAGGGGATCTTCCCGACCCCCTCACTCCTGGTGGAGTGGCCGAGAGGCGAGGCAACGGCCTGCAAAGCCGTCTACACGGGTTCAAATCCCGTCTCCACCTCCAAGGACGATTAGCTCAGCGGGAGAGCGCTTCCCTGACACGGAAGAGGTCACTGGTTCAATCCCAGTATCGTCCACTGGATCTTCGATCGATCATCGAAGGTCTGACCCGCGCGATTAGCTCAGCGGGAGAGCGCTTCCCTGACACGGAAGAGGTCACTGGTTCAATCCCAGTATCGCGCACGCAGTGCCCACGGCCCCCGGGTCGTGGTCCCGAGGACGATTAGCTCAGCGGGAGAGCGCTTCCCTGACACGGAAGAGGTCACTGGTTCAATCCCAGTATCGTCCACACACCGAAGCCCCCCGGTCGTCGACCGGGGGGCTTCCTCGTGCCCGGCGGCTCAGCTGGAGAACAGCATGTGGCCGAAGCTCTTGTGGCGGCGGTGGCCGTAGTGGGCGCCGTGACCGCCGTGCGGGGCACCCCACGCCGGGGCCTGCGGAGCTGCGGCCGGGTAGGCCTGCGGGGCGGCCGGGGGCGGCGGGGCCGGCTGGGTCCACTGGGACTCCAGGCGGGTCAGGGCCTCCAGCTCGCCGTAGTCCAGGAAGATCCCGCGGCAGCCGCTGCACTGCTCGATCTGGACGCCGTTGCGGTTGTAGGTGTGCATCGGCGCATGGCACTTCGGACACTGCATCGTTCGGCTCAACTCCTCGCCGGTCGGTCCTGCTTCGCGTCTCGCCAGGACAGACTCTGCCCGGCTGCGGTCGGTTGCACCCTACTTCGGGGAAGCCTGGGTCAACTCGGGCGGGACGGGCACCATTCGGTCACAGGCGTCCACCAGGCACTGCTCGACCTCGTCCAGCGGCCGGCCCTCTTCCCGCGCCTTGGTGATCGCCCTGGCCGCCGTCTGCGCGGTGAGGGCGCGGGCCGGGACGTCCAGGGCGGGCCAGGGATCGCCCTCGGCGGGGACGGCGGTGCCGCCGGCGGCCCGGTAGGCGGTCAGGAAGCGGCTCCACTCGTCGGGCGGGAGCAGGCCGCAGGCGTACCAGGCGGCGGGGCGGGCCAGGTCCCAGGCCGGCGCGCCGGTGCCGAGGTCGTCGACGTCGATCAGCAGCCACGGGCCGTCGGGCGCCGGGTGCCGGACGAGCTGGCCGAGGTGGAAGTCGCCGTGGCACAGCGCGCCCGGCGCCGGTTGCGGGGCCTCGGCGCGGGCCCAGGCCGGGAGGGTGTCCCAGGCGCGCAGGACCGCGGTGGCCGCCGTGCCCGGGGCGGCGGTGGTGGAGCGGAGCCGCGTCACGGCGCGGGCGGCCTTCGCCGGTCCCCGCATCGCGGGCAGACCGGCCGGGACGGGGGTGCGGTGCAGGCCCGCGAGCAGCGTGGCCGCCTCCTCCCAGGGCGCCGCGTCGGGATCGGCCGGGTCCACGGGGCGGCCGTACGGCCAGCAGGTGACGAGGCGGCCGTGCAGATGGGCGGGCTCGGGGGTGAGCGGGGCCAGGAGGAGGCCGGGGAGCCGGGCGGCGACGGCGAGGCGGGGGACCAGGTCGGCCGGGGTGCTGTCCGGGGGGTGGGCCTTGGCCACGGTGCCGGCGTGGCGGACGACCGTGGCGTCGGGGCGGTCGGCGAGGGTGACGGCCGCGCAGGAGCCGCAGGACGGGGTGAGGGAGTGGGCCGTGGCCTTGGCGTGCGCGGCGAGGTCGGGCAGTAGTGGATGGGCGGTCACTTCGGGTCCTCGCAGGCGGGTCGGCTGGGGCGAGCGTACGCGTACGCCACCGGGGCCGGGCAGAGCAATGCCGGCGCAGCTCCCCAGCTGCGCCGGCATCTGTGCCGTCCGCCGCACCCCCGTCCCCACGGGGTTTCATGGATGGATGTCCTCGCCCGGACCGCTCTTCCGGGCCTGGGGTCGCCGCTCAGCGCCCCAGCATCACACCCACGGACGACGCCTGTGTGGCCACCGTCTCCCACCCGTCGAAGACGAGCAGGAGCAGGGCCGCCAGGGGAAGGGCCATCAGCGTCGCCACCAGCGGGTGCCGGCGGCCCTGGCGGCGGGGGCGCGGCAGGAAGCGCGCCTGGGTGCGGAGCAGTGCCCGCGGTGCCGTCTGGGCCATGGTCCCTCTCCTGACCTGTGTCGGATCTGTCTGCAGCGGCGGGCGTCTGACCTCGGGGGACGAGTGCTGCACCCGCCGCTTGACCTCAAATCTAGGGGCGCGGCCCGTTCCGCACGTCATGCCCTCGTACCGATTGGCGGGCCTCCCGGAGGATGAGCCCCCGTGGGCGGAGTACTCCCCTGGGTGGAGACCGGCGCGCGGGTCTCGGGGTCTTCCCGGAGGGGACGTCCGGTCCGCCCGTTTTCTCCGGGGTGTCCTGCGGGGTTCCGGCAGGCCCCACCGGGTGACTTCTCTCACTCGGTGCCGGCCGACGGGCCCGCGATCCTCGGGTGGCGTCCGCACCTGTCCCTCGCCGGCGGAACGGTCCGGCCGACGTCCCGCTCCCCCGCCTCCCCCGTCCTGCTGTGCGTCGAAGCGGACCCAACCTCCCTTACCGCACTGCGGGTTGACCCGGCGGAGGCAGTGAAGTCGCCTTGTGCGTCAGCTTGCTGACCGGCTTTCACCTTCGCGGTTCGCGCGCGACAATCCACCGGGCCGAGAGGGCGCGGCCTCTGCGCGCGGCGGCCCGTGGAAACGTAAGCTGTGGCACGTCACACGGACCGGGCAGCGGGGATGAACATGGCGATGATGCGCCTGAGGCGCGAGGACCCGCGCGTCGTCGGATCGTTCAGGCTTCACAGACGGCTGGGCGCGGGCGGAATGGGTGTCGTGTACCTGGGCTCCGACAAGAAGGGGCAGCGGGTCGCGCTCAAGGTGATCCGGCCCGATCTGGCGGAGGACCAGGAGTTCCGCTCCAGGTTCGCGCGGGAGGTCTCGGCGGCGCGGCGGATCCGGGGCGGGTGCACGGCCCGGCTGGTGGCCGCCGATCTGGAGGCGGAGCGCCCCTGGTTCGCCACGCAGTACGTGCCCGGCCCGTCCCTGCACGACAAGGTCGCCGACGAGGGCCCGCTGGGGGCCGCGGAGGTCGCCGCCGTGGGGGCCGCCCTGTCCGAGGGGCTGGTCGCGGTCCACGAGGCAGGGGTCGTGCACCGGGATCTGAAGCCGTCCAACATCCTGCTGTCCCCCAAGGGGCCGCGGATCATCGACTTCGGCATCGCCTGGGCCACGGGCGCCTCGACCCTCACCCATGTCGGCACGGCGGTCGGCTCGCCCGGCTTCCTCGCCCCGGAGCAGGTGCGCGGCGCCGCCGTCACCCCGGCCACGGACGTCTTCTCCCTGGGCGCCACGCTCGCGTACGCGTCGATGGGCGACTCGCCGTTCGGGCACGGCAGTTCCGAGGTGATGCTGTACCGGGTCGTGCACGAGGAGGCGCAGCTGCACGGGGTGCCGGACGCCCTCGCGCCCCTGGTGCGCGCCTGTCTGGCGAAGGACCCCGAGGAGCGGCCCAGCACCCTGCAGCTGTCGCTGCGCCTGAAGGAGATCGCCGCCCGGGAGGCGCAGGGGCTCGGGGACGTACGCCCGCCGGCGCAGCGCGCCGCCGAGGCGGACCGGGTCACCGGCCGGCTCGCCGACACGTATCCGGAACCGCAGCGGGTGCAGCGGCGCTCGCCCGGCACTCCCCCGCCCCGCGGTGCGGCCGGACCGCGCGGCGGCGGTGCGGGCCGGGTGCCCGGGCCTTCCCGGGACGGTTCCGCGCCGCGGACCGGCGGCGGTTCCGTGTCCCGCGCGGGGTCCCGGCCGACGCCCGCGCCGCGCGGCACCCCGCGCAAGGGCGGCCGGCCCGTGACGCGCGGCGGCACCGGCCGTACGGCTCCGCGGAACACGGGGACCGGGCGCCGGCCCGCCAATCCGCAGCTCCTGCGCCAGCGGCTGTTCGTGTTCGTCGTGGTGACGCTGCTCGTGGCGCTCGGCATCGCGGCCGCCCAGGGCTGCCAGGGCCCGGACCGGGGCCTCGGCGGCACCGGCGGCGGGCGCCCCGCGCAGGAGCAGCCGGTGGCGCCGGACCACGGGACGATGGACGAGCGGTACTCGTCCGAGTTCGAGATCCCGGAGTAGCCGTCAGACCTCGGGGCGGCCCGTGGCCACCGCGTAGAACGCGACGGCGGCCGCGGCGCCCACGTTGAGGGAGTCGACACCGTGCGACATGGGGATGCGCACCCATTCGTCGGCGGCGACCAGGGCCTGCGTGGTCAGGCCGCCGCCCTCGGCGCCGAGCATCAGGGCCACCCGGTCCATCCGGTGCGGGGCGGTCTCGTCGAGGGTCTTCGCCTTCTCGTCCGGGGTCAGGGCGAGCAGTGAGAAGCCGGCCTCGCGGACCGTCTCCAGCGCCTTGGGCCAGGTCTCCAGACGGGCGTACGGCACGGAGAAGACCGCGCCCATCGAGACCTTGACGCTACGGCGGTACAGCGGGTCGGCGCAGTCCGGGGAGAGCAGGACGGCGTCCATGCCGAGGGCCGCGGCGGAGCGGAAGATCGCGCCGATGTTGGTGTGGTCGTTGACCGACTCCATGACCACGACGCGGCGGGCGGTGTGCAGCAGGTCGGTGGCGCTGGGCAGCGGCTTGCGCTGCATGGACGCGAGCGCGCCGCGGTGCACGTGGTAGCCGGTGACCTGTTCGGCGAGGTCCGGGCTGACCGCGTAGACGGGGGCCGGGAGTTCGTCGATGACGTCGCGCATCACGTCGATCCACTTGGCCGACAGCAGCATCGAGCGCATCTCGTAGCCGGCTTCCTTGGCCCGTCTGATGACCTTCTCGCCCTCGGCGATGAACAGGCCCTCGGCGGGTTCGCGGCGCCGGCGCAGGTCGACGTCGGTCAGGCCCGTGTAGTCGCGCAGACGCGGGTCGTCGGGGTCGTCGACGGTGATGAGATCGGCCACGGAGTGATACTGCCTTGTCCTGGGTGTGGTGCCAACGGTGCGGGGCGGGGGTGTTACCCGCGGTTACGTCTGGGGGGTTTCCGAGGCGGCGGGGCCCGCCTTCACGACCGCGCCGATGACGATGACGGCGGGCGGCTTCACCTCGTGCTCGACCACCGCGGCGCCGGCCGTGGCGAGCGTCGCGTCGACCCGGCGCTGCCCGGCCGTGGTGCCCTCCTGGACCAGGGCCACCGGGGTGTCCGGTGACTTCCCGTGGGCGATGAGCGTCTCGGCGACCTTGGCGAGGGTGCCGACGCCCATGAGGATCACCAGCGTGCCGGTGAGCCTGGCGAGCGACGGCCAGTCCACCAGGGACCGCTCGTCGTCGGGGGCGACATGGCCGCTGACCACCGTGAACTCATGGGCGACGCCCCGGTGCGTCACCGGGATGCCGGCGGCGCCCGGCACGGAGATCGAGCTGGAGATGCCGGGCACGACCGTGCACGGGATGCCGGCCTCCGCCAGAGCGATGACCTCCTCCATGCCACGGCCGTAGACGAAGGGGTCGCCGCCCTTGAGCCGCACCACCGACTTGCCCTGGCGGGCGTGCTCGATCAGCGCCTCGTTGATGGCCTCCTGGGCCATGAACCTGCCGTACGGCAGCTTCGCCGCGTCGATCACCTCGACGCTCGGCGGCAGTTCGGCGAGGAGGTCGCGCGGGCCGAGGTGGTCGGCGATGACCACGTCCGCCTCGGCGAGCAGCCGGCGGCCGCGCACGGTGATCAGGTCCGGGTCGCCGGGGCCGCCGCCGACGAGGGCGACGCCGGGCTTGCGGGTGCGGTGGTGCGGGGCGACGAGGGTGCCGTCGCGCAGGCCCTCGACGACCGCGTCCCGCACGGCGGCGGTGTGCCGGGGGTCGCGGCCGCGTGCGTCGGTGGTGAGGACGGCGACGGTGACACCCTCGCTGTGGCCGGTGGCCGGCGTCCAGGCCGTCGCCGCGTCGGCGTCGTCGGAGCGGACGCACCACACGTGGTGCCGTTCGGCCTCGGCGGAGGCGGCCGTGTTGGCCTCCGGGTCGCTGGTGGCGATCAGGGCGTACCAGGCGTCCGCGAGGTCGCCCTCCTCGTAGCGGCGCCGGTGCCAGGCGATCTCCCCCGCGTCCGCCATCGCCTCGACCGACGGGGTCGCCTCCGGGGACACCAGCCGGATGTCGGCGCCCGCCGCGACGAGCGCCGGGAGGCGGCGCTGGGCGACCTGGCCACCGCCGAGGACGACGACCCGGCGACCGGTCAGGCGCAGGCCTACGGGATAGGCGGGGTGTTCGGCCATGAGGGTGCGGCTCCCTTGGGGTGGCGGCGGGGCGATGCCCTGACGTGCGGATTTTATGCTGCGGACGGCACCGGCGGTCAGGGTGTCCGAAGGCTGGGCGGCCCACCGTTCCCCGCGCAGGGCGAGGGGACCCGGGGCGCGCGGCTCCGGGTCCCCAGGCACCCGGCTACTTCTCGGTGACGCCCGCCGAGTCGAACGTCGCCACCTCGTGCATCGCCCGGGCCGTGCTCTGGACCAGCGGGAGGGCCAGGAGCGCGCCCGTGCCCTCGCCGAGCCGCAGGTCGAGGTCGACCAGGGGGCGCAGACCCAGCTTGTTCAGGGCCGCCACATGGCCGGGCTCGGCGCTGCGGTGACCGGCGATGCAGGCGGCCAGCACCTCGGGGGCGATCGCGCGGGCCACCAGGGCGGCGGCGCCGGCGCTCACGCCGTCCAGGATCACCGGCGTGCGCAGGGAGGCACCGCCGAGCAGCAGACCGACCAGCGCGGCGTGCTCCAGACCGCCGATCGCGGCGAGGACCCCGATCGGGTCGGCCGGGTCCGGCTGGTGGAACTCCAGGGCGCGCCGCACGACCTCGGTCTTGCGGGCCAGCGTCTCGTCGTTGATGCCGGTGCCGCGGCCGGTGACCTCGGCCGGGTCGGTGCCGGTGTAGAGGGAGATCAGCGCGGCGGACGCCGTGGTGTTGGCGATGCCCATCTCACCGGTCAGCAGCGCCTTGTTGCCGGCCGCCACCAGGTCGCGGGCGGTCTCGATGCCGACCTCGATGGCCTGCTTGGCCTCCTCGCGGGTCATCGCGGGGCCGGTCGTCATGTCGGCGGTGCCGGCGCGGACCTTGCGGGGCAGCAGGCCCGGGGTGGCCGGGAGGTCCGCGGCCACGCCCACGTCGACCACGCAGACCTCGGCGCCGACCTGGGCGGCGAAGGCGTTGCAGACGGCGCCGCCGCCGAGGAAGTTGGCCACCATCTGGGCCGTGACCTCCTGCGGCCACGGGGTGACGCCCTGGGCGTGCACACCGTGGTCACCGGCGAAGATCGCGACGGCCGCGGGCTCCGGGATCGGGGGCGGGCACTGCCGGGACAGGCCGGACAGCTGGGCGGAGATGATCTCCAGCATGCCGAGCGCACCGGCCGGCTTGGTCATGCGCTTCTGCCGCTCCCACGCCTCGCCGAGCGCCTTGGCGTCGAGCGGGCGGATCTGGGAGACGGTCTCGGCGAGCAGGTCGTGCGGCTCCTCGCCGGGCAGGGCGCGGCGGCCGTACGTCTCCTCGTGGACGACCCAGGACAGCGGGCGGCGCTTGGACCAGCCCGCCTGGAGCAGCTCGGGCTCGTCCGGGAACTCGTCGACGTACCCGACGCACAGGTAGGCGATGACCTCCAGGTGCTCGGGCAGGCCGAGGGCGCGGACCATCTCGCGCTCGTCGAAGAAGCTGACCCAGCCCACGCCGAGGCCCTCGGCGCGGGCGGCGAGCCAGAGGTTCTCGACGGCGAGGGCGGCGGAGTACGGCGCCATCTGCGGCTGGGTGTGCCGGCCGAGGGTGTGGCGGCCGCCGCGGGTGGGGTCGGCGGTGACGACGATGTTCACCGGGGTGTCGAGGATGGCCTCGATCTTCAGTTCCTTGAACTGCTTCGCGCGGCCCTTGGGCAGCGACTTGGCGTAGGCCTCACGCTGGCGCATGGCCAGTTCGTGCATGGTGCGCCGGGTCTCCGACGAGCGGATGACGACGAAGTCCCAGGGCTGGGAGTGGCCGACGGAGGGCGCTGTGTGCGCGGCCTCCAGGACCCGGAGCAGCACCTCGTGCGGGATGGGGTCGCTGCGGAAGCCGTTGCGGATGTCGCGGCGCTCGCGCATCACCTTGAGGACGGCCTCGCGCTCGGCGTCGTCGTACGCGGGTGCGGCGGGGCCGCCGGGCCGCTGGGGCTCCTCCGCGGCCGGGGCGTCCTGCGCCGGGGCCTCCTCCGCCTGCGCCTCCTCGTCGGCGGCCCGGGTGTCCAGGTCGTCGGCGTGCTGGACGAGTCCGGGGTCGGCCTCGCGGGGGGCGGGCACCTCGGCGGCGGGCGCCGGGGGCTCCTCGGTGGGCAGGACGAGCGGCTGCGGCGGGGTGGGTGCGAGGTGCGGAGTGGTCGGCACGGTGCCCTCGACCGGGACGAACTGACCGAGCGGCTGGCCCGGTGCGGGCTCCTGGGAGACGGCGCCGGGCATCACGGCCACGGCGTCGTCCGGCCCGGCGGCCGGACTGAGCTGCGGGCCCGCCGGTTCGGCGAGGTACTGCTCGGCCGCGTACTGCTCGAGCGTCACCGGCTCGGGGGCGGCGGCCGCCGCGAGCGGCTGGACGGCTTCGGCGGGGACGGCCTCGGGGGCCGGGGCCTCGGAAGCCTCGGGCAGCGGCTGCCCGGCCTGGGGCGCCACGGCGTCGGGGAACTGGGCCGGCTGCCCGGCCGGGGCGGGCTCGCTCGGCGGCACGGCGGCCTCCTCGGCGACGGGGGCCTCGGCGGCCGGTTCGGGGACCGCGACGGCCTCCGGCTCGGGCTGCTCCGGTACGGCGGTGGCGGTGGCCTGCGGCTCGGCCTGTTCCGGTCCGTCCGGCACGTCGGCGGGGACGGGCTCGGGGGCCGGGGCCTGGGGCGGGAGCACCTGGACGGGCTCGGGGGCGTGCGACGCGGCCACGGGCTCCGGTGCGTGCGCCGGGACGGGCTCGGGGGCCCGGACCGGTTCGGGCTGGGGCTGTGCCTCGGGTGCCTCCGCGCCGGGGGCCTCGGCGTCCGCCGGGACCTCGACGTTCTGCGGGGCGGCTTCGGGGGCCTCGGCGACCGGGGCCGGGGCTTCCTGGACCGGGGCGCGCTCGGGCTCTACGGCCTCGGGCATGACGGGCTCGGGCATGACCGCCTCGGGCTCCGGCGCCTCGGCGACGGGTGCGGCCTCGGGGGCCGGCATCTCGGCGCTCTGCGGGGCCTCGGGAGTTTCGGCGACCTCGGGAGCGGCCGGGGCCTGCTCGGGCTCGCCGGGCTGAACGTCCTGCGGGGCTGCGGCGACGCCCTGGGGCTCGACGGCGTCCTGCGGGGCCCCGCCGGTCGTGACCGGAGCGGACGCGTCCCCATGCGACTCGTGCGCGACCGGCGCCGGGGCGCCGGCCTGGCCGGGGACGGCCGCGGCGTGCTCGGGCGACGGCTCGGGTGCGCCGTACGACTCGTCCTGGGCGACGGGCGCCTGGGCCTCGGCGGCCTGCGCGCCGGCACCGGCCTCGTGGGCCTGGGCGACGCCCGAGGCGGCACCGGCCTCCGTGGCGACCCGCGCCACGACCGCCTGCGCGGCGCCGACGGGCTCGGCGGCCGGGACAACCGTTTCGGCAGCCTGGGCCTCGGTGCCGATCGGCGCGGGGGCGGGCGCCCCCCAGGCGGCCGCCTGCGCCGGGGCCTGCGCCTCGGTGTGCTCGGGGACGGCCGGGCCCGGCTGCCGGACCGGCATGCCGACGGCACCCCGGTCGGCCAGTGAACGGACCGGGCTGGCGGAGGCGTCGGGGATCGGCGGGCCCAGGTGCAGGGGGCGCCGGGGGGTGATCGGCGGGATCGGCGTCGTGGGGGCCGTGGGCGCGGAAGGCCCGGGCAGCCGTACGCCGGTCAGGTCGACGGAGCCGCTGTCGCGGCCGGAGAGCTCGTGCGCGTCGGGCTCGTGCACGGCCTCGACGACCGGCTCCGGCGCGGGCGGGGCGACCTCGTTGCCCCAGGCGCCCTGGGAGCCGGGCAGGAGCAGGTCTTCTTCCTCGGCGGGAGTCTCGGAGAGGTAGCTGTACGCATCCGGCGCCGCGGGGACGCCCGGCTGCTCCACCATGCCTGCGCTCTCCGGCAGTCCCTCGCCCGGGACCTGGCCGGTGTCGGTCATGCGTACCCCTCGCCCATCGGTTAGTGCTTCCACGTCCTGCTCACCGGGGACGGCGCACCGACCGCCCCCGCCATGAAGAACGAGCGTCCGAGCCCAGCGGCACGAACGACCCGCCCAAAAAAGGCGACAAAGCCATTGAGTGGCATTGTCCTGGCCGTTCGGCCGTCGCGACAGGCTGATCCGCGACGGGCCGCTGTGGACTGCGCCACGTTGCGCGTCCTCCGGTTTCGCCGTACCACACCCGCTCCGAACCGGGAGCGTTTTTCCGGACATTGGCCGACGAACCGCCGGGCGTCCACATGCGGTACAACAGTCGGCCAGCCTACCGCGAGCGGTACGACAACAGGATCACGGGGATGGTCGGACGGTCACACCGAGCGATCGGGCAGAACCCCGCTGAGCAGGAACGCGACGCTCCGCTCGCGTTCCGTCCAGGCCCGCGTGTCGAGTTCGACGGACTGCAGCAGGGCGCACTCGACGTCGTAGCCGTGCTCCGTGAGGTCGCGGCCGATGAGTTCGGCGGCGTCGCGGGTCGCGGCGTGGGTGACGATGCGCTGCGGGCGCCGGTCGGCCACGGCGGAGACGACGGCCGCTCCCCCGCCGCCGACGCGGACCACGTCCGGTTCGGGGAGGTTCTCCAGGACGTGCGGGGCGGTGCCGTGGACGATCTGGGTCTGGACGCCGAAGGCGCGCGCGTTGGCCTCGGTGCGCTCGCAGGCCCGCGGGTCGCTGTCGACGGCGATGACGGCCGCGCCGGCCCGTGCGGCCTCGGTGGCGAAGGCGCCGCTGCCGCAGCCGATGTCCCAGACGAGGTCGCCGAGGCGGGGGCCGAGCCGGGCGAGCTGGGCGGCGCGCAGCGGTTCGAGCTCGCCCTCGCCCATGAGGCCGCCGTAGGACTGGGCGGGCAGGGTCCAGCCGCGGGGGCCGGTGGACGGGTCGCGGCCCGCGATCCAGCCGATGCCGTCGGGCGCGGGGGCGGTGCCGCCGGCGACGATCACGACGTTGGGGTCGCGCCAGGTGTGGTCGGCGGCCTTGTCGGAGGTGACGACGGTGACCTGTTCGCGGCCGGTGCCCAGTTCCTCGCAGATCACGAAGGTGCGGTGGACGCCCTCCAGGAGCAGGCCCAGTTCGGCGGGACCGGCGCCCGGCGAGGTCAGCACGGCGACCTTGGTGTGGGCGCGGCACACGTTCACCGCGCGTCGCAGGGTGCGCGGATGTGCCACGACCACCTGTGCGTCGTCCCAGGGCATCCCGGCGCGGGCGAAGGCCGAGGCGACGGAGGAGACGGCGGGGACGACCTCGACCTCGAGGCCGAACTCGGGGGCGCGCAGCGTGCGTACGACGCCGAAGAAGCCGGGGTCGCCGTCGGCGAGCACGACCGCGGTGCCGCGGTGGCCCGCGATACGGCGGGCGGCGAGGGCGACGCTGCCCAGGCGGATGCGCTCGGCGGCGGGCGGCACTTCGGGGAGCGCCAGATGGTGGGCGGCGCCGGCCACGAGGGTGGCCGCACCGAGGGCGGAGCGTGCCGCGGCGGTCAGCGGCGAGCCGTCCCAGCCGATCACCGTGACGCGGTCGGCCATCGTCGTCAGTCTCCTGGGTGCGCGCAGGTCGTCATGGGGAGCCCGAGGACCGGGCCTCGTGAGGGTACCTGGTCGCGGCGGGGCCGCCGGGCGTCCGGGTCCGGCTCAGTTCCACTCGCCGTAGGAGGTGAAGCCGCCGGATCCGGCCAGGTGGTCCCCGGCGCCGTCGAGGTCCTCGGGCAGGAGGCTCCAGACGATGAAGTCGGTGCGCACATCGGTCCAGGTGCCGTCCTCGGTGCGCACGTGGGCTATGCAGGCGTTGCGCAGGACGCCCTCGCTGATGCAGCCGATCTTCTGGGCGACCTGCTGGGAGGCGGTGTTGTCGGCGGCCGTGCGCAGTTCGATGCGCTCGAACTTCTGGTCGGCGAACAGCCATTGGGCGGTGGCGAGGGCGGCCTCGGAGGCGTAGCCCTCGCCGCGGGCCCAGGGGGCGACGATGTAGGAGAGCTCGGTGGCGCGTACGTGCCAGTTGGTCTTGGCCAGTTGGACGATGCCGACCAGACGCTGGGTGAGGAACTCGGTGACGGCGAGGTCGAGTCCGCGGCCCGCCTCCCGTTCGGCGGGGGCGTACTCGGTGATCCAGGTGCGGGCGCGGTCCTCGGTGAACGGCTGGGGCACGTCCGTCCAGGCGCCGACCTGTTCGTCGTTCATCATCTCGGCGAGTGCGGGCACGTCGTCCTCGTCGAGGGGACGCAGCACCAACCGCTCCGTGCTGATGGAGATGGTGGGGAAGGTGCCAGTCATGCGCCGCTCCGTAACCGTCGGAAATACCTTCAGGGCCTGCGAACTGCCCAGCATGCAGCATGAAAGCACTGAACCGCACCACGGGGCCCGCACCCGGTGAAGGTGGGGACCCCGTGGTGGGCGATACGCGTCGAACGCCCCGTCAGATGGCGGTCGGCCGGCTCAGAACGCGGCGACGACGGCGCCGTCGTACTTGTCCTCGATGAACTTCTTCACCTCGGGCGAGGTGAGCAGCTTCGCGAGCTTCTCGACGCGCGGGTCGTCCTCGTCGCCCTTCTTCACGGCGAGGAAGTTGCCGTACGGGTTGTCCTTCGGGGACTCGGCGGCGAGGGCGTCGTCGGCCGGGCTGAGGTCGGCCTCGAGCGCGTAGTTGCCGTTGATCACGGCGGCGTCGACGTCGGCGAGGGAGCGGGGCAGCTGGGCGGCCTCCAGCTCCTTGAAGTTCAGGTTCTTCGGGTTGGAGGCGATGTCCTTGGGGGTCGCCTCGTAGCCCACGCCCGCCCTGAGCTCGATCAGGCCGTTGGCCTCCAGCAGCTTGAGCGCGCGGGCCTCGTTGGTGGTGTCGTTCGGCAGGGCGACGGTGGCGCCCTTCTCGAGGTCCGCGAGCTTCTTGACGCCCTTTGAGTAGACGCCGAGGGGCTCCAGGTGCACCGTGGCGTTCGGCACGGCGACGATGTCGGTGCCGTTCTTCTTGTTGAAGTCGTCCAGGTACGGCTTGTGCTGGAAGTAGTTGGCGTCGACCTCGCCCTGCTGGACGGCCGTGTTCGGCGTCACGTAGTCGGTGAACTCCTTGACCTCGAGCTCGAGGCCGGCCTTCTTCGCGAGGTTGTCCTTGATGTAGGTGAGGATCTCGCCCTGGGGGGTCGGCGTGGCGGCGACCTTCAGCGGGGCGTTCGCGTCGGAACCGGAGTCCTTGTCCGAGCCGCAGGCGGAGAGCCCGAGGGTGAGGGCTCCGACGGCGAGGGCGGCGGTGGTGATCTTGGCGGTGTTACGCACGAAAAGTGCCTTTCCTAGGGGTGGTGCGACCCCGGCATGGGTGCCCGGGGAGTTCGGGGGTGCGAGCGGTACCTAGACGGTCTCGCTCGTGGCGGTGGCGGCCTTCAGCAGGCGCAGCTTCGGCGCGGGTCCGGAGCGGCCGCCGCGGTGGTGCAGGGAGCGGGCCGCGTAGTCGCCGGCGGCCTGGATGACGGAGATGACGACGGCGAGGATCGCCACCGTGATCCACATCAGCTCGCTCTCGAAGCGCTGGAAGCCGTAGCGGATGGCGATGTCGCCGAGTCCGCCGGCGCCGACCGTGCCGGCCATGGCCGAGTAGCCGATGAGGGCGACGATCGTGGTCGTGGTGCTGGCGATGAGGGACGGAAGCGACTCGGGGACGAGGACCTTGCGCACGACGGTCCAGGTGTTGCCGCCCATCGCCTGCACGGCCTCGACGAGTCCGCCGTCCACCTCGCGGACGGCCGTCTCGACCAGTCGCGCGAAGAACGGGATGGCGCCGATGGCGAGCGGCACGATGGCGGCCTCGCGGCCGATGGTCGTGCCGGTGACCCAGCGGGTGAAGCTCATCAGGGCGACCATCAGGATGATGAAGGGCATCGAGCGGGCGACGTTCACGATCTGCCCGATGACCTTGTTGGCGAGGACGTTCTGGAGGAGTCCGCCGCGGTCGGTGAGGACGAGCAGGATGCCGAGCGGGAGTCCGCCGGCCACCGCGATGAGGGTGGACCAGCCGACCATGTAGAGGGTGTCCCAACACGCCTGCTCCAGCAGGGGCTGCATTTCGGACCAGGTCACGGCCGGGCACCTTCCTTCAGCAGTACGGGCTCCTGGCCCAGGACGTCGATCTGGAGTCCCTGTTCGCGCAGGAAGCCGATCGGCACGACGTTGTCCTCGTAGCGGCCGGGCAGTTCGATCCGCATCCGGCCGACCTGGAGACCGCCGACGGTGTCGATGGCGGCACCGAGGATCGATATGTCGATGTTGTAGGTGCGCGAGAGCTGGGAGATGACCGGCTGGGTGGCGGCCTCGCCGTGGAAGGTGACGTCGACGACGGTCCGGTCGTCGGCGGATGCCTCGCCGCCCACCGGGAAGAGGGCGGAGGCCAGTTCGGAGCCGGGGGTGGCGAGCAGTTCGCCGACCGTGCCGGACTCGACGATCCGGCCGCGCTCCATCAGGGCGGCGGAGTCGCAGATCGACTTCACGACGTCCATCTCGTGCGTGATGAGCAGGACGGTCAGGCCCAGCTGCCGGTTGAGGTCGCGCAGCAGCTGGAGGATCGAGCGGGTGGTCTCCGGGTCGAGGGCGCTGGTGGCCTCGTCGGAGAGCAGCACCTTGGGGTCGCCGGCCAGGGCGCGGGCGATGCCGACGCGCTGCTTCTGGCCGCCGGAGAGCTGGGCGGGGTAGGACTTCGCCTTGTCGGCGAGGCCGACCAGGTCGAGCAGTCCGAGCGCCTTGCGGGAACGTTCCTTCCCGGACATGCCGAGGATTTCCAGCGGCAGTTCGACGTTGTCCTGGACGGTCCGGGAGGACAGCAGGTTGAAGTGCTGGAAGACCATGCCGATCCGGCTGCGCGCCCGCCGCAGCTCCTTGCCGGCCCGGGGGCCGCGTCCGGCGAGCGCGGTGAGGTCCTGACCGGCGACGGACACGGTGCCGGCGGTGGGGCGTTCGAGCAGGTTGACGCAGCGGATGAGCGAGGACTTGCCGGCGCCGGACTGGCCGATGACGCCGTACACCTCGCCCTCGCGGACGTGCAGGTCGACGCCGTCGAGGGCGGTGACCTCGCGGCCGCGCGAGCGGTAGACCTTGGTGAGGCCCGAAGTGGTGATCACTGGAGTTCCGTCACTGTCGAGTGCGCGGCGCGTCGTGGTCGCCGGGCACGGGGCATACGTGGTCGAAGGCAGCCGGACGCAGCACGGTTCCGTGCAAGGGGGAACGCGGAGAACGTGTGCGCGGGGGCGTGGCTCAGTCCTGGAACCCGGGGCGGGCGGACCTGAGCGGGCTCGCTTCGGGGCGCGAGGCTCGGATGGTGCGGGGGCCCTCTAGAAGGCGCACATTCGACACATACAACGAGCACCGGGCGTCAGGGGCGCCTCGGTCGCGGGAATGCGGCTGCTCGTGGTGGTCATGCGATCAGTAAAGCAGACGTATGGTCCTTACCGGCCGCCGCTGTCCGCATGGTGGACAGCGGCGGACAGGGTCAGACGCGGGCGGAGATCTCCACGAAACCGTCGCCGGCCAGCACGGACAAGGCCGACAGGTCCTTCACCACGAGGTCGGCGTCGAGCTCGTCGGCCCGGTGGGTTGTGGTCAACGCCACGGTGGTCATGCCGGCGGCCCGGCCGGCCGCGAGACCGGCGGGGGCGTCCTCGAAGACGACGCAGCCGGCCGGGTCGACGCCCAGCTCACGGGCGGCGAGCAGGTAGGGCTCGGGGTCGGGCTTGCCGCGCGTGATGTCGTCGGCGGTCACCATCGTCTTGGGCAGGATGCCGACGGCGTCGAGCCGGGCCTCGGCGAGCCGGCGGGTCGCGGAGGTGACGACGGCCCAGCGGTCGGCGGGCAGCGCGTCGAGGAAGGCGCGGGTGCCGGGCAGCAGGTGGACGCCGTCGTTCGGCACGTCCTCCACCTCCAGCGCCTCGATCCGGGCGAGCGCCTCGGGGACGCGTGCGGCGGGCAGCAGGTCGGCGACTATCTCGACGGCCGGGCGCCCGTGCAGCTCGATCCTGCCGAACGCCTCCGTGACGCCGTACTCCGCGGCCCAGCGCGTCCAGCAGCGGTCCACGGAGGCGAGGGAGGAGACGAGGGTGCCGTCGTTGTCGAACAGGAGGGCTTGTGCACGGATCTTCATGCCCCCGACCCTACGGCCGCTGTCCGGGGGCGGCCGCATCAGGCCTTTTGGCCCGTAATAGGCTCACCGGCATGTTCGCTGTCCTGATGCTGGTGACCGGTGTCGCCGCGCTGCTGCTCGCCGCGTGGTGCGGCTGGGCCGCCACCCGTGACCAGCCGACGAAGGACTGGCACTTCATCGGCATGGCCGTCGTGACGGTGCTGGCGCTGGTGCAGCTGGTCGTCGGGATCGTGCTGCTGGCGCGGGGCGAGAAGCCGGAGCAGGGCACGACGATCTTCGTGGCGTATCTGCTGGGCGCGTTCGCGTGTGTGCCGGCGGCGGGCTTCATGTCGCTGGCGGAACGGTCCAAATGGGGCTCGGTCACGGTCGCCGCGGGCGGCGTGGTGCTGGCCGTGCTGGAGGTGCGGCTCTATGACATCTGGGGAGGCTGAGATGGCCACGACCGAGGACAGGCCGGCGCGGCTGATCGGCGGGCCCGGCGTCCTGCTGGTCTGGCTGTACGGCGTGATGGTGGTCGGCGCGGTGTCGCGCTCGGCGTACCAGATCGCGACGGACTTCGGCCGGGCCCCGCTCGCCTACACGCTGTCGGCGGTGGCCGGTGTGGTGTACGGCTTCATCACGTACACGCTGGTACGGGGCGGTGAACGGGCCCGCAGGGCGGCGCTGGTGTGCTGCGCCGCCGAGCTCGTGGGCGTCCTCGTCGTCGGCACCTGGACCCTGGTGGAGCCCTCTGCGTTCCCCGACGCGACGGTCTGGTCCGACTACGGCATGGGCTATCTCTTCATCCCGGTGCTGCTGCCGCTGTCGGCCCTGTACTGGCTCCGCAGGGCCCGCGCCGTCACGCCGTAGTGGCGAAGGCGCCCGCCTCCTTCTCCAGGACGATCATCGGGACGCCGTCGGCGCCCTGGGCGGTGCCGACCCTCGCGTAGCCGACCTTGCGGTAGAGGCGGAGGTTGCCCTCGCTGCGGTGACCGGCCTCCAGGCGGAACCGCTTGGCGCCGCGCTGCTCGGCGAGGGCGGCCTCGGCCGCGCGCAGCAGACGGGCGCCGATGCCGTGGCCCTGGAGACGCGGGTGGACGCAGAGCTTGCCGATGGCGGCGGCGCCGTCCTCGGTGACATGGCCGCGGACCGAGCCGACGACCTCCTCGCCGAGGCGGGCCACGAAGACGCAGTCCGCGGCGACCTCGGCCCGGACCGAGTCAAGACTCTGGACCAGCGGGGCGATGCGGTAGTTGCCGTACAGCGCCGCTTCGCTCTGGAAGCACAGGTACTGCAGCCTGAAGATCTGCTCAGCGTCCTGCTCGGTCGCCGCAGAGATGGTCACGCTCATGCCCATGTGCGCACGCCTCCCGCTCACCTGATCACCGGTCGTCCCTCACTCCTATCCCCGCGCACTGCGGGCCGCAACCTCCGGTGTGAGCAATCGACGCAGACATTCCAGGCATCTGGAACGTTCCGGGCCGAGACTGCCCTGTGAGATACCCAACTCCCCCGCGATCTCGCGGTAGGTCGGGTCGTCCGGGGAGAGCAGCGCCTCCAGCAGACGGGGGCAGCGGCCGGGCAGCCGGCGGACCGCGTCGCGCAGCGCGCGGCGGTGGGCGGCGGCCAGCGCCAGGCCCTCGGGGTCGTGCCGGTCGGTGTCGGCGACGGGCTCGTGCTCGTAGGGCCGTTCGTGCCGGGCCGTACGGCGGCTGCGGCGGGACTCCGAGCGGACGGCGCGGCGCAGCCAGGCGTGCGGGTCGGCGGGCGGGCCGTCCGCGTCGAGGTGTTCCAGGAGGCGCAGCCACACCGCCTGCTCCAGGTCGGCGGGCTCGGCTCCGGAGGCGGACGCCTCGGCCCGGGCCTCGGCGGCGAGCAGTGGGCGCAGGGTGGTGACCAGGTAGTCCCTCATGTGCGGCACGACGCGGCCGCCGGGGCGCGGGGTTGCCCGGGCGGCCGCGGCTCACCCCAACCGGGGCCCGCGCCTCAGCGGTTGACGAGGTCCTGACGGGCGAGCAGGCCGGTGTCGGGGTTGTCGGTGAAGACCCCGTCGATCCCGGTGGCGAAGTACACGCGGTAGGCGCCGAAGACGTCGCCGTAGGCGTCCGGGTCGGTGCCCTTGCGGAACTCGGCGGGCAGGAACGGGTTCTCGTTGCGCATCGTGTAGGGGTGCAGCAGGAGGCCCGCTTCGTGCGCGTCCCGGACCAGGGTGGTGGGGGTGGTGAGCCTCCCGGCCGCGTCCTTGGGGATGACCAGGTCCAGGGTGGGGCCGATGCCCTGGGCGTAGGAGGCGATCTCCCGCAGCCCGGCCGGGGTGATCAGGTCGGCGACGGTGCGCGGGTCCCCCGTCCTCTCGAAGTCCCAGGGGCGGGTGCTCGCGCCGGAGAGCAGGACGACGAGGGGGTTGCCGACGAGCTTGTCCATGCGCTGGATGCTGGTGGGCTCGAAGGACTGGAGGATGACGGGCGAGTCCTTCCTGTCCTTGCCGTGCCGGCGCAGCACCTTGGCGACCCGCTCCTCCAGGCCGAGGCCCTGCTCGCGGAAGTAGGTGGGGTGCTTGAGCTCGGGGTAGATCCAGACCTGCCGGCCCCTCCTGCGGGTCTGCTCGTCCTGCCAGGCGAGGACCTCCTCGAAGGTGGGGATCTCCCAGCGCCCGTCGTAGAGGGTGTTGTGCGGGCGGTTGGCCGGGACGCGCTCGGTGGCCCGGAGCGTCTTCAGCTCGGCCAGCGTGAAGTCCTCGGTGAACCAGCCGGTCGTGGGCACTCCGTCGAGCGACTTGGTCTTCCTGCGGCCCGCGAACTCGGGGTGGCTCGCGACGTCGGTGGTGCCGCCGATCTCCGGCTCGTGCCGGCAGACGAGGTGCCCGTCCCGGGTGGGGACGAGGTCGCCGGCCTCGACGATGTCGGCGCCGAGGTCGAGGGCCAGCTGGTAGGAGCCGAGGGTGTGCTCGGGCCGGTAGCCGCTGGCGCCGCGGTGGCCGATGATCGTCGGCTTGGGCAGGCTCTTGAGTCCGCCGCCCCCGTGCACGCCGCCTCCGTGTCCGCCGCCGGCGGCGGCCGCCTGACCGGAGAGCCCGAGGACGCCTCCCGCCCCGAGTACGGCCGCGCCGAGAAGAGTCCGCCGTCCGGTGGTGGTGGTCTGCTCGTCGTCCTGGGTTCCCATGAGCGCCCTTCCTGCCTCGATGCGTCGGTGCGGGCCGATCGTAGGTGCGCGTGCATGACAGATGGGAGACCCCGGGCCGAACACACGGGTGACACCGGATGGCGTGTGGGGGCGGCGAGGTGACGGGGCGTCGGATTCGCCACGCCCGGGCGGGGAACCCGTGATACGTCGCCCGAGCGACGTCCGTCACACCGTTGCGGCCGCGTTACGGCACACCGGCGCCGCGTCACCGCAGGTGAACGCAGGTCAACGACGAGTAAGACCTGGATGAAGTCGGCGTACCCGATGTGCGGGATCGCGGTCACCGCGAGTATCGTCCTCACCTGCACAGACATAGATGAATCCCTTGACACCGGAGGGCCCGTTGTCCCGCTTCGCGCTCATCAAGGCAGTGCTCGGACCGATCATGCGCCTGATGTTCCGCCCACAGGTGGAGGGCGCGGAGCACATCCCGGGCGACGGTCCGGTCATCCTGGCCGGCAACCACCTCACGTTCATCGACTCGATGATCCTTCCGCTGGTGTGCGACCGGCAGGTCTACTTCATCGGCAAGGACGAGTACGTCACCGGCAAGGGCTTCAAGGGCCGTCTCATGGCCTGGTTCTTCACGGGCGTCGGCATGATCCCGGTGGACCGGGACGGCGGCCGGGGCGGCGTCGCCGCGCTGATGACCGGGCGCCGGATCCTGGAGGAGGGCAAGGTCTTCGGCATCTACCCCGAGGGCACCCGCTCCCCCGACGGGCGCCTGTACCGGGGCCGCACCGGCATCGCCCGTCTGACGCTGATGACGGGCGCGCCGGTCGTGCCGTTCGCCATGATCGGCACGGACAAGATCCAGCCGAACGGCGCCGGCATGCCCCGCCCCGGCAAGGTGACCGTGCGCTTCGGCGAGGCGATGGAGTTCTCCCGGTACGAGGGGATGGACCGCGACCGCTATGTGCTGCGCGCGGTGACCGACTCCGTGATGGCCGAGGTCATGCGGCTGTCCGGCCAGGAGTACGTGGACATGTACGCGAGCAAGGCCAAGGAAGCGGCCTGACCCATCGCGTGGGCCGTCCTCACCGGGACGCCGTGTCGTCCAGCCGCTGACCGCGCAGCAGGAACCAGGCCGCCACCGCCGCCGCCAGCAGGACGGCCGCTCCGGCGCCCGCCGCCAGGGCGAGGCCGTCGACGAAGGCGGTCCGGGCCGCGTCCAGCATCGCCTCGGAGGTCCGGGCGGGCAGCCCCGCCGCCGCCTCCACCGCGCCGCCGAGGGACTCGTGGGCCTCGGCCGGGGTGCCGGTGGGGCCGGTGAAGCCCCGGTAGACGCCGGTGACGATCGAGCCGAGCACCGCGATGCCGAGGGCCGCGCCGAGTTCGTACGCCGTCTCCGACACCGCCGACGCGGCGCCCGCCTGCTCCTTCGGTACGGAGGACAGGATCACGTCGGACGTCACGGTGAAGGAGAAGCCCGCGCCGACGCCCACCACGAGCAGGGCCGCGCCCAGCAGGGGGTAGCCCGTGGTGCCGTCGATCACCGTGAGCACGGCGAGCGCGCCGCCGATCGCGGCGAGGCCGGCCGAGACGACGGCCCGGACCGAGAAGCGGCGGGCCGCACGGCCCGCTACCAGGCCGGCCACCACCGCGCCGATCGCCGCGGGCAGTTCGGCCAGTCCCGCCTCGAGCGGTCCCCTACCCTGCACCAACTGCAGGAACTGCGACAGGAAGAACACCAGCCCGGACAGGCCGAGGATGGTGAGCAGGTCGGCCAGGACCGCGCCGCTGAAGCCCCGGTGGCGGAACAGCCGCATGTCCAGCAGCGGCGCCGGCAGCGTGAGCTGACGCCGGACGAAGCCGTACAGGGCGCCCGCGCCCGCCAGGCCCGCGGCGAGCGTGAGCCAGGTGAAGCCGTGCGCGGCGGCCTCCTTGACGGCGTAGACGACACCGACCATGCCGAGCAGGGACAGCAGGACGCTGGGCAGGTCCCAGGGGCCCGGGGCCGGGTCGCGGGACTCGGGCAGCAGCCGGACGCCGACGAGGACCAGCACCACCATCACGGGCAGGTTGATCAGGAAGACCGAGCCCCACCAGAAGTGTTCGAGCAGGAATCCGCCGGCTATCGGGCCGACGGCGGTGCCCGCGGAGGCCGTGGCGCCCCAGATGCCGATGGCGAGGCTGCGCTCGCGCGGGTCGTGGAAGAGGTTGCGGATCAGGGCGAGGGTCGCCGGCATCAGGGTGGCGCCCGCGACGCCGAGCAGGGCCCGGGCGGCGATCAGCATCTCGGGGCTCGTGGCGTAGGCGTTGAGGACGGACAGCGCGCCGAACGCCGTGGCGCCGACGAGCAGGATCCGCTTGCGGCCGATGCGGTCGCCGAGGCTGCCCATCGACACGAGCAGGCCCGCGATCACGAACGAGTAGACGTCGCCGATCCACAGCAGCTGGGTGCCGGAGGGCTCGAGGTCCTCGCTGATGTAGGGGGTCGCGAGACCGAGGACGGTCGCGTCGACGGCCACCAGCAGCACGGCGAGGACGAGGACGGACAGCGCGAGCCAACGGCCCGGGCGCGCGGTCACCGCCTCGGCCGTGTCCGCCGGCCGCAGGGTGCTGGTCATGATTCCTCTCTCCGGAGTGCGCCGCCGAGCAGCAGCCCGACGATCATGTGGTGGAAGTCCCGGGGGGCTCCCTTGCCGCTCTGCACCATCCAGGCGCCGGAGGCCATCAGGCCGAACAGCGCCTCGGTGAGCCAGGCCGGGGTCAGGTCGATGCGGAACTCTCCGGCGAGCTGGCCGCGCCGGAACAGGGCGGCGATGCGTTCGTCGATCGCGGTCCAGCCGGGGTTGATCTCCTCGCCCTCGTAGAGCTGGTTCTCGGTGTAGAGGAAGGCGAGGAGTCCCGCGGCGGGCTCGATCGCGTGGACGAGCCGGCGTACGGCGTCGGACGCGGAGCCGCTGTCGAGGTCGGCCGCGTCCAGCGCGGCCTCGCACTCGGCGATGCCCAGCGCCTCCAGGGCGCGGACGAGCGCGTCACGGCCCGCGAACTGCCGATGCAGGGTGGCGCGGCTGATCCCGGCGGCCTTGGCGACCTCGTCCATGGTCGCGGTGGCCTTGCGGGTCAGCAGGGCCGCGGCACTGCGCAGCACGAGTTCACGATCGACAGCCATGATACGAGAGTAGCCCATGTGAGACAGTGATGTCTCATTCAGGGCGTGCGTGACTCATCACAGGTCGCCGGCACGTGAAAAGACCAGCCGGTCTCCGGAACGAGAAGAACGGATCAGTGCCAGGGCAGGCGGCCGCGCGTCTCCCAGTACGCGCCCGGCTCCTCGGCGAGGGCCGTGAGCCGGGCCAGCCGCTCCTCGTCCAGGTCGACCACGGCCGCGTGCAGGTTGGACGCCAGCTGCGCGGTGGTCGCGGCGCCGGACAGGACGACACCGGCCCACGGCTGGCGCAGGACGAACGCGAGGGCGACCGCGTCGCAGCCCTGGGAGGTCTCGGCGGCCACGGCCCGCAGCGCGCCGGGCGCGTCCGGGCCGGCGAGCCGCCCGTTGGCCATGCCCTCCTTGACGATCACCGTCAGCCCGGCGTCGTGCGCCTCGGCGAGGGCGGGGCCCACCGAGGTCTCCAGGATGTTGTACGTCGACTGGACGGTACGGAAGAGGGGCTCGCCGTCGACCGTCACGGCGAGGGCGGCGCGCACGGCGTCCGCCTGGGCCGGGCCGCTCGTGGAGAACCCGATGGTCACGCCCTGGGCGGCGGCCTCCGCGAGCCGCGCGTGCAGCTCCTTGTCGGTGAGCGCGGGGCTGTCCGGGGTGACCGAGTGGATCTGGTAGAGGTCGAGGCGGTCGCCGAGCAGCGCGGCGGTCTCGGCGCGCTGGCGCTCGTAGGTGGCCAGGCCGTGGTCCTTGACCTCGTGCCGCTCGGCGTCCGTCGTCCAGTCCGCGGTGTAGGTGTAGCCCCACTTGCTGCCGACGACGACGTCGTCGGCGTCCGGGCGGGCGGCCAGCCAGGAGGCGAGGAACTCCTCCGAACGGCCGTACGAGCGGGCGGCGTCGAAGTAGCGCACGCCCTGGGCGTAGGCGGCGTCGAGGAGTTCATGGGTGCGGGCGCGCAGCGCCTCGACGCTGCGGTCGGCTCCGAGGTCCTCGTCCCGGCCGAGGTTGATGTAGCCGGGGCGGCCGACGGCGGCGAGGCCGAGTCCGATGTGGCAGGTCGGGGTCGTCGCTGTCGCCAGTCGGGCGAAGGGCATCGCGGGCTCCGTTCGGTCGGCTGCGTACCGCTGTGCGACCAACGTAACCCGCGACGCCCCGGCCCACGGGGCGGGCCTCAGCCGTTCTTGGCCGTGGCCCAGGCGTGCTGGGCCGCCACGTCGGCCTTGACCTCGGCGAGCTGGACGGCGACCGCGCTCGGGGCGGTGCCGCCGCGGCCGCTGCGGGAGGCCAGGGCGCCGGGCACGTTCAGCACGGTCCGCACCTCGGGCGTCAGATGGGCGGAGATCTTCGCGAACTGGTCGTCCGTCAGCTCGTCGAGCTCCTTGCCCTCGGCCTCGGCGGCCTTCACGCACTCGCCGGCGACCTCGTGGGCGACCCGGAAGGGGACGCCCTGCTTGACCAGCCACTCGGCGATGTCGGTGGCCAGGGAGAAGCCGGCCGGGGCCAGTTCCTCCATGCGCGCGCGGTTGACCGTGAGGGTGGCCATCATGCCGGTGAAGGCGGGGAGCAGGACCTCCAGCTGGTCGCAGGAGTCGAAGACCGGCTCCTTGTCCTCCTGGAGGTCCCGGTTGTAGGCCAGCGGGAGCGCCTTGAGCGTGGCCATCAGACCCGTGAGGTTGCCGATCAGACGGCCGCTCTTGCCCCGGGCCAGCTCGGCGATGTCCGGGTTCTTCTTCTGCGGCATGATCGACGAGCCCGTGGAGAAGGCGTCGTGCAGGGTCACGAAGGAGAACTCCTTCGTGTTCCAGATGATGATCTCCTCGGCGATCCGGGAGAGGTTCACGCTGATCATCGCGGTGATGAAGGCGAACTCGGCGACGAAGTCACGGGAGGCCGTGCCGTCGATGGAGTTGCCGACCGACCCGTGCTCGAACCCGAGGTCCTCGGCGACCGCCTCCGGGTCCAGACCGAGCGAGGAGCCCGCGAGCGCGCCCGAGCCGTACGGCGAGACGGCCGTGCGCTCGTCCCACTGCCGCAGCCGTTCGGCGTCCCGGGACAGGGACTGGACGTGGGCGAGGACATGGTGCGCGAAGAGCACCGGCTGGGCGTGCTGGAGGTGGGTGCGGCCCGGCATCGCCACGTCCGGGTGGGCCTCGGCGAGCCCGATCAGCGCGTCCTGGAGCTCGGCGATCAGACCGCCGATGATCCGGGCGTGGTCGCGCAGGTACATCCGGAAGAGGGTGGCGACCTGGTCGTTGCGGGAGCGTCCCGCGCGCAACTTGCCGCCGAGGTCGGGGCCGAGTCGTTCCAGCAGGCCCCGCTCCAGGGCCGTGTGGACGTCCTCGTCGGCGACCGTGCCCACGAACGAGCCGTCGGCGACGTCCGCCTCCAGCTGGTCGAGTCCGGCGAGCATACGGGTCAGCTCGTCCTCGGTGAGCAGCCCCGCCGCGTGGAGCACGCGCGCGTGCGCACGGGACCCGGCGATGTCATAAGGCGCCAGCCGCCAGTCGAAGTGGACGGAGGCGGACAGCTTGGCCAGGGCCTCGGCGGGACCGTCGGCGAAACGGCCGCCCCAGAGCCGGACGTCACCGCTGTTGCTGCTCACTCGCTGTGCTCCTCGCAGGTCTGGGTGTGGCGTCGCCTCCCGTGGCGTGCACGAGGGGCCGTCGCCACGCTGGTGGGCACCGGATGGCTCACCACGTATCGGCATGCATGAGTATGCAGAGGTCTGCATGATTCGTCAATCCGAGCCGGGCGGTGCGGAACGCGCGTGCTCCCGTTGAACACGAGTAACCGCTTACTCGTATCTCCCCGCGAGCGCAGGCGCCGCGTTCCTCCCCGACGACACCCCGAACCCGAGTGAGGCATCCGTATGTCCAGGGCTCTTCCGAAGTACGACAAGCGTCGCGTCGCGTTCGTCGGCGGCGCCGCCGCGGTGGCGCTGTCCGGCACGGTGATCGCCGGTTTCGCCCTGGCCGGCGAGTCCGGGCAGAGCGCCGAGCCCGCCCGCACGCTGGCCGGTCCGGGCACCGTCGGCTGCCCCGACGTCACCGGCGAACTGCCCGAGATCCCCGCCTCCGCCCAGGCCGAGGTCGACCGCAACCTCGCCCAGCTCCAGACCCAGATCAGCGAGGCCAACGAGCGCCTGGCGAACACCGTCGGGCAGGGCGGCCCCGACTTCGTCCAGAACGCCATCCTCGGCCCCCTCAAGGACAAGCGGGCCGCCGCCCTCGACCGCATCGCCCTCTCCATCGGCCGTACGGCGGCGAAGCCGCAGGGGCTCCAGGCGTTCGCCACCTGCACGCTGAACGCCGGCGGCGCGCAGGCCACACCCACGCCGAGCCGGACCGCGGGCGCCGGGCAGGGCAACGGGAACGCCGGGAACGGCCAGGGCGGCGGCGGGGGCAACGGGAACGCCGGCGGAAACGGCAACGCGAACGGCGGCGGCACCGGCGCCGGCACCATCACCTGCCCCGACGTCACCGGCGAACTGCCCGCGGTCCCCGCCTCCGCCCAGGCCGAGGTCGACCGCAACCTCGCCCAGCTCCAGACCCAGATCAGCGAGGCCAACCAGCGCCTGGCGAACACCGTCGGACAGGGCGGCCCCGACTTCGTCCAGAACGCCATCCTCGGCCCGCTGAAGGACAAGCGCGTCGCCGCGCTCAACCGCATCGAGACCGCCATCGGCCGCGCGGCAGCGAAGCCCGACGGGCTGGAGGCGTTCGCCGCCTGCACGCTCACCCGGTGACGTGACAGGCAGCCGTGGCCGCCCCGTTGGCACGCCGGCCGGGGCGGCCACGGTGACACCGGGGCAGCGGCCGCGAAATCCTTAGACAGCCGAACGAACAGCGCCCATAATCGGTGGACGTGGGCAAAACATATGAACGCATCGACGGCAGGCTCCGCACGTTCATCGAGGAGCAGCCGCTCTTCTTCACCGCCACCGCGCCTCTCGCGGCCGACGGCACCGTCAACCTCTCCCCCAAGGGCCTCAAGGGCTCCTTCGCCGTCCTCGACGAACGCACGGTGGCCTACCTGGACTTCGCGGGCTCCAACGCCGAGACGATCGCGCATCTGCGGGAGAACGGCCGGATCACCCTCATGTGGTGCGCCTTCCAGGGCCCGCCGAACATCGTGCGCGTGCACGGCCGCGGCGAGGCCGTCTTCCGCGACGACCCGCGCTTCACCGGGCTCCTCGAACACTTCCCCGGCATCGACCCGGCCCAGCACGGCCTGCGCGCCGTCATCGTCGTCCACGCCGAGCTCATCCGGGACACCTGCGGGTACGCCGTCCCCCTGATGACGTACGACGAGGACCGCGATCTGCACGGAAAGCGTTTCTCCCGCGAGGACGACGAGTCGCTCGACGCGTACTTCACCAAGAAGGAGTACGTCGCGACCAGCCTGGACGGACTTCCCGGGCTGCCGTTGCCGCTGCCCCCCTCTAGCTTCTGAGGCATGCGCCGTGCCGCCCTCGCCCTCGTGTCCGTGTCCGTCTCCCTTCTCGCGCTCGGTGCCGCGCCGGGCGGGGCGCCGGACCCGCTGCCCGGGCGGATGGCCGACACCGGGGGCGGCACCCAGCTGATCACCGCCGTCGCGCCGCGGACCGGCTCCACCCAGGGGACGGTGACCTGGTGGGACCGCGTGGGCGAGCGCTGGGTGCGGGCGGGTTCGGCGCCGGCGCGGTTCGGGGCGAAGGGCCTGGTCGCGGGGGCGCGCCGGAAGCAGGGCACGAACACGACGCCGACCGGGCTGTTCCGGCTGCCGTACGCCTTCGGCATCGAGGCCGCGCCGCCCGGGACGGCGTACGCCTACCGCCGGGTGCGCGAGGACTCCTGGTGGTGCCAGGACAACGACTCGCGCGCCTACAACCGCTGGAGCCAGCCGCTCGCCCCCGACTGCCGGCCCGCCGAGTCCGAGCACCTGATCACCTACGGCTCCCGCTACGCGCACGCCCTCGTCATCGGCTTCAACTACACCCGTCCGGTGAGGGGACGCGGCGCCGGGATCTTCCTCCATGTCAACGGGCGGGGGGCTACGGCGGGTTGTGTGTCGGTGCCCCGGGACGCGATGAGGAGCATCCTCGAGTGGGCCGATCCCGAACGCGAGCCGCACATCGCGATCGGCACCGCGTCCGGCTCCACCGCGATCACCCGGTACTGACCGCGAACCGCTGAACACACGGGCCTCCCCGCACGTATCTCTGGGCCAAGGGACCACGTCAACCCCCTTGCTCCCGTCCCCGGAGGAACCGTGACCACCACGCTCGCAGGCGGCCGTGCCGCCCGCCGCCAGACGATGCGCCGCATCCGTCCGCGCCGCTCCCCGGCCGTCCCGCTGGTCGTCGCCCTGTGGGCGGGCGCGGCGGCGGTGCTGTGGCTGTGGTGGGACAACACGCCGTCCCTCGCGGACAACACCGCGAAGATCCTGGCCGCCGGGCGCATCACCGGTCTGCTCGCCGGTTATCTGATGGCGCTGGTCGTCCTGCAGATGGCGCGGGTGCCCGCGCTGGAGCGGCGGGTCGGCTCGGACCGGGTCGCCCGCTGGCACGCCATGAGCGGCCGGTACACGGTCTGCCTGGTCATCGCGCACGTCTTCCTGACGATGTGGGCCTACGCCCTGCAGAGCGGACGGACCCTCGGCGACGTCGTCCAGCAGACGATCGACTCCGTCAACACGCTGCCCGACATGGGCAAGGCGGCCATCGGCACCGGGCTGCTGTTCGTCATCGCGTTCATCTCCGTCGGCGGCATCCGGCGCCGCATCCCCTACGACAGCTGGTACCACGTGCACCTGCTGACGTACGCGGCGGTGTTCCTGACGTTCTGGCACCAGATCACCACCGGCAACGAGTTCGCCGTCGAGCCCACCGCGAAGACCTTCTGGTACGGCCTGTACGGGGCGGTCACCGCGCTGGTGCTCTGGTACCGGGTCATCACCCCGATCCGCCTCAACCTGCGGCACCGGATGTACGTCGAGGCCGTCATCGAGGAGACGCCCGGCATCGTCTCGGTGCTGATCGGCGGGCGCAAGCTGCACCGGATGGGCGCGGAGGCCGGGCACTTCTTCCGCTGGCGGTTCAAGGCGCCGGGCATGCGGTTCAGCTCCCACCCGTACTCGCTGTCGGCGGCGCCCCGCCCGGACATGCTGCGGATCACGGTGAAGGCGATCGGCGACCACACCTCCCGGCTGCGCGAACTGAAGCCCGGCACCAAGGTCTGGGCGGAGGGCCCCTACGGCGCCCTGACGGCCCAGCGCCGCAGCCGGGGCAAGGTGCTGCTGGTGGCCGGCGGTGTCGGCATCACGCCGATGAGGGCCCTGTTCGAGACGCTGCCGGGCGCCTCCGGTGACATCACCCTGCTCTACCGGGCCAACAGCACCCAGGACCTGGCGCTGTGGGACGAGCTGTCGGCCATCGCCGACGAGCGCGGTGCCCGGCTGATGTACGCGGTCAACAGCCCGGACGGCGAACGTCCGGACATCTCGGCGGAGCGGCTGCGGCAGAAGCTGCCGGACATCGACCAGCACGACGTCTTCCTCTGCGGCCCGCCCGGGTTCGCGCAGTCCGTGTACGAGGCGCTGCGCGGCGCCGGAGTGCCCGCCCGCCGCATCCACCACGAGTCGTTCGAGATGTGAGCGACCGGACTTCGAGTCACCACCACTCCAGGAGCTGTGGAAAGCCATGAGGAAGAGCCACCCCATCCGGCGTTTCGTGCTGGCCGGTGCGGCCACCGTGTCGGGGATCGTGCTGCTGCTGTCGCTGAAGCCGGCGACCGACCCGGCGTCCGCCCAGGCGGCCGGCGGCGCGGCGCCCCCGGTCGCGGCCTCGCCGCAGGGCGGTGCGCAGGCCGCCGGGGCGGGCACGGTCACCGGTGACGCGGCGCGCACCCAGTACGGCGCGGTCCAGGTCCGGCTGACCGTGGCCGGCGGAAAGATCACGAAGGCGGAGGCCGTCCAGGCTCCCAAGGGCGGCCAGAGCGACCAGGTCACCGCGAACGCGGTGCCGAAGCTGAACCAGGCGGCGGTCGCGGCCCAGAGCGCCGACATCGACGCCGTGTCGGGGGCGACCTACACGAGCGCCGGGTACAAGCAGTCCCTGCAGTCGGCGATCGACAAGGCGAACGCCGCCGCGGACGCTTCGGGTGGGTCGGGCGGCCAGAACTCCGGCGGGGGCGCGGCGCAGACCCGTACCGTCACCGGCGCCGTCGCGCAGACCCAGTACGGGCCGGTCCAGGTCCGTGTCACCGTCAGCGGTGGGAAGATCACCAAGGCGGAGGCCGTGAAGGCGCCGAGCGGCGGGCAGAGCACGAACATCACCGCCAACGCGGTGCCGAAGCTCAACCAGGCGGCCGTGGCGGCCGGCAGCGCCGACATCGACGCCGTGTCCGGAGCGACCTACACCAGCGCCGGGTACAAGGAGTCCCTGCAGTCGGCCCTGGACCAGGCCGGTGGCTGACACGGTGGTGGAACCGACACCAGCTCCCGCCGCGGTACGTCGTGCGGAGGAGGTCATGGGGACGGTCGTCTCCTTCGACGTCCGCGGCGGGGATCCCGACGCCGTCCGGTCGGCTCTGGACGAGGCGGTCGCCGGGCTGCACCGGGTCGACGAGGTGTTCAGCACGTACCGCGACGAGAGTCAGGTCTCCCGGCTGGCGCGCGGGGAGATCACGCTGGACGCCTGCGACCCCGAGGTGGCCGAGGTGCTCGAACTGGGCGCCGAGGCACAGCGGTTGAGCGACGGCTGGTTCAGCACGTCGTACGCGGGGAGCGTGGACCCCACCGGCGTCGTCAAGGGCTGGTCGGTCGAGCGCGCGGCGCGGGCGCTCGCCGCGGTTCCCGGGGTGAGCGGGGTGAGCGTGAACGGCGGCGGCGATGTGCAGCTGCTCGGACTGCCGGGGCCCCGGCGCCCGTGGCGGGTGGGCGTGGCCGACCCGCTGCGTCCCGGAGGGCTCGCCGCGGTCGTCTCCGCGGCCGGCCTGGACGAGCTGGCGGTGGCCACCTCCGGCACGGCCGAGCGCGGCGCCCATATCGTCGACCCGCGCACGGGCCGCTCCGCGGTCACGGACCTGGTGGCCGTGACGGTGACAGCCCCCCGGCTGACCTGGGCGGACTGCTGGGCGACGGCGGCCTTCGCCATGGGGTCGCGGGAGGGCCTGGCCTGGCTGGAGTCGCTGCCGGACGTCGAGGCGCTGCTGATCACCGCGGGCGACGAGGTGCGGTGCACGGGCGGGCTGGCGGCCCGCCTGGGCTGAGCGGGCTCCTCCCCGCGTCAGTGGGTGTTCTGGGCGAGCCTGAGCAGGTGGTCGGCGAGCGCCTGGCCCCCCGTGGGGTTCCGGCTGATCAACAGCAGGGTGTCGTCGCCGGCGATCGTGCCGAGGATGTCGTGCAGTTCGGCCTGGTCGATGGCCGAGGCCAGGAACTGGGCCGCCCCCGGAGGCGTGCGCAGGACCACGAGGTTCGCCGAGGCCTCCGCGGAGATCAGCAGCTCCTGCGAGAGCCGCCGCATCCGCTCCTCCTTGGCGGACTCCCCGAGCGGGGCGCGGGGCGTACGGAAGCCGCCCTCGCTGGGCACCGCGTAGATGAGGTCGCCGTCGTTGTTGCGGATCTTGACCGCGTTCAGCTCGTCGAGGTCGCGGGAGAGCGTCGCCTGGGTGACGTTCAGCCCGTCGTCGGCGAGCAGCTTCGCCAGCTGGCTCTGCGACCGCACGGGCTGCCGGTTGAGAATGTCCACGATCCGGCGGTGACGTGCGGTGCGGGTCTGCGGCACGGCGGGGCCCGCGGCCCCGTTCGCGCCGTTGTGCCCGTGGTCCTGCGCCTGGCTCATCGTCGTCTCATTCTCCGGATCCGTCCCCTGCGGCCACGTCCAGGATGCCGGGCAGGCCCTGAAGAAGCGCCTCCACTTCGTCGTCCCCCAGGTTCAGCGGCGGCATCAGCCGTACGACATCGGGGGCGGGCGCGTTCACCAGGAAACCGGCGTCCTGGGCCGCCTGCTGCACACCGGCGGCGTGCGGCCCGGTGAGCACGATACCCAGGAGCAGTCCCGCGCCCCGGACATGGTCGATCATCGGGTGGCCGAGGGCCTCGACGCCGTCGCGCAGTTTCTCGCTCTGCCGCTTGACGTTCTCCAGCAGCCCGTCGTCCGCGATGGTGTCCAGGACGGCGAGGCCGGCCGCGCAGGCGACCGGGTTGCCGCCGAAGGTCGTGCCGTGGTGACCGGGCCTGAGCAGGTCCGCGGCCCGCCCGAAGGCGACCGTGGCGCCGAGCGGCAGTCCGCCGCCGAGCTGCTTGGCGAGGGTGACGACGTCCGGCAGGACGCCCTCGTGGGCCTGGTAGGCGAACCAGTGCCCGGTGCGGCCGATGCCGGTCTGCACCTCGTCGAGGACGAGCAGCGCGCCCGTGGCGGCGGTGATGGCCCGCGCCGCCTTCAGATAGCCGGCCGGCGGGACGACGACGCCGTTCTCGCCCTGGATGGGCTCGATGACGACGAGGGCCGTCTCCTCGGTGACGGCCGCGGCCAGGGCCTGCGCGTCGCCGTAGGGGACGTGGGTGACGTCGCCGGGCAGCGGCAGGAAGGGTTCGCGCTTGCCGGGCTGGCCGGTCAGCGCGAGGGCGCCCATGGTGCGGCCGTGGAAGCCGCCGTCGGTGGCGACGACGTGGGTGCGGCCGGTGAGCCGGCCCAGCTTGAACGCGGCCTCGTTGGCCTCGGCGCCGGAGTTGCAGAAGAAGACCCTGCCGTCCCGGCCGAAGAGCTGGAGCAGCCGTTCGGCGAGGGCGACGGTCGGCTCGGCCATGAAGAAGTTGGAGATGTGGCCGAGGGAGGCGATCTGCCGGCTCACGGCCTCGACGATCGCCGGGTGGGCGTGGCCGAGCGCGTTGGTGGCGATGCCGCCGACGAAGTCGAGGTACCGCGTGCCCTCGGCGTCCCAGACCTTCAGGCCCTCGCCGCGCACCAGGGGGAGCCGGGGGGTGCCGTAGTTGTTCATGAGCGAGCCCTGCCACCGCTGGGCGTACTCCTGGTTGGCGGTCACTGCGCGTCCCCCTCCGGCGCGTCCGGCACGACCATCGTGCCGATTCCCTCATCGGTGAAGATCTCCAGCAGGATCGAGTGCTGGACCCGGCCGTCGATGACGCGGGCGGTGGTGACGCCGTTGCGTACGGCGTGCAGGCAGCCCTCCATCTTCGGCACCATGCCCGAGCCGAGTTCGGGCAGCAGCTTCTCCAGCTGGGAGGCGGTGAGGCGGCTGATCACCTCGTCGCTGTGCGGCCAGTCCTCGTAGAGGCCCTCGACGTCCGTGAGGACCATGAGAGTCTCCGCTCCCAGCGCAGCCGCGAGTGCCGCAGCCGCCGTATCAGCATTGACGTTGTAGACATGCCCGTCGTCCTGACTGCGGGCGATGGAGGAGACGACCGGGATGCGGCCGTCGGCGAGCAGGGCCTCGATCGCGCCCGTGTCGATCTCGGTGATCTCGCCCACCCGCCCGATGTCGACCGGTTCGCCGTCGATCTCGGGCTGGTGCTTGGTGGCGGTGATGGTGTGCGCGTCCTCGCCGGTCAGACCGACGGCGAGCGGACCGTGCTGGTTGAGCAGGTTGACCAGCTCGCGCTGGACCTGCCCGGCGAGCACCATCCGTACGACGTCCATGGCGTCCTCGGTGGTGACGCGCAGGCCGGCCTTGAACTCGCTGACGATGCCGTGCTTGTCGAGGGCGGCGCTGATCTGCGGGCCGCCGCCGTGCACGACGACCGGCTTGAGCCCGGCGTGGTGCAGGAACACGACGTCCTGGGCGAACGCGGCTTTCAGGTCCTCATCGACCATGGCGTTGCCGCCGAACTTGATGACGACGGTCCTGCCGTTGTGGCGGACGAGCCAGGGCAGCGCCTCGATGAGGATCTGGGCCTTGGGGAGCGCGGTGTGCTTCCGCGTCGTGTTGCTCATGACGAGTAGGCGCTGTTCTCGTGGACGTAGTCCGCGGTGAGGTCGTTGGTCCAGATCGTGGCGGTCTCGGAGCCGGCCGCGAGGTCGGCGACGATGTGTACCTCGCGGTAGCGCATGTCCACCTTCTCCCGGTCCTCGCCGACGCCGCCGTTCTTGCAGACCCAGACGCCGTTGATGGCGACGTTGAGCCGGTCCGGCTCGAAGGCGGCCCGCGTGGTGCCGATCGCGGACAGCACCCGGCCCCAGTTGGGGTCCTCGCCGTGGACGGCGCACTTGAGGAGGTTGTTGCGGGCGATGGTGCGGCCCACCTCGACGGCGTCGTCCTCGGACGCGGCGTTGATCACCTCGACCCTGATGTCCTTGCTGGCGCCCTCGGCATCCCGGATCAGCTGCTGCCCGAGGTCGTCGCAGACCTGCCGGACCGCCTCGGCGAACTCCTCGTAGGCCGGGGTGACGCCGGACGCGCCGGAGGAGAGCAGCAGGACGGTGTCGTTGGTGGACATGCAGCCGTCGGAGTCGACCCGGTCGAAGGTGACCCGGGTGGCGGCCCGCAGCGCCTTGTCCAGCGTCGCGTCGTCGAGGTCGGCGTCCGTGGTGAGGACGACCAGCATGGTGGCGAGGCCGGGGGCGAGCATGCCGGCGCCCTTGGCCATGCCACCGACGGTCCAGCCGTCCTTCGTGACGACGGACGTCTTGTGGACGGTGTCGGTGGTCTTGATGGCGATGGCGGCCTTCTCGCCGCCGTGCTCGGAGAGCTGCCCGGCGGCCGTCTCGATGCCGGGGAGCAGCTTGTCCATGGGCAGCAGGACGCCGATCAGACCGGTCGAGCAGACGGCGATCTCGATGGGTCCGCGTCCCAGCATCTCGGCGACCTTCTCGGCGGTGGCGTGGGTGTCCTGGAAGCCCTTCGGTCCCGTACAGGCGTTGGCGCCGCCGGAGTTGAGGACGACGGCCGACACCTGGCCGCCCTTGAGGACCTGCTCGGACCACAGCACGGGTGCGGCCTTGACGCGGTTGGAGGTGAACACGCCCGCGGCGGCTCGGCGCGGCCCGGTGTTGACCACGAGGGCCAGGTCCGGGTTGCCGTTCTCCTTGATCCCGGCGGCGATGCCCGCCGCCGTGAATCCCTTGGCTGCCGTCACACTCACGGCGCGACTCCGATCGTGGAAAGCCCGGTGCTCTCGTCGAGCCCCAGGGCGATGTTCATGCTCTGGACGGCACCGCCCGCGGTGCCCTTGGTGAGGTTGTCGATGGCGCTGATCGCGATGACGCGGCCCGCGGCGTCGTCGTACGCGACCTGCACCTGGACGGCGTTCGAGCCGTGGACGGACGCCGTGGCGGGCCACTGGCCCTCGGGGAGGAGGTGGACGAACGGCTCGTCGGCGAACGCCTTCTCGTACGCGGCGCGCACCGCCCCGGCGCCGACGCCGTCCTTGGCGCGGGCGCTGCACGTGGCGAGGATGCCGCGGGGCATCGGCGCGAGGGTCGGCGTGAAGGAG
Source organism: Streptomyces sp. NPDC059852 (assembly GCF_042731455.1). Taxonomy (NCBI): domain Bacteria; kingdom Bacillati; phylum Actinomycetota; class Actinomycetes; order Kitasatosporales; family Streptomycetaceae; genus Streptomyces; species Streptomyces sp. NPDC059852. The sequence continues at coordinate 51,798 of NZ_JBHWJK010000018.1, read as the reverse complement.
ACGGAGACCCGCTCCCCCGCCGCCGCGGTGAGGTTCTGGATCATCTCGGGGGTGTGCCGGTGGCCGCCCCCCACGCCGTACGGCGTCATGGAGCCCATGACCTCGCTGCCCAGCAGATGCGGCTTGGGCGCCTTGCCGGCGCCGGACGTGCCGGAGGCGGCGACGATCACGGCCTCCGGTTCGGCGAGACCCGCCTCATAGGCCGGGAAGAGGGCCAGGGAGACGGCGGTCGGGTAGCAGCCGGGAACCGCGATACGCCGGGAACCCTCCAGCGCGGCGCGGCCGCCCGGCAGCTCGGGCAGTCCGTACGGCCAGGTCCCGGCGTGCGGGGAGCCGTAGAACCGCTCCCAGTCACCGGCGTCCTTCAGCCGGAAGTCGGCCCCCATGTCGACCACGAGCACGTCGGGGCCGAGCTGCTCGGCGACGGCGGCGGACTGTCCGTGCGGCAGGGCGAGGAAGACGACGTCGTGCCCGGCCAGCGCCTCGGGCGTCGTCGGGGCCAGCACCCGGTCGGCGAGCGGCAGCAGGTGCGGCTGGAGCGCTCCTAGGCGCTGTCCCGCGTTGCTGTTGCCGGTCAGGACGCCGATCTCGACCTCGGGGTGCGCCAGGAGCAGACGCAGCAGTTCCCCGCCCGCGTATCCGCTCGCTCCGGCCACTGCCGCACGTACCGCCATGGATGCCTCCTCCTTGATGGCATGACTATACGTATTGCCGCAGTTTTATGCAATCGCATTCCTTCGACGCGGTCGGGACGTTCGTGACCTCAGACGCCGATCAGAAGTTCGAACGGCAAGATGGGGAGAGGAGAGCGTCAACGGGTCCCGTGGACCCTGAAATGCGGGGAGAGGGATGGGCGAGTTCTGGTCGGTGCCGGACGTGCTGACCTATCTGGCCGGGGACTGGCGGGTCGCGCGTTCCGTGCGCGACCTCGCGAGCGGCGACGAGGGCACCTTCACGGGGACGACGGTGTTCGGCCCGCTGGAGGACGGCGGACTGCTGCACCACGAGTCCGGCGCGTTCGTCTGGCGCGGGGTGCCCCGGCCGGCGGAGCGCACCCTGCGCTTTCTGCCCGGCGCCGTGCCGGGCACGGCGGACGTGCGGTTCGCGGACGGCCGTCCGTTCCACGACCTCGACCTGCGCGATGGCCGTCACATCGCGGACCACCCCTGCTCGGCGGACCTCTACCGGGGCGACTTCACGGTCCGGGACGCGGACCACTGGCGGACCGTGTGGCGGGTGCGCGGCCCCGCCAAGGACCTGGTCCTCACCACGGACTACGCGCGCGTGGTCTGAGCCGAGGCCCCCTCCAGGCGCAGGTTCCAGCGGCCGGCGTGCCCGATGACCGTGGTCGCCGACAGCGGTCTGACATCGATGTTCCAGTACGTCGACGGCGGCGCCTTCAGGGCGTAGACCAGCGCGGCCCGGATCACGGACGGCTCGGCCACCGCCACGATCCGGTCGCCGTCCTCCACGGGCCGGGTGTCGAGCCAGCCGCCGACCCGGGAGATGAACGCGATCAGCGACTCGCCGCCGTGCGGGGTGCCGCGCGGGTCGGCGAGCCAGGCGTCCACCGCGTCGGGCTCCCGGGCCATCGCCTCGCCCAGCGTGAGCCCGCGCCAGCGGCCCATGTCGCAGTCCCGCAGCGCCAGCTGGACCAGCGGGGCGTAGCCGAGGGCGTCGCCGGTGGCGCGGCTGCGCGGGGTGGGCGAGCAGTAGCGCAGGTCGGCGGCCGCCAGCGGCAGCAGGTCACGGGCGACGTGTTGCACCTCGTCCCAGCCGGCCTGGTCCAGCGGCCGGTCGTCCTGGAAGCGCTCGGCGAGCAGCGACGAGCTGCGCGCGGCGGCGACGAACGTGACCCGAAGCGACATGCGGTGATGGTGTGACGGGACGGTGACCAGGTCAAGAGGGAGCGTTCCCATGTCACCGACCGTGGAGGCGCCCTCACCGCGTGGTCGGGACCAGCCGGGCGAACCCTCCCGAACAGGGCCGCGCGGCCCGCTACAGGTACAGCGCCATCCAGTGGCCCGGGGTCTCCAGCGCCGCGAACCCGAGCTTCGCGTACACCCCGTGGGCGTCGTGCGTGGCGAGCAGGATGCGCCGGACGCCGTACGGGCGCAGGTGCTCGCGCACGGCCCCCACGAGAGCGGTCCCGATGCCCTTGCCGCGCACCGACGGGTCGACGTAGACGTCGCAGAGCCAGGCGAAGGTGGCCCGGTCGGTGACGACCCGGGCGTACGCGGCCTGCTCCCCCGACGCCGTGTCGTACACCCCGAAGTTCAGCGACCCGTCGATCGCCGCCTCCTGCTTCTCCCGGGCCCGGCCGAGCGCCCAGTAGGCGTCGGTGGACAGCCAGCGGTGCACTCGCTCGCGGTCGAGGCGGCCGGCGTCGGTGGAGATCTCGTAGCCCTCGGCGAGGGGCGGGGTGTCGGTCATGCGCCGAGATTCGCAGGGCCCGGCAGGCTCCGTCGAGCGTTTTTCAGCAGGTGGGACACGACCGACGCCCCCGGCGGTCACAGCACCTCGTCGCAGGCGGCCCGCAGACGCCGTACGCCCTCCGTGATCTCCCCCGCGCCCGCCACGGCGGCGAAGCTCAACCGGATGTGCGGGGCCGGGGGTTCGGCGCTGAAGTAGGGGCGGCCCGGGGTGATCGCGACTCCGGCGCGCAGGGCGGCCGTGGTCAGGGCCGCCTCGTCGGTGCCGTCGGGAAGGCGCAGCCACAGGTGGTAGCCGCCGGAGGGGATGTGCGGGAGGGCGAGTTCGGGCAGGGACAGGCGCAGGGCGGCGGTCATGGTGTCCCGGCGTGCCCTCAGCTCGGCGGCGACGGCCCGCAGATGGCGGGGCCAGGCGGGCGAGCCGACCAGTTCCACCGCCGCCTCCTGCAGCGGCCGCGGCACGAAGAAGCTGTCGACGACCTGGATCGCGCGCAGCCGCTCCAGCACCGGGCCCCGGGCGGCGAGCGCGCTCACCCGGAAGCTCGGCGAGGTCGCCTTGGTCAGCGAGCACACGTGCACGACGACGCCGTCGGGGTCGTCGGCGGCCAGCGGACGCGGCAGCGGCCCGGCGTCCTCGTGCACCAGCCGCCGTACGAAGTCGTCCTCGACGACGAAGGCGCCGGCCTCACGTGCGATGCGCAGCACCTCGCCGCGCCGCTCGGGCGCGAGCAGGGCGCCGGTCGGGTTCTGGAACAGGGGCTGGCACACGAACACCCGGGCGCCGGTGGCCCGGAAGGCGTCCGCGAGCAGGGCGGGCCGCACACCGTCCGCGTCGACCGGCACCGGGACGGGGCGCAGTCCGGCGGCGCGGGCGATCGCCAGCATGCCCGGGTAGGTGGGCGACTCGACGAGGACCGGGGCGCCGGGGGGCGCGAGGGCCTTCAGCGCCGTCGTCAGGGCGGACTGGCCGCCCGCGGTGATCAGCACCTCGGCGGCCGTGACCGTGCCGCCCGGCCCGCCGATGCCCCGCGCGAACCACTCGCGCAGCTCGGGCAGGCCCTCCATCGGCGGGCGTCCCCAGGCGCCGGGCCGGCGTCCGGCGCGGGACAGCGCGGCGGCCATCGCACGCTCGGGCTGGAGCGACGGATGCAGATAGCCGCCGTTGAACTCGATCACGCCGTGCGAGGGGGCGGCCAGCGACACCAGTACCCCGGAGGCGTCCACCGAGCGCGGCACGAGGTCGGTGGCGCTGTCCGCGCTGAGCGTCACCTCCTGCCAGGAGGTGTCCCCGGTGGCGGCGGCCGATGCGGGCCGTTCGGCGCGGAAGGCGCCGGCGCCGGGCCGGGTGACGACGAGTCCCTCGGCGGCCAGCTGGGCGAGGGCCCGGGAGACGGTCACCGGGCTCACCCGGAAGCGCTCGACCAGGGCCCTGCTCGATGGCAGCTTTTCACCGGGAGAGTAGCGGTGCAGCTCTTGCCGCACCTGATTCGCCAGCTCGCCCACACTGCTACGCTCTTGCATGAGGACTGAGAATAGCGCTACCGCGTCGAGCCCGATAGCAGTCAGCAGCTCCGCGGATGCGGCCGCACCCACCGCCCCGGTCGCATCCGCCACCCAGGCCGCACCCGCCACCCCGGTCGTCCGCGGCACTCTCCAGGCCGGCCTCGGGGTCGCCGCCTTCTCCCTGACGTTCCCCGCCACCGCCTGGGGCCTGGAGGGGTTCGGCCCCTGGTCGCTGGTCGCCGTGCGCAGCGTGCTGGCCGCGCTGATCGCCGGCGGCTGTCTGCTGGCGCTGCGCGTGCCGCTCCCCGGGCGCCGGGACCGGGCGGCGCTGACGGTGGTCGCGGCGGGCGTGGTCCTCGGCTTCCCGCTGCTCACCACGCTCGCGCTGCAGTCGTCCACCACCGCGCACGCCGCCGTGGTCGTCGGTCTGCTGCCGCTGACGACCGCCCTGTTCTCCGCGCTGCGGGTCGGCACCCGGCCGTCGCGCACCTTCTGGCTCGCGGCGCTCGCGGGCGCCGCAGCCGTGGTCGCCTTCACCGTCCAGCAGAGCGGCGGCGCCCTCACCACGGCCGACCTGTACCTGTTCGCGGCGCTGCTGGTGTGCGCGGCCGGCTACACCGAGGGCGGCCGGCTGGCCCGGACCATGCCGGGCTGGCAGGTGATCGCCTGGGCGCTGGTGCTGTGCCTGCCGGTGGGCCTGCCGGCCGCGGTGGTGGCACTGGCCCACGAGCCCGTGCAGTGGACCTGGCACGGCGTGACCGGGCTGCTGTGGGTGGCGGCCGGCTCGCAGTTCCTCGGGCTGGTCGTCTGGTACCGGGGCATGGCCGCCATCGGCATCCCGAAGGCCAGCCAGTTGCAGCTGGCCCAGCCCCTGCTCACACTGGTGTGGTCGGTGCTCCTGCTGGGCGAGCACCTGACGGTGGCCGCGCCCCTCACGGCCGCGGCGGTGCTCGTCTGTATCGCCGTGACCCAGCGGGCACGTGGCTGACGGGTCCGTTCCGGCCCGCCTCCCGCTCCCGCCTGGCGCCGTAGACTCAAGGCCACGGACCGCTGCTCCCGCATCCGCTGAGGAGGCCCAACCCATGCGCGCAACCGTGGGCGACCAGCTTGTCCAGCACGGCAGGGTGGTCGGACAGCACGACAAGGTCGGCGAGATCGTCGAGATCCTGGGCTCGGAGGGCAATCCCCCGTACCGCGTCCGCTTCGAGGACGGGCACGAGGGGCTGTGCTCCCCCGGCCCCGACACCGAGATCCGCCACCGTCACCAGGAGATGTCCCACTGACCGTGTCCACCGGCCCGGCGCCCGCCGGCCGGGCCGGTCACACCGGGGGCGCCACGGGCTGCCCGTAGTGGTCCGCGACCACGCGGGAGACGGCCCCGATAGGGTCCGCCGCCACCTCCTTGGCGGCGAAGAAGACATGGCCGCGCACCTGTGCGTGCTTCTTGGCGAGCGTCAGATGCCGTGACAGCTCCGCCGGGTCCTGCCAGGCGGCGGGCTGCGCCGGGTCACCCGCCTTGTACAGCGCCTCCCCCAGGTACAGCCGCGTCCTGCTGCCCTTCGCCACCGCGGCCCACCACGGCACGAGCTTGGCGTAGTCGGCGGCGGGCAGCCCGATGTTCCAGTACAGCTGCGGGCAGATGTAGTCGATCCAGCCCTCGCGCACCCAGGTGCGGGTGTCCGCGTGCAGATCGTCGTACGTCTGCACGCCGGCGCGGGTGTCGGAGCCGCGGGAGTCGGTGGCGGCGTTGCGCCACACCCCGAACGGGCTCACCCCGAACTGCGTGGTGGGCCTGATCCGTTTGACGGCCGCCGCCATCTCCTTGACCAGCTGGTCGATGTTGTCCCGCCGCCACGCCGCCCGGACCGGGAAGGCGCTGCCGTACCTGTCGTAGGCGTCGTCGTCGTCGAAGGACTGCCCGGCGACCGGGTACGGGTAGAAGTAGTCGTCGAAGTGGACCGCGTCGACCGCGTACCGCTCGACGGCGTCGAGCATGGCCCGCTGCACGAACGCCCGGACCTCCGGCAGCCCGGGGTTGTAGTAGAGCCGGCCGCCGTACGGCACGACCCAGTCGGGGTTCTGCCGGGCGGGGTGGGAGGCGATGAGCCGGCCGGGGTCGCCGTGGTTGGCGACGCGGTACGGGTTGAACCAGGCGTGCAGCTGCAGTCCGCGCTTGTGGGCCTCGGTGACGGCCGTGCCCAGCGGGTCCCAGCCCGGGTCGCGGCCCTGGGTGCCGGTGAGGACCTGCGACCAGGGCTCGTGCGGCGACGGCCACAGGGCGTCCGCCGTGGGGCGCACCTGGAGGATCACCGTGTTGAGGCGGCGCTTCACCGCCGTGTCCAGATGGGCGAGGAGTTCGGTGCGCTGCTGCCGTGCGCTCAGGCCCTGCCGGGAGGGCCAGTCGCGGTTCGCCACGGTCGCCAGCCACATCCCGCGCATCTCCCGGGCGGCGTGGCGTCGGTCACGGCCGGGCCCGTCGGCGACGGCTGTCCCCGCCGTCAGGGCTCCGCCCGACGCCACGAGTGCCGACAGGGCGGTGACCGTGAACGCCCGTCGTGACAGCGGTGACTTCCGGTGCAGCATCGTCTTCGAACCTCCCGTGGTGACGCGGTCAAGGACCCCCGTTCCAGGACCGATCCGGACGAACCGGACCGGTCCGGCGTCAGCCTTTCATGAGGCACCCGAACGATCGATCAAGCTGCGCCGAAGGTAACGTGCCCTTTTGGAGCAGGCGCCGAACAACGGCGGACCTGCCGCAGTCGTGGATCAGCGAAGGGGACGATGTGACCGGCATCTCCGGAGATATTGCACGCGTCGGTGTCGTGGGCTGCGGCCAGATGGGGGCGGGCATCGCCGAGGTCTGCGCCCGCTCCGGGCTGGACGTGAAGGTCGCCGAGACCACCGGCGAGGCCCTGGAGATCGGCCGCACCCGGCTGCTCAACTCCCTGGCCAAGGCCGCCGAGCGCGGCAAGATCAGCGAGGAGGAGCGGGACGCGACCGTGGCCCGACTGTCCTTCACCACCGATCTCGGCGAGTTCGCCGACCGGGACCTGGTGATCGAGGCCGTCGTCGAGAACGAGCAGGTGAAGACGGAGATCTTCCAGGTGCTCGACCAGGTCGTGACCCGGCCGGACGCGATCCTCGCCTCCAACACGTCCTCGATCCCGCTGGTGAAGCTGGCCGTCGCCACCTCGCGTCCGGACCAGGTCATCGGCGTCCACTTCTTCAACCCGGCGCCGGTGCAGAAGCTGGTCGAGCTGATCCCCGCGCTCACCACCTCCGAGGGCACGCTCGCCCGCGCCCAGAACTTCGCCGAGAAGCTGCTCGGCAAGCACGCCATCCGCGCCCAGGACCGCTCGGGCTTCGTGGTGAACGCCCTCCTCATCCCGTATCTGCTCTCCGCGATCCGGATGTTCGAGACCGGCATCGCCAGCCGTGAGGACATCGACAACGGCATGGAGATGGGCTGCGCCCACCCCATGGGCCCGCTGAAGCTGTCCGACCTGATCGGCCTGGACACCGTCGCGTCCGTGGCGCAGAGCATGTACGACGAGTACAAGGAGCCGCTGTACGCCGCTCCCCCGCTGCTGCAGCGGATGGTCGACGCGGGCCGGCTCGGCCGGAAGACCGGTTCGGGCTTCTACGCCTACGGCTGACGGCCCACGATCGACGGCGTGCACGCCCTTGGCTGATTACTGACGGTCAGATTCCGGTCATACGCGCGGGCCCGGCACCGGGAAAGGTGCCGGGCCCGCGCGGTTCGCACCCGGTGTGCGAGCCGGGCCCGCATATGCCGTTCGCACACGCTCCCCACGCGTCCACCAGGCGAGTTCACTTTGCTGCGCATGCCAGGGATGGAAGACCACTGCGGAAAGGAGCGGACACGTGACCGCCGATCCCGAGCATCCCGCCGTTCAGGGGGAACTCGCAGAGTTACGACGCCGGCTCGACGTCGCCTACGCCCGTGTGGAGGGCGGGCTGACTCTGCTGACACACCGCACCGAGGAGAGCGCCAAGGAGCTGGACGAGCTCGGCTCCCGGATCACGACACTGGAACACGCCCGCTGGCCACTGCCCGCGGTCGCCGCCCTCGTCGCCGTGGGCGCCCTGATCGTGGCGATCTGGCAGGCCGTCGGGCACTAGAGGGCGTCTCAGGGGGCACGCCAGGGCGGGTCCGCGCGCCGGCCCAGGACGTCCTGCCCCAGCCGGAGATGGTGCAGCAGCAGTAACGCGGCCGCCATGTTGGCGGCCGGGACCTCCCCTCGGGCGACCATGTCGGGAACGAGCTTGAGGGGGACCCACTCCCGGCGGTCCGACTCGAAGTCGTCCACCGGATGCCCGACGTACTCTCCCTCCTCGGCCCAGTAGATGTGGTGCCGGGCGTCGGTGAGCCCGTTGGAGGGCTCCACGCTCATCAGGTGGTACAGGGGTCCCGGCCGCCAGCCGGTCTCCTCCTCCAGTTCCCGGGCGGCCGCGCCGGCGATGTCCTCACCGTCCTCGACGACGCCCGCCGCGAGTTCCCACCCCCAGCTGTCGGTGATGAAGCGATGGCGCCACAGCAGGAGGACCTCGTTGGCCTCGTTGACCACGGTGGCCACCGCGACCGGCCGCATCCGTATGAGGAAGTGGTCCAGATGCCGGCCGTCGGGCAGTTCCACGTCGGCCAGATTGACGGTGAACCAGCGGTTTTCATACACAGTTTGTTCGTTCTGTTTCGTCCACTGCACGGTTCTGCCACCTTCCGTCGAGTAAGTGGCAATATCGCAGCAGCGACCCGAAGTTGTGCCGGAGACCGGGCGAGGTCTAGAGCGGTACGCGCAGTGCCCCGTCGATGAGTGCCGCGGCCTCGGAGGTCCCCGCGCAGCCGCTGCGCACCAGGTGTTCGCGCACCGCCCGGAGTCTGTCGCGCAGCCGCTGCGACTCCATTCCGCGCGCCTGCTCGGCCATCTGCACGGCGATGGCCACGGCCTTGTCCGCGTTGCCCTGGCGCAGTTCGATCGTGCTGAGCATGGCCAGCCGGTGCACCCGGCCGCGGTCGTGCGCGGGGTTGTCCACGGCCGCCGCGGCGTGCTCGCGCGCGGCCGCGACCTCCCCGAGGCTCAGCAGCGCCTCCGCCACCTGGACGTTGACGAGGCCGGGCTGGACATAGCCCGTCTCGTCGGGTTCGTAGCCGCGCCGGATGCGTTCGGCGGCCTGCTCGGCACGCCGGATGCAGGACAACGCGCTCGTACCGTCCCCGAGGTGCGCGTACGCCTTCGCCTGCATCGCGTACAGATCGGAGGCGAGCGCCGGGGTGATGTGCTTGCCGGCCGCCCGCAGCGCGGCCTCGGCGAAGGCGACCGCCTGCCGGAACTCCCGCATGAACAGCGCCTGGTTGACGAGCAGCGCGATCACATAGGCGCCCAGTCCCCGGTCCCCGCTGGCCTTGGCCAGCCGCAGCGCCTGGTGGAAGTAGCGCTGCGCCAGCCCGTGCGCGTCCGAGTCGTAGGCGCAGATCCCGGCGATGGCGACCAATCCGCCGGTGGCGCGGTGCAGCTGACGGCCCGTCGCGTCGGTGTAGCTGCCGCGCAGCAGCGGGGCGGCCTCGGCGTTGAGGAAGCCGACGATCCTGGTGCGCGTCGCCATGCCGCCCGCCTTGCGGTACATCTGCTCGTAGTGGGCGCGCGCGGACCGCAGCATCTCGATGTCGGCGGCGGTGACCCGGTGCCGGCCGCCCCGCGAGACGTCGACGTCCTCGGGCGGGTTCTCCCACTCCCACACGGGCATGACGGCGGGCGTGCCGGTGACCGCGGGGGCGCCCAGGATGTGCGGGCGCTGCTGCTCGTCGGAGCGCCACAGGGCGGTGGCCCGCTCGACGAAGCCGGACAGCGAGGTGGTGTGCGCGGCCGACTGCTCGCCCGGCACGCCGAGCCCGATGTCGTCGAGGGTGACCGTGCGGTGCAGCCGCCCGGCGAGCACCTCGCAGATCAGGTCCGGGACCTGGCCGCGGGGCCGCTGCCCCTTCAACCACCGTGCGACGGCCGTGTGTTCGTATCTCAGGGCGAGCCCGCGCGCCCGTCCCGCCTGGTTCACATGTGCGGCCAGCCCCGCGTGCGAGATCCCCGCCTCGTCGAGGATCGCGTCGAGCAGAGTGTTGGGCTGCATGGATGCCCCCCGGGTGGCTCGGTGCCGACAGACTAGTGCGAACCGGTTCACACGGGGTGTGAACGGAGTGCGCGAATCCGTAGGGTGCGCGCGCTGTCGCGGAGAGTTTCGTACCGGTTGACTGAAATGCCTCGCAAGAGGCCGGCCGGGCCGCCGGCTCCCCCTCGTACAGTGCGGCGGCCCGCTTCCGCGCCGTCCGCCCGGCTGCCTGCCCGACACTCCGTGGCGGGGCGGACGGCGCGCCGGCGGTAGGCCAGGGAATGGTCAGACACCGCCTAGGTGGCGGGCGCGGAACCGCCCGTGTCGGAGGTCCGTGCCGCGAGGGGGCCGCAGGTGACGCGCGCCCGGTCGTTGGTCAGGACGACGAGGGCCACGTCGTCCCCCGGGCGGCCTCGGGTGTGCCGCAGGAGCGCGGAGAAGAGGAGGCGCAGGGTGGTATCGGGAGCGGCCGGCGGACGGCCCGCCAGTCCGGCCAGGATCGTGCGGAGCGGAAAGAACCGGCCGGTGGCGTCCCGGGCGTCCTCGACACCGTCCGTGTACAGCACGAGCACGTCACCCGGCAGGAACACGCCGCACCGCACGGGGGCCAGGTCGCCCGGGAGCGGGAACGGGCCCACGGGAGGGAGCGGGTCGGCCCGTGCCAGCGGCTCGACACGGCCCTCGCACAGCAGAAAGGGCCAGGGGTGCCCGCAGTTGAGGGCGACGAGCTCGCCGTCCGGGCGGATCTCCAGGAGCAGCGTGGTGACGAAGTCCTCCACGGGTTCGTCGTGGGCCCGCTCGCCCAGGTGGCGGGCCATGGCGCGGTCGAGCCTGCGTAGCACCCCGCCGAGGTCGGGCTCGTCGTGAGCGGCCTCGCGGAAGCTGCCGAGGACGGCCGCCACGGTGCCCAGGGCGCCGATCCCGTGACCGCGGACGTCGCCGATGAGCACGCGTACGCCGTGGTCGGTGGCGGCGACCTCGTACAGGTCGCCGCCGACCCGGGCGCCCCGGTCGGCGGAGAGCTGGGCGGCGGCGACCCGCACCCCGGCGACGCGGGCGGGCGGCGGGCGCAGCAGCACGCTCTGCGCGGCGCCGGCGACGGTCCGGGCCCGGCGCAGCTCGCGCAGCAGGGCGCGCCGCGTGTGCAGGAGGAGGCCGGCGCCCACGGCGAGGAGGACGGCCCCGGAGACGACTCGGGCGCACAGCCCTTCGCGTTGCGCGGGCGGACAGGTCAGTTCGTAGGCGAGCACCGTGGCGCCCCAGACCGCGGGGAGCCCGACGGCGGGCGCTGTGCGGGGAAGCCGAGCCTTGATGCGGAACATGCCGATGGCCCCCCAGGAAAGGCCCTGACGACGCAGAATCGGACCGGCCTCGAAAGGCCGGTCCGATTCTGTCGGCAGATGCCCTGGAACGACGAGATCGCCCGGGGAGATCACCCTATCGGGTGAGGTGACCCCCTGGCGTCCACCTGGGGCGCAAGGAAGTCGCCCGGGGGCTAGCCGCGCAGCACCGCTCCGGTCCGCTCGCCCGCGAGGGCCACCGCGGCGTCCCGCGCGGCCGACGCCTCGTCCACGGTCAGCGTCCGGTCGCCCGCGCGGAAGCGCAGGGCGTACGCCAGCGACTTCTTGCCGTCGCCGAGCTGCTCCTCGTTCTCGTACACGTCGAACAGCCGGATGGCCTCCAGCAGTTCGCCCGCGCCTTCGCGCAGCGCGGCCTCGACCTCGGCGGCCGGGACCGGCTTGTCGACGACGAGGGCGACGTCCTGCGTGGCGACGGGGAAGGTGGAGATGCTCGGTGCCTGGGGCGTGTCGTCGCCGACCTGCTCCAGGGCGTCCAGGTCCAGCTCCATCGCGCAGGTGCGCGCGGGCAGGTGCAGGGCCTTCAGGACCCGCGGGTGCAGCTCACCGGCGTGACCGATGACCCGCTCCGCGCCGTCCACGGTGATCACCAGGTCGGCGCAGCGGCCCGGGTGCCACGGCCCGTACTGCCCGGAGCGGACCGTCAACGCGGCCCCCGCCTCACGGGCGACGAGGCGCGCGGCCTCGACGGCGTCGGCCCATCCGGCGGGACGCCCGGGGCCCCACCAGCCGGCCTGCTCGCGGGCACCGGCGAGGACGGCGGCCACGTGCCGGGGCTGCTCGGGCAGCACGGCGTCCAGCGCGGCCAGTTCCTCGTCGGTCGGGCGCCGGTCCACGGGCAGGTGCCCGGCGGCGGCCCGGCCTTCGCGCGGCTGGAAGACCAGGCCGGTCTCGAACAGCGCGAGGTCGTGCGTACCGCGTCCGTCGTTGCGCCGCAGCGCGGCGAGGAGGCCCGGAAGCAGCGACGTGCGCAGCGCGGGCTCCTCGTCGTTGAGCGGGTTGACCAGCCTGACGACACGGCGGGCCGGGTCGTCGGCCTCCAGGCCGAGCTGGTCGAAGATCTGCTCGCCGACGAACGGGTAGTTCGGCGCCTCGACGTAGCCGGCGCCGGCCAGCGCGCGGCCGACCCGGCGGTGCAGCCGCTGGCGGGCGGTGAGACCGCGGCCGGACGGCGGCTTCGGCAGGGTGGAGGGCAGGTTCTCGTAGCCCTCCAGCCGGATGACCTCCTCGGCGAGGTCGTTCGGCTCCAGCAGGTCGGGCCGCCAGGACGGCACGGTGACGATCAGCTCGTCCTGCCCGTACACGTCGCAGCCGATCTGCTGCAGCCGGCGCACGACGGTCTCGCGGCCGTACTCGACGCCCGCGACCTTGTCGGGGTGGTCGGCGGGGGCCGTGATGGTGTGCGGCGCGGACGGCGTGACGACCTCGGTGACACCGGCCTCGGCGGTGCCGCCCGCGAGCAGCACCAGCAGGTCGACGGTGCGCTGCGCGGCCGCCGCGGCGGCGGCCGGGTCGACGCCGCGCTCGAAGCGCCGGGACGCCTCGGAGGACAGCTTGTGCCGGCGGGCCGTGCGGGCGATCGACACCTGGTCGAAGTGGGCGGCCTCGATGACGATCTCGGTGGAGGCGTTCTCGAGGTCGTCGTGGTCGGCGATCTCGGTGTTGGCGCCGCCCATCACGCCGGCGAGGCCGATGGGGCCGTGCTCGTCGGTGATGACCAGGTCCTCGGAGTGGAGGGTGCGCTCGACGCCGTCGAGGGTGACGAGCTTCTCGCCCTCCTCGGCCCGGCGCACGCCGATGGTGCCCTGGACGCGGCCCCGGTCGTAGGCGTGCAGCGGCTGGCCGAGCTCCATCATCACGTAGTTGGTGATGTCGACGGCGAGCGAGATCGGGCGCATGCCGACCTTCTGCAGCCGGCGCTGGAGCCAGATCGGCGAGCGCGCCTCGGGGCTCACACCGGTCACGGTGCGGGCGGTGAAACGGTCGCAGCCGAGCGGGTCCGAGACCTTCACGGGGTAGCCGAAGGCGTTCGGGCCGGGCACGTCGAGCAGCGCCGGGTCGCGCAGCGGCAGGCCGTAGGCGATGGCGGTCTCGCGGGCGACGCCGCGGATGGACAGGCAGTCGCCGCGGTTGGCGGTGACGGCGATGTCCAGGACCTCGTCGACCAGTTCGAGCAGCTCGACGGCGTCCTTGCCGACCTCGGTCTCCGGGGGCAGCACGATGATGCCCTTGGTGCCGTCGTCGCCCATGCCCAGCTCGTCGCTGGAGCAGATCATGCCGTGGGAGGTCTTGCCGTACGTCTTGCGCGCGGAGATCGAGAAGCCGCCCGGCAGGGTGGCGCCGGGGAGGACCACGACGACCTTGTCGCCGACCGAGAAGTTCCGGGCGCCGCAGACGATCTCCTGGGGCTCACCGGTGCCGTTGGCCTGGCCGACGTCGACGGTGCAGAAGCGGATCGGCTTCTTGAAGCCCTCCAGCTCCTCGATGGTCAGCACCTGACCGACGACCAGCGGGCCCTTGAGGTCGGCGCCGAGCTGTTCGACGGTCTCGACCTCCAGGCCGGCCGAAATGAGCTTGGCCTGCACGTCGCGGCCGGTCTCGGTGGCCGGCAGGTCGACGTACTCCCGCAGCCAAGAAAGCGGGACCCGCATCAGATCTCCATCCCGAACGGCCGGGTGAACCGGACGTCACCCTCGACCATGTCTCGCATGTCCTCGACGTTGTGGCGGAACATCAGCATCCGCTCGATGCCGAACCCGAAGGCGAAGCCGCTGTACTTCTCCGGGTCGACGCCGCAGGCGGTGAGCACCCGCGGGTTGACCATGCCGCAGCCGCCGAGCTCGATCCAGCCCTCGGACGAGCAGGTGCGGCAGGGCCGGTCGGGGTTGCCCACCGACGCGCCCTTGCAGACGTAGCAGAGCATGTCCATCTCGGCGCTCGGCTCGGTGAAGGGGAAGAAGTTCGGCCGCAGCCGGGTCTTCATGCCCTCGCCGAACAGCGACTGGACCATGTGGTCCAGGGTGCCCTTGAGGTCCGACATCGTCAGGCCCTCGTCCACGGCGAGCAGCTCGACCTGGTGGAAGACCGGGGTGTGCGTGGCGTCCAGCTCGTCGGTGCGGTACACGCGGCCGGGGCAGATCACGTACACCGGCAGCTCGCGGTCGAGCAGGGAGCGGATCTGCACGGGCGAGGTGTGGGTGCGCAGCACCACGCCGGAGTCGGCGCCGCCGTCGGGGCCCTCCACGAAGAACGTGTCGGCCTCGCCGCGGGCCGGGTGGTCCGGGCCGATGTTCAGGGCGTCGAAGTTGAACCACTCGGCCTCGACCTGCGGGCCCTCGGCGACCTCGTAGCCCATGGCCACGAAGATGTCCTCGATGCGCTCCGACAGGGTGGTGAGCGGATGGCGGGCGCCGGCCGGCACGCGGTCGTGGGGCAGCGTGACGTCCACGGCCTCCTCGACCAGCACGCGCTGGTCGCGCTCGGCCTCCAGCTCGGCCTGGCGGGCGGCGAGCGCCTTGTTCACGGCGCCGCGGGCCTGGCCCACGCGCTTGCCTGCGTCGGCCTTGGCGTGCGGGGGCAGGGCGCCGATCTCGCGGTTGGCGAGGGCCAGCGGGGAGGCGCCGCCGGTGTGGGCGGTCTTGGCCTCCTGGAGCGCGTCGAGGGAGTCCGCGGCGGCGAAGGCGGCGAGCGCCTCGTCCCGCATGCGCTCGATCTCTTCTGGTTTCAGTGCCTCGACCTCGACAGGGTCGTACGACTTGTTCGGTGCCGACATCTCTTCCCGTGCTTCCGTTGGCTGGCGGATGGCCCCGTACCGACTCGCGGACATCTCGTCTCGGTCATGGGGACACAAAGGTGCCAAAGGCCGAGTCTAACGGGGTTGAGGTGAGCGAAAGCGCCCGTGGGGGCCGGTCCGGCTCTCAGGTGAGGTAGGCCGGTGCCGCCACGGGCAACGTAAATCGGAACCGGGCGCCGCCCCCGGGGGCGCGCCCGACCGTGATGGTGCCGCCGTGGGCTTCGACGATGCCCTTGACGATGTAGAGCCCGAGGCCGGTGCCGCCGCGCTTGCTGCCCCGCCAGAAGCGGGTGAAGACGCGGTTCATGGACTCCTCCGGGATGCCGGGGCCTTCGTCGCTCACGGTGACCGACGTGCCGGTGTCCTCTCCCTCGCGGGGGGACGGCGAGGCCGTGATGTCGATGGTGACCGTTCCGTCGCCGTGGCGCACGGCATTTTCGATGAGGTTGCTGAGCACCTGGTCGATCTTGTCGGGGTCGGCCCACAGGGCGGGCAGCGGCTGCTCGACGCGGAGCAGGAACCGGTCGGCGGGCTGCCCGGCGGCGACGTACGCCTGGATGTGCCGTCCGACGGCCGCGCCGATGTCGACGGGCTGGCGGCGCACCTCGAGGCGGCCGCTGTCGATCCGGGAGATGTCGAGCAGTTCGGCGATGAGCCGGGTGACCCGGTCGGCGTCGGCGTCGACGGTCTCCAGCATGAGCCGCTTCTGGTCGTCGGTGAAGCGTTCCCACTTGGCGAGCAGGGTCGCGGTGAAGCCCTTGACGGAGGTCAGCGGCGAGCGCAGCTCGTGCGCGACGGTGGCGATCAGCTCGGCGTGGCTGCGCTCGGTGCGGCGGCGGGCCTCGGTGTCGCGCAGCGAGACGACGACGCGGCGGACGGGGCCGGCCGGCTCGGCGCGGACGTAGCGGACGGCGACCAGCACCTCGCGGCCGCCGGGGAGCAGCAGATTGCGCTCGGGCTGCCTGCGGCGGATGGCGAGGCCGCCGTAGGGGTCGGTCAGCTGCCACCAGCGCCGGCCCTCCAGGTCCTCCAGCGGCAGCGCCGTCTCCAGGCGCTGCCCGAGCGCGGTGGCGGCCGGGACGGCGGTGATGCGTTCGGCGGCGGCGTTGAAGCAGATCACCTGCCCGTGCTCGTCGGCGACGACGAGGCCGTCGGGCAGGTCGTCGGGGTCGATGCCGAGCCCCGCGGTGTCCTCGGCAGGCGGCCGCACCTGTTGTGCCCCCGGTGCGCTGCTCGTGCCGACACTCATCCCCGTACCCCACCTCTCACGACGGCTGAGGGGCCCCCGAGCTGGTCACCCTACTAGCTCTCGGTGACGGAGCGGCACCCTCCGGAGGCGCGCTGTGCACGGGCCGACGCGTAGAGACATACGGCCGCGGCGGTGGCGAGGTTCAGGCTCTCGGCCTTTCCGTGGATGGGGACGCGCACGACGGCGTCCGCCAGCGCGCGGGTCTCCTCAGGGAGCCCCCATGCCTCGTTGCCGAACACCCAGGCGGTGGGCCCGCCCATGGTGTCCTCGTCCAGCTCGGCGTCGAGGTCGCGGTCGCCCGCGCCGTCGGCGGCGAGGACCCGCACCCCGGCGTCCTTGAGCCCGGCCACGGCCCGCTCCACCGGCACGCCGACGGCGACCGGCAGATGGAACAGGGAGCCGACGGAGGCCCGTACGGCCTTGGGGTTGTAGAGGTCGACGGAGGCGTCGGTGAGGACGACGGCCTCGGCGCCCGCGGCGTCGGCGCAGCGCAGCACGGTCCCGGCGTTCCCGGGGTCGCGGACGTGCGCGAGGACGGCGACCAGCTTGGGCCGGGCGGCGAGGATGTCCTCGAAGGGGGTGTCGACGAACCGGCAGACGCCGACGAGCCCCTGGGGCGTCACCGTGGTGGAGATGTCGGCGATGACCTGCTCGTCGGCCAGGTGCACCCGGGCGCCGGCGGTCCGTGCCTCGCCGATGATGTCGGCGTACCGCTCGGCCGCCTCGACGGTGGCGAACAGCTCGACGAGCGTGTCGCCGTACGCGGCGGCCTCCCGCACGGCCTGCGGCCCCTCGGCCAGGAACAGCCGCTCCTTGCCCCGGAAGTTCCGCTTCGCCAGGCGCCGTGCGGCGAGCACGCGCTGCGAACGGGGGGAGATCGGCTCGGGGGCGGGGGGCGCCATGGGTTCCATCACCTTCTGCGGGGTCTCGACGCGGGTTGCGACGGGATCGCGAACAAACCGGGCGGGCAATCGAAGGACCCGCAGGCTCGCAGCCTGCGGGTCCTTCGGCGTCAGCTCAGAGCCGGCGCGGCGTCACGCCGCCTTGGGGGCGTTGACGTCGCTCGGGAGCGCCTTCTGGGCGACCTCGACGAGCGCGGCGAACGCGTTGGCGTCGTTGACGGCCAGCTCGGCCAGGATCTTGCGGTCGACCTCGACGTTCGCGGCCTTCAGACCCTGGATGAAGCGGTTGTACGTGATGCCGTTCGCGCGGGCAGCGGCGTTGATGCGCTGGATCCACAGCTGGCGGAAGTCACCCTTGCGCTTCTTGCGGTCGTTGTAGTTGTAGACCAGCGAGTGGGTGACCTGCTCCTTGGCCTTGCGGTACAGGCGCGAACGCTGACCGCGGTAGCCGGAGGCCTGCTCGAGGATCGCCCGGCGCTTCTTGTGGGCGTTGACTGCCCGCTTGACGCGTGCCACTTGTTTAACTCCTTGTAGCGGGGCCGCGGTTGGACTCACACGGCCCGGAATCGATGGGGTCCCGGTCCAGACGTACGGCGCTCAGGCGGAGCGCCGCGTACGTCACTTGCCGAGAAGCTTCTTGATCTTCGCGGCGTCGCCCGGGGCCATCTCGGCGTTGCCGGTGAGGCGACGCGTCACACGGGACGACTTGTGCTCGAGCAGGTGGCGCTTGCCGGCGCGCTCACGGAGCACCTTGCCGGAGCCGGTGACCTTGAAGCGCTTGCTGGCACCGCTGTGCGACTTGTTCTTCGGCATAGCGCCGTTCTCTCCTCGTGGGTGGCGCTCCGGTGCCCGGTCATGAAACCGGGCACGGTGGAGCGTCGCTCGTTTGTCGGTTATGTCCTGGGGACGGTGTCCCCCGGGATCACGCCTCGGCGGAGGCCTCGGCAGGAGCCTCGGACTCCACGGCGTTCTCGGTGTCCGCGGCGTTCTGCGACTTGCCGGGGTTGGCCTTCGCGTCCGCCTTGCGGGCTTCCTGCGCCTGGCGGGCCTCGGCCATCGCCTCGGTCTTCTTCTTGTGCGGACCGAGAACCATGATCATGTTGCGGCCGTCCTGCTTCGGGTTCGACTCGACGAAACCGAGGTCCTGGACGTCCTCCGCGAGACGCTGCAGCAGTCGGTAGCCCAGCTCGGGCCGGGACTGCTCGCGACCACGGAACATGATCGTGATCTTGACCTTGTCGCCCTGCTTGAGGAACCGGACGACGTGACCCTTCTTGGTGTCATAGTCGTGCGGGTCGATCTTCGGCCGGAGCTTCATCTCCTTGATGACCGTGTGCGCCTGGTTCTTGCGCGCCTCACGGGCCTTCATGGCCGACTCGTACTTGAACTTCCCGTAGTCCATGAGCTTGCACACGGGCGGACGGGCGTTCGCCGCGACCTCGACCAGGTCCAGGTCGTACTCCTGCGCAAGCTCCAGTGCCTTGGCCAGCGGGACGATGCCCACCTGCTCGCCACTGGGACCGACAAGTCGCACCTCGGGAACGCGAATCCGGTCGTTGATGCGGGGCTCGGCGCTGATGGATCCTCCTCGGTTAGCACCACACGGCGGTCTGGCGGACCGTCGCGTATGTCTCTGTTAGACAGACCTAACCGCGCCGAAGCACAAAAAATGCCCCGGACGATCACAGGCGGGGCTCCAAACACTTCCGGAGCACCGCCGCGATGCCGCAGGGCGCGATTCGGGCGGCTCCATCGTCCGTACGGAACGATGGTGGCCGCCTGACCGGGGTGACCCGCCGTCCCGGGGGACGGTCAGGTGGGAGATCGGAGCCTCCACTTGTGGGCTGGTGACATGAGTCTCCAGCCGGTCGTTACACAAGGTTAGCAGCAACCCGGGGGCGGCGCGAACCGGCCCGCACCGGGGCCTATCGTGTGAGGCATGAGTGACACCTCCCCCTCGGACAGCCCCGAGACCTCCGGCTCCACCGACTTCGACGCCATGACCCGCGACATCGCCGAGGTGCCGGCGGTCGAGGTGATCGTGACGGTCGCGGTCAACCTGATGAGCGCGGCCGCCGTGAAGCTCGGTCTGACCGAGGAGGGCGACAAGTACAAGGACCTCGACGAGGCCCGCAAGCTGATCCACGCCCTCGCCGGCCTGCTGGACGCGAGCACGACCGAGATCAGCTCCTTCCACGCCGCCCCGCTGCGCGACGGCCTGAAGTCGCTGCAGCTCGCCTTCCGCGAGGCGTCCGTCGTCCCCGACGAGCCGGGCCAGGGCCCGGGCGAGAAGTACACCGGCGCCGTCTACGGCTGAGCCGTTCCGTCCTCAGCTCATCCGCGTACGTACAGGGGCTCGCCCGGAGGCGTGGTCCCGGCCGGCAGCAGTGCCAGGTCGAGGCCGCGCACCAGGCGGGCCCTCAGTGTCTCGTCGGCGGCCAGCCGCGCGGCGACCGACCGCGCCGCCTCCGCCGGCTCGGCCGCGTCGACGACGAGGGCCAGGGTGCCGTCGGCCCGGCCCGGACCGAGGTGGGCGCGCAGGACGCCGGGCTCGGCGGCCACGACGGCCCGGACGGCGTCCCGCACGGCCGGGTCGGCCAGCGGGTCCGTGCTCGTCCGCCCCTCGGCCAGCGCCAGCAGGGAGCGCCCGGTCAGCTCGTAGGGCACCGGACCGGCCAGGTCCACGACGATCGTGTCCGCCTTCTCGTGCGCGGCGGCCTCCAGGGCCGAGCGCAGCGGCACCGCGACCGGGCGGGCGGCCGGGTCCCAGCGGGCGAGGGACTCGGTGGAGGTGAACGCGGGCAGCGCGGTGCGGTTCCCGGCCTTCAGGGTGGGGACGGCCATGTCGCTGGTCTTCTCGCGGCGCAGCCCGTTCTCGTCCTCCTCCACCTCGCCGAGCACGGCCACGACCGGGACGAGCAGCCGGGCCTCCCTGAGCGCCGCCAGGACCGGGCCCTCGGCGGAGCGGTCCTCGGCCCAGACGGCGAGCGCGGCGCTCAGCGCGGGGTCGGCGGAGCCGTCGTCGTCGGGGAAGGGGGAGTCGGGAATGTTCTTGTTCGCCACGGTCACCGACCCTATCGGGGGGATCCTGCTGCGCTTGTGCGGGCCCGGAAACCCTCGTGTGACGCACGGGCCGGCGGTGCCCGCTTTTCTTACACGGCTCTGACCTCCGGCTAACGGCCCGCTCAGGTGGGACACCCACGATCGCGGCCATGGACTCCTCCCCGCCCCGCCGTTCCCGCCCGCTGCTGTGCGGGGCCCTCGCCGCCGTCGTCGTCCTCGGCGGCACGGTCTACGGGACGTCCCGGACGCACCGGGCGGCCGGGACCGTATCGTCGTCGTCCGCGCCGGTGTCCGGGTCCGCCTCGCCGCCGGCGGGTGAGGAGGCTGCGGTGGAGCGGGTGGCACGGCCGACGGTGGACCGCGACGCGGTGCTGGCGCGTGCCCTGCGGGCGGTCGACGTCCCGGACGGGGCCCGGCTGTCGGTCGGGGTGCTGGACCTGGCGTCCGGGGAGAGCGCCACGTACGGAAAGGGCGCCTTCGACACGGCGAGCGTCGTCAAGGTCGACATCCTGTGCGCGCTGCTGCTGCGCGCCCAGGACGCGGGGCGGGGGCTGACGGCCGCGGAACGGGCGGACGCGGCCGCGATGATCGAGCACAGCGACAACGCCTCCGCGTCCCGGCTGTGGCGGGCGATCGGCGGGGCCGCGGGGCTCGACGCCGCGAACCGGCGGTTCGGCCTGACGGGGACCGAGGGCGGCGACGGCATGCTGTGGGGGCTGACCCGCACCACGGCCGCCGACCAGCTGCGGCTGCTGCGGCAGGTGTTCGGGGAGGACTCGGAGCTGGGCGCGGGATCGCGGGCGTATGTGCGGGCGCTGATGGGCCGGATCGCGGAAGGGCAGCGCTGGGGTGTGTCGGCGGCGGCCGACGGCTCCGGGTGGGCGCTGAAGAACGGCTGGCTGCCGCGGACGGCCACCGGGCTGTGGGACGTCAACAGCGTCGGGCGGGTGACGGCCGGGGGCCGTGAGCTGCTGGTGGCCGTGCTGTCGGACCGCCATACGACGCAGGCGCGCGGGATCTCCGTGGTGGAGGCGGCGGCGGTGGCCGCGGTGTCGGTGTTCTCCGGGAGCGGCGGTTCCGCGTGAGCGCTACGCCCGGAGGCCGAACCGGCCGCGCCGTCCGCGCCAGATCGCGACGGCCGCGCCGAGGAGGACGACTCCGGTGCCGCCCGCGAGCCAGGCCGTCCAGCCGGCCGGGCCGTCGTCGGAGGTGGCCGCGTCGGGGCCCGCGCCGAAGTACTCCTCGCTGTGCGCGACCGGCTTCAGCTGCTGCGGCTTCATCCGGGCCGCCTTCGCGAGGGCCGCGGCCGGGTCGACGAAGCCGTAGCCCCGGGAGTCGTCGCGGCCCGAGGCGGGGGCGTTGCGGGCCGTGTCCTCCAGGAGCCTCTTGACCTGGGCCGGGGTGAGGGACGGGTGGGCGGCCTTGATCAGGGCGACCGCACCGGAGACGAAGGCGGCCGCCGCGCTCGTGCCCCAGCCCTCGTAGTACTTGCGGTCGGGGTCGGCGATGACGACCTTGTCGCCGGGCGCGCTGACGGTGGCGTACCAGCGGCGGGTGGAGAAGGAGGCGCGGGTGCCGTAGCGGTCGACGGCGGTCGCGGCGATGACGCCCGGGTAGGCGGCCGGGTAGGAGATGTGGTCGCCCTTCTCACCGCCGTTGCCCGCCGAGGCGACGACGACGGCGCCCTTGCGCAGCGCGTACTGGACGGCCTCGTCCTCGCCAGCCTCGGGGTGGGCGGACTTGGAGTCGTCGCCGAGCGAGAGGTTGATGACGTCGGCGCCGTGGTCGGCGGCCCAGCGGATGCCCTCGGCGAGGGCGTTGCCACGGGTGTTGCGGGCCTTGGCGCGGGCCGGGTCGCCGTCCTCGAGGATGACCCGCACCGGGAGGATCTTGGCTTCCGGGGCGATGCCCAGGACGCCGTCGCCGTTGCCCTCGCCGTGTCCGTGACCGGCGATGATGCCGGCCATCGCGGTGCCGTGCCGGGCCCAGGCGCGGTCGCCGCGCTCGGCGCCGAAGCCGACCATGTCCTTGCCGGTGAGGACGTTGCCCTTGAGGTCGGGGTGGTCGTTCTCGACGCCGGTGTCGAGGACGGCGACGGTGACGCCCGCGCCCTTGGTGGTGCGCCAGGCCTCCTGGGTGTGCATGGCCTCCAGGGCCCACTGCTGGGCCCGTATGGAATCGGCGTGCGCGGGGGTGGCGGGCAGGACGGCCAGGCAGGCGCCGAGCAGTGCCGCGAGGGGGGCGGTGCGGCGGGTCGGGCGCCGGGTCGGGAAGGTCTTCACGGTTCTGGTCACGGCGGTGGGCGCCGGTTCGTTCACGGGGGCGGTCATGACGACGGCTCCGCGGACGGGCCGACGTTTCTGCGCAGGGTGCGCTCGACGCGGTCGGCGAGGCCGCGCGCCTCGTGGCCGAGTCCGGCCTGCGCCACGGCGGAGGTGGCGCCGGAGCCCATGGCCTGCTCGGCGGGCTCGGGCCGGGCGACCACGCGGTCGTCGGCCCAGCCGGAGACGGCGTAGACGACGACGGGCGCGTCGGTGAGCACGGAGACGGTCCAGGCGGCCCGCTGCGCGTCGCCGAAGCCGGCGGCCAGGGTGCCCTTGGGGGCGTAGGGGCGCGGGACCAGGTCGGCGCGGCGGTCGAGGCCGTCCCGGGTGAAGCGGGCGTCGAGCGCGCGCATGGTCGCCGGGTCGGCCTTGGTGAACAGCAGGCCGACGGTGGTGACATGGCTCTGGGTGGCGTCGATGTAGGTGGCGCGCAGCAGGCGGCGGCAGCCGGCCGGGGCGAGGGCCTTGCGCAGCAGCGGGTCGAAGGCGTTCGCGCAGCCGGTGTCGGGGGCCACGGCGATCCGCGTCCAGGTCCGGTCCGCGCCGCCGGGACCGGCGCCCTTGCCCTCGACGGTGGGCGGGAACAACTGGTCGACGGGGATGCTGTGCCACAGGGTCCCGGCCGCGGCGAAGGTGCCCTGGGCTCCGTCGTCACCGGGCTCACCGACCAGCCAGCTCCCGGTCAGGGCGCCGCCGATGAGACCGAGGCCGAGGACGACGCAGGCGGCGGCCAGGGCGATCCGGGGCCGGATCCGCAGCCCGAGGGGGCGGGGCCGGACGCGCTCGTCGTACCCCTCGGGCTCCCCGAACGACACGACGGGCCGGCCCGGGGGCGGCGGCGTCGGCGCGTTCCAGGAGAGCGAGGGGTCGGGCGCGAACGCCCCGGTCGAGGCCGAGGGGGTGCGCGGCGGCGGGGGGACGGGGCGGGTGCCTCCGGCGGCCGGCTCGGCGGGCACGGGCCGGAGCCGGAAGGTGGTCTCGGCGGACGTCTCGGCGGGTGCGCGACGAGGCCGGACGGCCGACTCGGGCTGCCGGGGCGCCGGGGGGCGGGGGGCGTCACCGGGGGCGGGGGGTGGCGTGGTGGGAGGGGCGGGCACGGACGGAGCGTCCGGTCGGGCGGGCGCGCTCCGATAGCCGCCGGCCGGCGAGGCGTCCCGGCGGACGGGCCCGGCAGGCGTCGTATCGGCGCCACGGCGGGGGGTGCCGGGCGGGGTCTGCGCGGGCGCGCTTCGGTATCCGGCGGTCGGGGAAGCGTCCCTGCGGGCTGCCGGGCCCCGGTAGCCGCTCGCCGCACTGCCGCCCCGGCGGTCGGTCTCGGCGGGCGAGGGGATGTGGGCCCCGGGTCCCGCGGGCTGCGCGGGCGCGCCGGCGGTCGACGCGTCCCGGCCCGTGGCCTCGGCGGGCAACGGAACACCGTCACTACGGCGGGACGCACCGGACGGGCCCTGCGCAGGCGCGCCCCGGTACCCGGCGGTCCGCGAGGCCTCCCGGCGGGCGGCCGTGCTCGGGTAGGCGGTCGCCCCACTGCCGTCCCGGCGCTCCGAAACGGCAGGCGACGGCGTGCCGGAAGCGGACGGAGACTGCGCGGGCGCACTCGGGTAGCCACTGGCCGACGAAGCATCCCGGCGGGCGGCCGTGCTCGGGTAGGCGGTCGCCCCACTGCCGTCCCGGCGCTCCGAACCGGCAGGCGACGGCGTACCGGTGCCGGAGGCGGACGGAGACTGCGCGGGCGCACTCGGGTAGCCGGCGGTCGGTGTCGCGTCCCGGCGCTCGGGGCCGGCGGGCGACGGCGTGCCCGTCGTCGTCGAGGGCTGCTGGAGCGCGCTCCGAGGGGGCGGTGGAGGGGTGTCCGGGAAGCGGGCCGAGGCCGGGGGCGGGGGTGGGGTGCTGTCGGCGGGCGGCGAGGTGTCGTCCGACGGGGCCGGGGGCTCCGTGGGCCGGGGCGGGGTCGCCGGGGGTGGCGGGGTGGTGGGGCGTGGTGGGATGGGGGCGCGGCGCGCTTCCGTGCTCATGCACCCCCCGTTTCCTCGTGTCCGGGCCCGTCCTCGTCCACGGGCCGTCCCCGGTGCCGGTCCGCCCGGTGGACCGTCCCGACCAGGCACGCATACCCGCACCCGGGGAGCGTCATCCCGGCGCGGTGCGCTACCGGTGGCGTTCCCCTTGCGTGCGCGTCACTCTACGGGTTGATGCCGGGCGAGAGGGAACCAGTCCACGACCCCGTGTGCATCTGCCCGGAACGTCCCCCTACCCTGCGGTAATCCGGTCTGGCAGGCTTCGTTCATGACTGCGCGCGCCGCCGACCGGGCCCGTTACGACCGGGCCACCGCCCATCTCGACGCCCCTCTCGCGATCGTGGATCTGGACGCCTTCGACGCCAACGCGGACGACATGCTCCGCCGGGCCGGCGGCAAGCCGATCCGGGTCGCGAGCAAGTCCGTGCGCTGCCGGGCGCTGCTCGAACGCGTCCTCGCGAGGGACGGCTTCGCGGGGATCATGTCGTTCACCCTCGCCGAGTCCCTGTGGCTGGCTCGGTCCGGTTTCGACGACGTCCTGCTGGCCTATCCGTCCGCCGACCGGGCCCGCTTCGCCGAGCTGACCAGTGATCCCAAGCTCGCGGCGGCGGTCACCGTGATGATCGACGACCCGGCGCAGCTGCGGCTGATCGACGAGTCCCGCTCGGGCGGCCGTGAAGTGGTGCGGGTGTGCCTGGAGTTGGACACCTCGCTGCGGCTGTTCGGCGGCCGGGTGCGGGTCGGTGCCCGCAGGTCGCCGCTGCACTCCCCCGCCCAGGTCGCCGACATGGCCCGCGCGGTGGCCCGCCGGCCGGGCTTCGAGGTGGTCGGGATCATGGCGTACGAGGGGCATGTCGCCGGGGTCGGGGACTCCGTGCCGGGGCGTCCGCTGCGCTCGCGTGCCGTGCGGCTGATGCAGGCCACGGCCCGCCGTGAGCTGGCGGAGCGGCGGGCCGCGGTGGTGCGGGCCGTCCGGGCCGTGGTGCCGGAGCTGCGGTTCGTCAACGGCGGCGGGACGGGCAGCGTGCAGTACACCGCCGCCGAGGAGTGCGTCACCGAGATCGGCGCCGGGTCCGGGCTGTACGTGCCGCGGCTGTTCGACAACTACACGTCCTTCAGCGGGCGTCCGGCCGCGCTGTTCGCGCAGCCGGTGGTGCGCCGGCCCGGCGTCGGCGTGGTGACCGTGCTGGGCGGCGGCTACCCCGCGTCCGGCGTCGCGGGCCCGGACCGGCTGCCGGTGCCGTATCTGCCCGAGGGCCTGCGCTACGACCCGCAGGAGGGTCCCGGCGAGGTGCAGACCCCGCTGCTCGGCTCCCCGGCCGACGACCTGCTGATCGGCGACAAGGTGTGGTTCCGGCACGCCAAGGCCGGGGAGCTGTGCGAGCGGTTCGACGCGCTGCACCTCGTCCAGGGCGACACGGTGACGGAGACCGTGCCGACGTACCGGGGCGAGGGCCACACGTTCCTGTGACCGGGTGGGGCGCGCGGCTACAGCGGGGTGACGTACGCCCCGGAGATCCCGCCGTCGACCAGGAAGTCGGTGGCGTTCACGAAGGACGAGTCGTCGCTGGCCAGGAACGCGACGGCGGCGGCGATCTCCTCGGCCTCGGCGAACCGGCCGACCGGGATGTGGACGAGGCGCCGGGCGGCCCGCTCGGGGTCCTTGGCGAACAGCTTCTGCAGCAGCGGGGTGTTGACCGGCCCGGGGCACAGGGCGTTGACCCGGATGCCTTCTCGCGCGAACTGCACACCCAGCTCCCGGGACATGGCGAGGACACCGCCCTTGGAAGCCGTGTAGGAGATCTGGGAGGTGGCGGCGCCCATGCGGGCCACGAAGGACGCCGTGTTGATGATGGAGCCCCTGCCCTGCCGCCGCATGTAGGGGATGGCGGCCTTGCAGCACAGGTAGACGGAGGTGAGGTTGACCTCCTGGACCCGCTTCCACGCCTCCAGGCCGGTCTCCAGGATGGAGTCGTCGTCGGGCGGTGAGATACCGGCGTTGTTGAAGGCGATGTCGACGCTGCCGTAGGTGTCGTACGCGGCCTTGAACAGCGCCTCGACCTGCTCGGCGTCGGTGACGTCGACCTTCACGAACGTCCCGCCGACCTCCTCGGCGGCGGCCTTGCCGCGCTGCTCGTCGACGTCGCCGCAGACGACGCGCGCCCCTTCGGAGGCGAGCCGGCGGGCGGTGGCGAGGCCGATGCCGCTGCCGGCTCCGGTGATGACGGCCGTCCGGCCGACGAGGCGACGGCACACGATTGCTTCGGTCACTGTGCGGGGCCCTCCGTGCTGATGAAGACGTTCTTGGTCTCGGTGAAGGCGGTCAGGGCGTCCGGTCCGAGTTCACGGCCGACGCCGGACTGCTTGAACCCGCCGAACGGGGTCCAGTAGCGGACGCTGGAGTGGGAGTTGACGGACAGGTTGCCGGCGCGGACGGCCTGCGCGACGCGCAGGGCGCGGCCGAGGTCCCGGGTCCAGATGGAGCCGGAGAGGCCGTAGGGGGTGCCGTTGGCGAGGCGGATCGCGTCCTGCTCGTCCGTGAAGGGCAGCAGGACGGCGACGGGGCCGAAGATCTCCTCGCAGGCGGCGGCCGAGTCGGGGCTCTCCCCGGTGAGGACCGTGGGCGGGAACCAGAAGCCCGGGCCCTCGGGCGCGCTGCCGCGCAGGGCCGGGGCGTCGTCCGGCACGAAGCCGCGCACGCGGTCGAGGTGCTGCCGGGAGATCAGCGGCCCCATCCGGGTCTTCTCGTCGGCCGGGTCACCCACCACCACGGCGGCCAGCGCCTCGGCGAGATGCTCGCGGACCTCGTCGTAGACGGACTCCTGGACCAGGACGCGGGTTCGGGCGCAGCAGTCCTGGCCGGCGTTGTCCAGGAAGGAGAAGGGGTCGACGGCCGTCTCCAGGTCGGCGTCGGCGAAGACGATGTTGGGGCTCTTGCCGCCGAGTTCGAGGGTGACGGGCTTGACCTGCTCGGCGCCGAGGGCCGCGACGCGCGTCCCGGTCCGGGTGGAGCCGGTGAAGACGATCTTGGCGACTCCGGGGTGCCGGACCAGGGCGTCTCCCGTGATGTCGCCGCGGCCGGGCAGGACCTGGAAGAGGTGCTCGGGGAGCCCGGCCCCCAGGGCGAGTTCGGCGAGGCGCAGCGCGGTGAGCGGGGTGGTCTCGGCGGGCTTGAGGAGGACGGCGTTGCCGGCCGCGAGGGCCGGTGCGGTGCCCCAGGCGGCGATCGGCATGGGGAAGTTCCAGGGCGCGATCACGCCGACGACGCCGAGCGGTTCGAGGATCGTGACGTTCAGGCCACCGGGTACCGGGATCTGCCGGCCGGTGAGCCGCTCCACTCCCCCGGCCGCGTAGTCGAGCAGGTCACGGACGTTGCCGGCCTCCCAGCGGGCGTTGCCGACGAGGTGGCCGGCCTCGCGGACCTCCAGGCGGGCGAGTTCTTCCAGGTGCTCGTCGACGGCGACCGCGAAGCGGCGCAGCAGCCGGGCGCGGTCCGCGGGGGGCAGGGCGGCCCAGATCCGCTGTGCCCCGGCGGCGCGGGTCACGGCCGCGTCGACGTCGGCGGGGCTCGCCCCGGGGACGGCGGCGACGACCTCCTCGGTCGCGGGGTTCAGTACTTCCAGAAGGTGCTCGGACGACAAGAAGGGCCTCACATGCGTTCGAAGGAGCGGCGCAGCTCCCAGTCGGTCACCGCGGCGTCGAAGGCGTCGAGTTCGACGCGCGCCATGTTGCGGTAGTGGGCGACGACCTCGTCGCCGAAGGCGGCCTTGGCGATGGGGCTGTTCTCCCAGAGTTCGGCGGCCTCGCGCAGCGTGGTGGGGACGTGCTCGTAGTCGGCGGTGTAGGCGTTGCCGGGGCAGGGCTCGGGCAGTTCCAGCTTCTGCTCGATGCCGTACAGGCCGGCGGCGACGAGTCCGGCGACGGCGAGGTGCGGGTTGACGTCGCCGCCGGGGAGCCGGTTCTCGAAGCGCAGCGAGCGGCCGTGGCCGACGACGCGCAGGGCGCAGGTGCGGTTGTCGCGGCCCCAGGCGACGGCGGTCGGCGCGAACGAGCCCGCGGCGAACCGCTTGTAGGAGTTGATGTTGGGTGCGTACAGCAGGGAGAAGTCGCGCAGGGCGGCGAGCTGGCCGGCCAGGAAATAACGCATGACCTCGGACATGCCGTCGGGCCCGGCCATGACGCTCTCGCCGTCGGTGTCGGCGAGCGAGAGGTGGATGTGGCAGGAGTTGCCCTCGCGCTCGTTGTACTTGGCCATGAAGGTGATCGAGACGCCCTCCTGGGCGGCGATCTCCTTGGCGCCGGTCTTGTAGACGGCGTGCTGGTCGCAGGTGACCAGGGCCTCGTCGTACCGGAAGACGATCTCGTGCTGGCCGGGGTTGCACTCGCCCTTCGCGGACTCCACGGTGAGTCCGGCGGCGGCCATCTCGTTGCGGATGCGGCGCAGCAGGGGCTCGATACGGCCGGTGCCCAGCACCGAGTAGTCGATGTTGTACTGGTTCGCCGGGGTGAGGCCCCGGTAGCCGGCGTCCCACGCCTGCTCGTAGGTGTCCTTGAAGACGATGAACTCCAGCTCGGTGCCGGCGTTCGCCGTG
Source organism: Streptomyces sp. NPDC059852 (assembly GCF_042731455.1). Lineage (NCBI taxonomy): Bacteria > Bacillati > Actinomycetota > Actinomycetes > Kitasatosporales > Streptomycetaceae > Streptomyces > Streptomyces sp. NPDC059852. The sequence continues at coordinate 22,447 of NZ_JBHWJK010000018.1, read as the reverse complement.
TAGCCGTGCTCGGCGAGGCGCTCCAGCTGGCGGCGGAGGATCTGGCGGGGCGCGGCGGCGACGGGTGCGCCGTCCTCCCACGCGAGGTCGGCGATGAGCATCGCGGTGCCGGCGTTCCAGGGGACGCGGCGCAGGGTGGTGAGGTCGGGGTGCATGGCGAAGTCGCCGTAGCCGCGGTCCCAGGAGGACATGGCGTAGCCGTCGACGGTGTTCATCTCGGTGTCCACGGCGAGCAGGTAGTTGCAGCCCTCGGTGCCGTGGTGCAGGACCTCGTCGAGGAAGAAGCGGGCGGCGAACCGCTTGCCCTGGAGCCGGCCTTGCATGTCGGGGAAGGCCAGGACGACAGTGTCGATCTCACCGCCGGCGACGAGGGCGCGCAGCTCCTCGACGCTCAGCGGGGGTGTGCGGTCTGCCACGGGAGAGCCTCCATTCGGCTACTTCGGTCAGCCGGGAGCCATAAGGTATTGCGCAGGACCATTGATTGGGAAGGGGGTCCGGTGACATGTCGCGGACGGACACGGGGCACGGGGCGCCCGGGGCCGCCGACCGGCTGACGTCGGTCCTGCGGCCGGTGCGGGCCGGCAACGGCTTCGAGGAGGCCCTGGAGCAGATCCTCCAGGTCGTCCGCCTCGGCCTGGTGCCGGGCGGGGAGCGGCTGCCGGCGGAGCGGGAGCTGGCCGAGCGGCTGGGGATCAGCCGGGTGACGCTGCGCGAGGTGCTGAAGGTCCTCCAGGACCAGGGGCTGGTCGAGTCGCGGCGCGGACGCTACGGCGGCACCTTCGTGCTGCCCCGCACCGAGACGCCCGGCGAGGAGGAGCTGCGGCGCCGGCTGAAGGACGTCGACGTGGAGGACGCGCTGCGCTTCCGTGAGGTCCTGGAGGTGGGCGCGGCCGGGCTGTGCGCCGCGCACGGGCTGGACGGGAAGCAGGCGCAGCGGCTGCGCGAGGCGCTGGCCCGCACGCACGACGCGCCGCTGGGCGAGTACCGGCGGCTGGACACGCTGCTGCATCTGACGCTGGCCGAGCTGTCCGGCTCCCCCACGCTGACCGCGCAGTACGCGGCGGTCCGCGCGAGCGTCAACGAACTGCTGGACTGCATCCCGCTGCTGGTGCGCAACCTGGAGCACTCGCAGCGTCAGCACACCGCGCTGGTGGAGGCCGTGATCGAGGGCGACGCCGAGGAGGCCCGGGAGATCATGCGCGAGCACTGCGCGGGCACGGCGGCGCTGCTGCGCGGCTTCCTCGGCTGAGAGGCGCGGGACGGGGGGGGCCGGGGGTCGGGGCGTGACCCGGGGCGGCCGGGGAAGGTTTTACGGGCGATTAACGCACGGGGCTTGCCTTCCCCGGACGGCGACCGCAAAGGTATGGATCCATTCCATTGCGCCGGAGCCCGGTCGTCGACCCCACCGTGCCCGGAACAGCCCGTGCCCGTCGCCCCGTGGGGAGTCCGCACATGTCCCAGGAATCCACCGACACCCCGTCCGCCGCGGAGGCGGACGACTATCTCAGCCGCAGAGCGCTGCGCCGCGGCAGCGCCGGCTGGGTGCTGCTGACCGGTCTCGGCGTCGCCTACGTCGTCTCCGGTGACTACTCCGGCTGGAACTTCGGCCTGGCGGAGGGCGGCTTCGGCGGCCTGGCGATCGCCATGGTGCTCATGGGCGCCATGTACGCGTGCATGGTGTTCGCGCTCGCCGAGCTGTCCTCGATCCTGCCGACGGCCGGCGGCGGCTACGGCTTCGCCCGGCGGGCGCTCGGCCCGTGGGGCGGCTTCCTCACGGGTACGGCCATCCTCATCGAGTACGTCCTCGCGCCCGCCGCCATCGTCATCTTCATCGGCGACTACGTCGAGTCGCTCGGCCTGTTCGGCCTGGAGTCGGGCTGGCCGCTGTACCTGGTGTGCTTCGCGATCTTCCTCGGCATCCATCTGTGGGGCGTCGGCGAGGCGCTGCGGTTCAGCTTCGTCGTCACCGGCATCGCGGTCGCGGCCCTCATCGTGTTCGCCCTGTCGGCGCTGCCCGACTTCTCCTTCGGCGCGCTGGACGACATCCCGGTGGACACGTCGGCCGCCGGGTCGAGTTCCTGGCTGCCGTTCGGTCTGCTCGGGATCTGGGCGGCGTTCCCGTTCGGCATGTGGTTCTTCCTCGGCGTGGAGGGCGTGCCGCTGGCCGCGGAGGAGACCAGGGAGCCGGCGCGGACGCTGCCGCGCGCGATCCGCTGGTCGATGGGCGTGCTCGTGGTCCTGGCCGTGGTGACCTTCTTTGCGGCGGCCGGGGCGCGCGGCTCGTCCGCGATCCAGGACGCGGGCAACCCGCTCGTCGAGGCCCTCCAGCCGGACGGCGAGGCGACCGTGCTGAGCCGCGTCGTCAACTACGCGGGCCTGGCCGGGCTGGTGGCGTCCTTCTTCTCCCTGATCTACGCGGGCTCCCGGCAGCTGTTCGCGCTGTCCCGCGCCGGCTACCTGCCCCGGTTCCTGTCCCTGACCAGCCGCCGCAAGGCGCCCTACCTGGGCCTGATCGTGCCCGGCGGCATCGGCTTCCTGCTCGCCGCGGCGTCCGGCAACGGCGCCCGGATGCTGAACATCGCCGTCTTCGGCGCGACGATCTCCTACGCGCTGATGTCCCTGTCGCACATCGTGCTGCGCCGCCGCGAGCCGGAGCTGCCGCGGCCGTACCGGACGCCGGGCGGGGTGCTGACTTCGTCCGTCGCGCTGGTCCTGGCGTGCGCGGCGCTGGTGGCGACGTTCCTGGTGGACGTGACGGCCGCGTTCATCGCGCTCGCGGTGTACGCCGTGGCGGTGGCCTACTTCGGGCTGTACAGCCGCAGGCATCTGGTGGCGAAGGCACCGGAGGAGGAGTTCGCGGCGCTGGCGGCGGCCGAGGCAGAGTTGACGCGGGACTGAGCACAGCGGGAAGGAGCGGTCGTGAGCAGGCCGTTGATCGGGGTCAGCACCTATCTGGAGGCGGGGGCGCGCTGGGGCGTGTGGGAGCTGGAGGCGGCCCTGCTGCCGGTGGGCTACCCGCGGCTGGTGCAGCGGGCGGGCGGCCTGGCCGTGATGCTGCCGCCGGACGACCCGGAGCACGCGGCGGCCGCCGTCGCCAGGCTGGACGGGCTGGTCGTCGCGGGCGGCCCGGACGTCGACCCGGTCCGCTACGGCGCCGAGCGCGACCCCCGCACGGGCCCGCCGGCGCCGGACCGGGACGTGTGGGAGCTGGCCCTGATCGACGCGGCCCTGGCGGCGGGTGTCCCGCTGCTCGGGATCTGCCGGGGCATGCAGCTGCTGAACGTCGCCCTCGGCGGGACGCTCGTCCAGCACCTCGACGGGCACGCGGAGGTCGTCGGCGTCTTCGGCGGCCACCCCGTCAAGCCGGTGCCGGGGACCCTGTACGCCGCCGCCGTCCCGGAGGAGACGACCGTCCCGACCTACCACCACCAGGCCGTCGACCGCCTGGGCACGGGCCTGATCCCCGCGGCCCACGCGGCCGACGGCACGGTGGAGGCACTGGAACTGCCGTCGCACTCCTGGGTCCTGGGCGTGCAGTGGCATCCGGAGATGGGGGACGACGTACGGGTGATGCGGGCTCTGGTGGAGGCGGCGGGCGGCTGACGCGGGGGGCACGGGCGACGGCCGCCCGGCGGAGCCCCCCTCACCCCCGCGTGAGCGACAGCAGCTCCCGCGCCGGGCCCACCGGGCGGTGGCCTGTCGGCCAGACCGCCCGGAGGTCGCGGGCCAGGGAGACGCCTGCGAGGGGGATGCCGACCAGGCGGCGCATGGACAGTTCCTCCCCCACGGCGAGTTCGCTGAGGACCGCGGGGCCGGCGCCGCTGACGGCGGCGGCCTTGACCGCCGTCGTGGAGGACAGTTCGATCAGCGGCCGGGCCAGGCCGCCCAGCGCCGCGTCCAGGACCTGCCGGGTGCCCGAGCCCTTCTCCCGCAGGATCAAAGGCGTCGCCGCCAGCTCCGCCGCGTCCAGCGGCCGGCGCCGGCGCGACCAGGCGTGCCCGGGCGCGGTCACCACGATCAGGTTGTCGTGGGCGATGACCACCGAGTCCAGCCCGGTCGGCACGGTCAGCCCCTCGACGAACCCCAAATCCGCCTCGTCGGCCAGCAGGCGTTCCGCGACGGCCGCCGAGTTCCCGGCGTGCAGCGACACCGCCGTGTCCGGCCGCTGGGCGCGCAGGGCGAGCAGCCAGCCCGGCAGCAGGTACTCCGCGATGGTCATGCTCGCGGCGACCCGCAGCCGCGAGTCCCGCCGTACCCGCAGCGCCTGCGCACCGGCGTCGAACGCCTGCGCCGCCTCCACGACCCGCCGCGCCCAGTCCGTCACCAGCGCCCCGGCGTCGGTCAGCCGCGAGCCGCGCGGTGACCGGTCCACGAGCGCGACCCCCAACTGCCGTTCCATGGAGCGGATCCGGCTGCTCGCCGCCGGCTGCGTGATGCCCAGCTCGCGTGCCGCCCCGCCCAGACTGCCCAGCCGCGCCACCGCCAGCAGCAGTTCCATCGCGCCCAGGTCGGGGACGCGGTGCGCCACGGACCCGGCGCGGTACGTCTCCCCCGCCTGCTCGCTCATAAGGTCAGTTTATGTCGCCATAGGAGGAGACTCCCTGGTGGGCGGCGCGGAACGCCCCGACGCTGGGGTCATGGTCACCGCCGTCCGTCACCTCGGACCTCACTGGTACGCCGCCGTCATGGGCACCGCCGCCGTCGCCACCGCGGGCGCGGCGCTGCCCGTGCCCCGCGTCCCGGGCCTGCGCACCGTCTGCGCGGCCGTCTGGGCGCTGTCGCTGCTGCTGCTCCTCGCCCTGCTCGCCGCCCGCGCCCTGCACTGGGCCCACCACCGCGACCAGGCCCGCGCCCATCTCCTCGACCCGGCGGTGGCCCCGTTCTACGGCTGCCTGTCGATGGCCCTGCTCGCCGTCGGCGGCGGTGCCCTGACCGCCGGCCGCGACTGGATCGGCGACGCGGCCGCGCTCGCCGTGGACACGGTCCTGTTCACCGCCGGGACGGCGACCGGGCTGGCGGCGGCCGTCGCCGTCCCCTACCTGATGGCCGTCCGGCACCGGGCCGACGCGGCGCAGGCGACGCCCGTGTGGCTGCTGCCGCTGGTCGCGCCCATGGTGGCGGCGGCCACCGGCCCGCTCCTCGTGACGCATCTGCCGCCGGGTCAGGCCCGCCGGACGCTGCTGCTGGGCTGCGTGGCGATGTTCGGGCTGAGTCTGCTCGCCACCTCGCTGATGCTGCCGCTCGTGTTCGCCCGGCTCATCACGGGCGGTCCGCTGCCGCTCGCGCTGACGCCGTCGCTGTTCCTGGTGCTGGGCCCGCTCGGGCAGTCGACGACCGCCGTCGGCGCCTTCGCGGACGCCGCCCCGGGCGCGCTGCCCGCCCCGTACGGCGAGGGCTTCGGCGTGCTCGCCGTGCTCTACGGCGTGCCCGTGATGGGTTTCGCGCTGCTGTGGCTGGGGCTGGCCGCCGCGCACGTCGTGCGCGCCCGGCGGCACGGCATGGGCTTCGCGATGACCTGGTGGGCGTTCACCTTCCCGGTCGGCACCTGTGTGACGGGCGCCGCGGCGCTCGCCCGGCACACCGGGCTGTTCGTCTACGACGGGCTCGCCGTGGGCCTGTACGGCCTGCTGGTCGCCGCGTGGACCGTCGCCGCCGTGCGCACCGCGCGCGGGCTGCTCAGCGGAGCGCTGCTCGCAGCGCCCCGGACAGCACCCGTGGCGCCTCGGCCAGTGACGGTCCGTACCACGTCAGGTGCCGTCCGCTGACGAGGGCGCAGGGCAGCGGGGCGAACGCCTCGGGTCCGTCGCCGGCCGTGAAGCGGTACGGCTCGTCGGGGAGGACGACGATGTCGGGGGCCGCCGCGCGCAGGCCGTCCAGCGGGACGCGCGGGTAGCGGTCCGGGTCGCCGGCGTACAGATGGCCGACGCCGAGGCGGGCGAGGACGTCCCCGGCGAAGGTGTCGCGGCCCAGCACCATCCAGGGCCGCCGCCACACCGGCACCACGGCCGTCACCCGGCGCGGCGGCCGGGGCGGGGACGCCCAGGCGGCCTCCGCCTCGTCCAGCCAGCGCGGGCGTGTCCGCACCCCGCACGCGTCCAGCACCCGCGTCAGCTCGCGGAAGGACGCGGGCACGTCCCGCACCTCGGTCAGCAGGACGTCGACGCCCGCGGCGCGCAGCGCCTCCAGGTCGGCGGCGCGGTTCTCCTCCTCGTTGGCGACCACCAGGTCGGGGGCGAGGGCGGTGATCCGGTCGAGCGCGGGGTTCTTGGTGCCGCCGATCCGGGCGACGTCCAGCTCGCGGGGGTGGGTGCACCAGTCGGTGGCGCCGACGAGGACGCCGGGCGCCGACACGGCGACGGCCTCCGTCAGCGACGGCACCAAGGAGACGACGCGCATCAGCGGCGCGGCCGGTCCCGGACCGCCTCGATGTGCTCGGCCACGGCGACGACGACGATCCGGGTCTCCGGCACCGTCGCCCGCCACCGGTGGCGCACCCCGCCGGTCAGGTACAGCGTGTCGCCGCGGCCCAGGCGGTAGGCGCGGCCCTCGGCCTCGATCTCGACCGCGCCGTCGGCGACGTACAGCAACTGGTCGTTGCGATGCTGGAGTTCGCGGCCCGCGTCATGGTCGCCGGTGTACTCGGAGGCGTGCATCTGGTGGTGGCCGCGCACCAGGGACCGGGTCCGCGGCTCCGGCGCCAGATCGGGGGTGTCGGCGCGGACCACGTCGACGCTGCACGCCGGGTCGGCGGCGGCGAGCAGTTCCACGGCGGTCGTGCGCAGCGCGTCGGCGACCTTCTCCAGGGAGCTCTGGCTGGGCCGCGCCCGGTCGTTCTCCACCTGACTCAGGAAGGGCACGGACAGGCCGCTGCGCCCGGCCACGACGGCGAGTGTCAGGTTCAGGGCACGACGGCGCCGGCGCACCGCCGCGCCCACCCGGAGGGGCTGCTCTTTGTGGTCGCCCATCGCTTCGGCTCCCTCCTTCGCCCGCCGGTCCGTCCGCCGCGCGCCGGTCGTCCGGCGCCCACCTTCTGCTGGGTTCTCTGCACCCTACGCAGGTTCGGCAAACCGTTTCATGCGGCCGTCACATCGACGACACATCAGGGGGTGCGCGACCCGCCGGATCGCGCCAGCACGACCGGCCGCCGAACGCCCTGCGGGCCCGGGCGTACGGTTCGGTCGGCCATGCCCCGCTGCCTTGTTCAATGCCCCCGCCCTCCCCGGTGTTCCCGCGACGCCGGCAACCGGCGGCCCTGCTCCTGGTGCCGGGCGGGGCCGCGCGCCCGACGCCGAGGCCGGCCCGCCGCACGGGCGATCCACGCACCGGGCCGGGCACCGGAGGTCGCCGTGCGTGGTTGGCCGGATCCTTCTCGTAGCGGGGCCGCCGCTCCGAAGACGGAGAACCCCGAGGGGTGGGCGCGCCGTACGGAGGGGAAGAACGTACGGCGTGACCCACCCCTCGGGGGGCGGCGGTCGGGTCCGTCAGGTCACCCGGCCGCCTGGCTCTTGTGCTCCGATCCGGCGACCGGGGCCCACTTGTCGACCAGCCCGGGGTTGCGGTCCAGCCAGGCGCGCACGGCGTCCTGCTCCTTGCCCTTGCCGGCCTTGGTGATCTCCGACTCCAGGCCGGTGAGCTGCTTCTCCGTCATGGAGAAGTCCTTCAGCCACGCGCCGACCTCGGGGTTGTCGTCGGCGAAGCCCTTGCGGGAGAGGGTGTGCACCTCGTCGCCGGTGCCCCAGGCGCCCTTGGGGTCCTCGAGCTTCCTCAGGTCGTAGTCGCTGTACGCCCAGTGCGGCGACCAGAGCGTGACGACGATGGGCTCCTTCTTGGCGTACGCACGCTTCAGCTCGGCGAGCATCGCGGGCGTGGAGCCGTCCACGACGTCGTACGAGCCCTCAAGGCCGTACGCCTTGAGGACCTTGTCCTTGAGCAGGCCCATCATCCCGGCGCTCGGCTCGATGCCGACGATCTTGCCCTTGAAGTCGGCGGACTTGTTCTTCAGGTCCGCCAGCGACTTCACGTCCTTCATGTACGAGGGGACGGAGAGCTCCAGCGAGGTCGGGCCGTACCAGGAGCCCAGGTCGTCGAGCCTGTCGCCGTACTTCTTCCAGTACTCCTCGTGCGTGACGGGCAGCCAGGAGTCGGTCTGGAAGTCGATCTGCCCCGTGGCGAGACCGGTGTACAGGGGACCGGCGGCGTACTGGGTGGTCGTGACGTCGAAGCCACGCCGTTCCAGCAGTTCCTTCCACAGGAACGTGGAGGCGATGCCCTCGTCCCAGGGGATGTAGCCGAGCTTGATCTTCTGTCCCTCGCCGATGTTCGTGGCGGAGGCCTCGGTGGTGCCGGAGGAGGGGCGGAAGACGCCCATGCCGCCCGCGACGAGGGCCAGCACGGCGACGCCGGCGACGGCGACGACCGGGCGCGGCCGGTGGTTCCACGCCGTGCGGGTGCCGGTCGCGCGGGCCTTGGCGGCGCTGCGGCGGCCGAGCGGCGAGATCCGCGTGCCGAGCGCGCCGGTGATGCGGTCCAGGTAGATGGCGAGGACGACGATGCCGACGCCCGCCTCGAAGCCGAAGCCGATGTCGAGCTGGCCGATGGCCTCGTTGACCGCGCCGCCCAGGCCGCCGGTGCCGACCATGCCGGCGATGACGACCATCGACAGGCTCAGCATGATGACCTGGTTGATGCCCGCCATGATCGTGGGCAGGGCCAGCGGCAGCTGCACGCGCAGCAGGGTGTCGCGGGGTGAGGTGCCGAAGGCCTCGGCGGCCTCCACCAGTTCGCCGTCGACCTGCCGGATGCCCAGCTCGGTCATGCGGACGCCGGGGGCCAGCGCGAAGATCAGGGTGGCGATGACACCGGCGGCGGTGCCCAGCCCGAAGAACAGGATGGCTGGGATGAGCAGCACCATCGACGGCATCGTCTGGAGCAGGTCCAGGACGGGCCGCAGCACCGCGCCGACCGTCCGGGAGCGGGCCGCCCAGATGCCCAGCGGGACCGAGATCACCAGGGCGATGACGGTCGCGACCAGCACCAGGGCCAGCGTGGACATCGCCCGGTCCCACAGGTCGAGCGAGTCGATCAGCGCGAACCCGGCGAAGGCGAGGACGCCCGCGACGAGGCCGCGCAGCCACCACGCCAGCACGGCGAGGATGCCCGCGAGCAGCAGGGGCTCGGGAGCGGTCAGGACGGTGTTCACACCGTCGTACATGCCTTCCACGACGGCCTTGACGGCGTCGAAGAGCCAGCCCATGTGGGCGACGAGCCAGTCGACACCGGAGTCGACCCAGTCGCCGAGACGCAGCCTAGGCACGGGCGGTCACCTTCCCCTCGGGGTTGTCGCAGGGCGAGGGATCGGCGCTCTCGTCGCCGAGGAAGCCGAGGAGCCGGCGGCGCGGTACGACGCCGACGACCCGGCCGGCCTCGTCCACGACCGAGACGCGGTGCGTCAGCCGGGTGCTGATCGCGCACAGCTCGGCGAACGTCGTGTCGGGGGTCGCGGTCTCGCACGCGCACAGCGGGGCGTCCGCGGTGACGCCGGTGTCCATGAGCGCGCTCGCGGTGAGCACGCGGGAGCGGTCGACGTCCTGGATGAAGGAGGCGACGTAGTCGTTCGCGGGGCGCAGCAGGATGTCCTCGGCGGTGCCGGTCTGGACGATGCGGCCGTCGCGCATGACGGCGATGCGGTCGCCGAGCCGCATGGCCTCGTTGAGGTCGTGGGTGATGAAGACGATGGTCTTCTTCAATGTCTTCTGCAGCTGGAGCAGCTGGTCCTGCATGTCACGGCGGATCAGCGGGTCGAGCGCGCTGAACGACTCGTCCATGAGGAGCAGGTCGGCGTCGGTGGCCAGCGCGCGGGCGAGGCCCACGCGCTGCTGCATGCCGCCGGACAGCTCGTCGGGCCAGGACTTCTCCCAGCCGCCCAGGCCGCAAAGCTCCAGCGCCTCGGCGGCGCGTTTCTCCCGCTCGGCGCGGGGTACCCCCTGCACGGCCAGGCCGTAGGCGGCGTTCTCCAGGACGCTGCGGTGCGGGAAGAGAGCGAAGTGCTGGAACACCATGCTGATCTTGTGGGCGCGGACGTCGCGCAGCTCGCGGTCGCCGAGCGCCGTCAGGTCCTGCCCGTCGAAGCGGACATGGCCCGCGGTCGGCTCCAGCAGGCCGTTCAGCATGCGCAGCAAGGTGGACTTGCCGGAGCCGGACAGGCCCATGACGACGAAGATCTGGCCGGGTTCGACCGTGAAGGAGGCGTCGATCACGGCGGCGGTGGTGCCGTCGGCGCGCAGCTCCTCGCGGTCGGCTCCCTGGCGGAGCCGTTCGACGGCCTCGTCCGGTCGTCTGCCGAACACCTTGAACAGATGGTCGGCCTCAAGCCTGGATGACACGGGTACCTCTTGTCTCGACGGCAGATGAACGGAGCGGCCCGCGCAGCAGTCGCGCAGGGAGCACCCCGGGGCCGCCCCTGCCCTGCCTCCGCGACCACAAACGCACAAGTGGCCCAGCCCACAGGGCCGCCACGGAGCGTGCCCGCACGCCCACGCGCGGGCCGCTGTCGGTGCCGTGCGGCATGATGCGTGCGTGACCGGACGACTGATGCTCCTCGACACCGCCTCGCTGTACTTCCGCGCCTACTTCGGCGTCCCGGACTCCGTGAAGGCCCCCGACGGCACCCCGGTGAACGCTGTGCGGGGCCTCCTCGACTTCATCGACCGCCTCGTCAAGGACCATCGCCCGGACGAGCTGGTGGCCTGCATGGACGCCGACTGGCGGCCGCAGTGGCGGGTCGACCTGATCCCCTCCTACAAGGCGCACCGCGTCGCCGAGGAGCACGAGGCGGGCCCCGACGAGGAGGAGGTCCCCGACACGCTGTCGCCGCAGGTGCCGGTGATCGAGGCGGTCCTGGACGCGCTCGGCATCGCCCGCGTCGGCGTCGAGGGGTACGAGGCGGACGACGTGATCGGCACGTTCACCGCGCGCGCGAAGGGCCCGGTCGACATCGTCACCGGCGACCGCGACCTGTACCAGCTGGTGGACGACGCGCGCGGCGTGCGCGTGCTGTACCCGCTGAAGGGCGTCGGCACCTTGCAGGTCACCGACGAGGCGTGGCTGCGCGAGAAGTACGGCGTCGACGGCCGGGGGTACGCGGATCTGGCGCTGCTGCGGGGCGACCCGAGCGACGGCCTTCCGGGCGTGCCCGGGATCGGTGAGAAGACGGCGGCGAAGCTGCTGGCGGAGTTCGGCGACCTGGCCGGGATCATGGCGGCGGTCGACGACCCGAAGGCGAAGCTGACGCCGTCGCAGCGCAGGCGGCTGGACGAGTCCCGGCCGTATGTGGAGGTCGCGCCGACGGTGGTGCGGGTCGCGGCCGACGTCCCGCTGCCGGACGTCGAGGTCGCCGTGCCGCGCGCCCCGCGCGACGCGGAGGCGTTGGAGGCACTGGCGGCGCGCTGGGGGCTCGGCGGCTCGCTGCAGCGGCTCCTCACGACGCTGGCCGAGTGAGCCGGGTGACGGGCGCGGGCGCCCCTGACGCATGGGACGGCCGCGACGGGGCATTCGTCCCGCACCCGGCCGTCCGCAGTTGAACGCGGCGGCACATGAACCCCACGTGACGCGACCGAGGTGCTAACTTAGGTAAACCTAAGCTCAGCAGAGGGAGGCCGTCATGGCAGAACGCCCTGCCCGCAAGCCGCGGAAGATCCGCTCCGCGCAGGTCGTCCGTACCGAACGGCTGACCCCGCACATGCAGCGCGTCGTCCTGGGAGGCGAGGGCCTCGCCGACTTCGCGGCGGACACCTGCACGGACCACTACGTCAAGATCCTCTTCTCCCCCGAGGGCGTCACGTACCCCGAGCCCTTCGACCTGGAGCGCATCCGCGAGGACCTTCCGCGCGAGCAGTGGCCGGTCACCCGGACATACACCGTGCGGGCCTGGGACCCCGAACACCGTGAGCTGACGCTGGACTTCGTCATCCACGGCGACGAGGGCCTCGCGGGCCCCTGGGCGATGCGCGCCCAGCGCGGTGACACGGTGCGGTTCATGGGCCCCGGCGGGGCGTACGCCCCCGACCCGGAGGCCGACTGGCATCTGCTCGCCGGCGACGAGAGCGCCCTGCCCGCCATCGCCCGCTCCCTGGAGTCGCTGCCCGACGGCGCCGCCGCGTACGCCTTCCTGGAGGTCGCCGGCCCCGAGGAGGAGCAGAAGATCGACTCGGACGTCGAGGTCGTCTGGCTGCACCGCGGCTCCCGCCCGGTCGGCGAGGCCCTGCTCGACGCCGTGCGCTCCCTCACCTTCCCCGAGGGCCGCCTCCACGCGTTCGTCCACGGCGAGGCCCACTTCGTCAAGGAACTGCGCCACCTGCTCCGCGTCGAGCGGGGCGTCCCGCGCGAGGACCTGTCGATCTCCGGCTACTGGCGCCTCGGCCACAACGAGGACGGCTGGCAGGCGTCGAAGCGGGACTGGAACGCCCGGATCGAGGCGGAACAGGAGGGGGCGACGCCGGCGGCGTAGCCCGACGGCGGGCGGCAGCGCGCACATCGGACGCCGGACGCGTCCCACGCGCCGGAGCGCACGCCCTGTTCGGCGGCCGGAAACAGTCGCATGGTGCGAAGCAGGGTTCCCGTGAGCCCCGGGAACAGCTCCACCAGTTTGAACAGTTGACGAAACGCACGGTGGCGAAGGAAGGTGGAGGTGATCCACGACCGCGTCGCCGACGCCGCGGTCGTGGCGTGGCGACCACCGATCACCTGCACCGTCCGGCGGTCGCCTCGGAGGTCTTGACTGACGGCACCACCCTGCACGCGATCGACGATGCCCCACCCGGCCGGTGCCGTCCGCAGGCCTCATCCGTGCACGAGTCAGCCACACCGCGGCAGCAGCGTAGGGAAGCACAGCGCGTAGTTCCTGGACTTGGTCGACTCCGCCACTCGGAGGGCGTCGTGAAGGGCACTGACCCCGCCTGGTTGCCTTGGGCTCCGTACCGCGACGGTGCCCGGGCGTCGTGGCGAGCCGCCCGCGCGGAGGGACCGACCTCGTCCGCGGACCCCTGATTCCGGGAGAGGCTCATGCCCCAGAACGTCGCCATAAACTTACCCATTCCGTCCCGGCTGAACCCCGGCCTGGCAGCCGCCAGGGAGCGACATCTGGAGTGGATGCGCCGCCGTGGACTCGTCGTGGGCCATACGGCCGCGCGCCGCTATCTGTTCTCGGCGGTGGCGGACCTGGCCGCCTACAGCTACCCGGACGCCGTCGGCGAGGACCTCGACCTGGCCTTCGACACGATGGGCTGGTTCTTCCTCTTCGACGACCTCTTCGACGTACCTGAAGGATGCGAGGCCGACGAGGCCGTCGATGTCTGCCAGCAGCTCATCGCACTCCTCAGCGAGGGCACCCGACCGCGCCCCGACGACGAGCCGCCCCTGGTGGCTGCGTTCGCGGACATCTGGCGCCGCACCAGGGCCGGCATGTCCCCGGAGTGGCGGCAGCGCGCCGCGCACAACTGGGTCGACTACCTGGTGGGCAATCTGACCGAGGAGATCGACCGGCGCACCTGGGTCCCCCAGGACTTCGCCACCCGGATGCGGATAGGACACCGCACCCTGGGACTGATCCCCTCCCTCGACCTCGCCGAACGGCTCGGGCACTTCGAGATCCCGCCGCTCATCTGGCACAGCAGCCACCTGGACGCGATGCGCCGGGCGGCCGTCGACGCCGTCAAACTCATCAACGAGATCATGTCCCTGGAGAACGACGACGCGCGCGGCGACCCGAACCTCGTGCACTGCCTGATGCGGCAGCGCGACTGCTCCCGGCAGGAGGCCATCCCGATGGCCGTCGCCCTCGTGCAGTCCTCGGTCGCCCGGCTCCACGAACAGGCCCGGACGATCCCGCTGTTCTCCTCCCGGCTCGGGCTCACCGGAGCCCAGTCCGAGAAGCTGCACCGCTATGCGACGGCCATGCTCACGTGGATACGGGGAAGCTACGACTGGAGCCGGAGCAACGGCCGTTACTCCCCCCACACGGCCAACGCCCTGAGCCCGGACGAGTCGGGTCAGCTCCACCCGACGAACCTGGCGCCGGTGTCCCACTAGCCTCTCGTAGGCTGGGCGGCAATGAGACGCCGTACGCCGCCCCCACCCTCTCCCCTGCCACAGCTCCACGGGGTGGACCCGGTGCGCGTACGGCTGCCCGCCGCGGACGGCTGGGCGACCGTCCGGGACCATCTCGTGGAGCGCCTCGCCGCAGGGGCCGCCGTCATCGACGGCATGCTCGACGCGGGCCGGATCGTGGACGCCGCCGGACGCCCGGTCACACGCGACACCCCGTACACCCCCGGGATGTACGTCTGGTTCCACCGCGAACTCGCCGACGAGGAGACGGTGCCCTTCCCGATCGAGGTCGTCCATCGGGACGAGCACATGGTGATCGCCGACAAGCCCCACTTCCTCGCCACCACGCCCCGCGGCAGCCATGTCGCCGAGACGGCGCTCGCCCGGCTGCGGCGAGACCTCGGGCTGCCGGCGCTCAGCCCGGCGCACCGGCTGGACCGGCTGACGGCGGGACTGGTGCTGTTCACGGTCCGGCCCGAGGAGCGCGGCGCCTACCAGTCGCTGTTCCGCGACCGGCAGGTGGCGAAGGAGTACGAGGCGGTGGCCCCGTACGACCCCGGGCTGGACCTGCCCCGCACCGTGCGCAGCCGCATCGTGAAGGAGCGCGGGGTACTGGCGGCCCGGGAGGTGACGGGCGAGCCCAACGCGATCAGCCGGATCGAGCTGGTGGAGCACCGGGACGGACGCGCCCGCTACCGCCTCACCCCCCGCACCGGCCAGACCCATCAGCTGCGCGTGCACATGAACGCCCTGGGGGTGCCGATCCTGGGCGACCCGCTGTACCCGGTGGTGACCGGACCGGTCCCGCCCGGCGACTTCCGGCGCCCGCTCCAACTGCTCGCGCGGACGCTGGAGTTCACCGACCCGATGACCGGGCGCCGGCACCGGTTCGTCAGCTCGCGTGCCCTGGAGTCCTGGTCGTCCTACGACGACTGGGCGGCCGGCTGACCCGGTGCCCGGCGAGGTCACTCGCCACGCCACCAGCGCAGGAAGCGGCCCAGCAGACCGGGCCGGGCGGCCGGCTCGGGCGGCGCCGCCGGTGCCGGTGCCGCGGCGGCGGGCGCGGGGATCCTCGGCTGCCGTTCCGGGGTGCCGACCTGCCAGGTGCTGACGCGCGGCGAGGCCAGGGGGTGCGCGGGCCGGGCCATCACGTCCTGCTGCGGCTTGGGCGCGAACTTCACCGGCAGCTCGACCAGATGCCGGTTCGAGATGGACGACCACCAGCGCAACTCGTCCTCGGGGCAGGCGAGCTGCACATCCGGCAGCCGGGTCAGCAGCGCGTCGACACCGACGTCGGCGATGGCACGGCCGATGTCCTGCCCCGGGCACTCGTGCGGGCCCCCGCCGAAGGCGAGATGGGACCGGTTGCCCTGCATATGGGCGGAGAGGTCGGGCCGGACCCGGGGATCGACGTTGCCCGGCGCGATCCCCATGATGAGGGCGTCGCCCTTGCTGATGTGCTCCCCGCCCAGCTCCGTGTCGTGCTTGGCGACGTACGGAAGGACCGTGCTGAACGGCGGCTCGTCCCAGAGGGACTGCTCGACCGCCTCGGGGACCGTCATCTGCCCGCCCTTGAGCTGGGCGCGGAACCGCGGGTCGGTGAGCACCACCCGCAGCACGTTGGCGATCAGGTTGGCGGTCGCCTCGTAGGCGGCGACCAGGATGATCCGCAGATGCTGGCTGACCTCGTCGTCGGTCAGCCGCGCCGGGTGGCTGATCAGATGGCTGGTGAAGTCGTCCGCGGGCTCGGCGCGCCGGCGGGCGGTCAGCCGCATCAGCACGTCCATCAGGTACGCGTTGCTGGCGATGGCCGTCTCGCTGCCCTTGGGCATGTCACGGGCGGCCTGCACGATCCGGTCGTTGTACTCGTCGGGCATGCCGAGGATCTCGCACATCACCATCATCGGCAGGTGCTCGGCGAACTGGCTGACCAGGTCGGCGCCCCCGGCCTCGCAGAACTGGTTCACCAGGTGCTGGGTGGCACGGTTGATGTACCGGCGGATCCCGCGGTGGTCGATGGTGGAGATGGCGCCGGTGACCGCGCCCCGCAGTCGCAGGTGCTCGTCGCCCTCGGCATGGACGCAGATGGGCTGCCAGGCGAAGTGCGGCATCATCGGGTGGTCGGGTTTGACCGTGCCGTCCTGCAGGGCCGACCAGAGCCGGGTGTCGCGGCAGAACTGCGAGGGGCTGCGCACCATGTGCAGGTTCTCCGCGTGGCCGAGCACCACCCAGACGGGCACGTCGTCGTGCAGCAGCACCGGGGCCACGGGCCCGTGTTCGGCGCGGAGCTTCTCGTACACGGCTCCCAGGTCCTCCGCGTCGGGCCCGTACAGCCGGCGCAGCCCGCCGGGGCCGATGCCGTGTGCGGGGCAGCCCGGGGGCGGGGTGGCCATGGGATCGTCCATACCGGGTGGGAAAAGGGATTCAGACGTCACGATGGGGGCTCCGAAACGAGGTTGTCCGGTTGCGGGAGGTAAGGGGGAGGATCCGGTCGGCACCGGCGGCCCGGCGCGACCGGTGCGTGGCTCACACAGGCGTCTTCGCCGTCGCCAGCGCGTGCAGGAAGTGCATGAGGGTCATCAGGACGTCCCGGCTGGAGGCCCGGCGCCGGACGTCGCACTCGACGATGGGGATCTCCTCGGCCAGGTCGAGGGCCGTGCGCAGCTCGGAGACGGCGTGACGGGGCGCGTCCGGGAAGGTGTTGACCGCCACCACGAACGGCACACCGCGCTCCTCGAGCCGCCCTATGACGTCGAAGCTGACCTCCAGGCGGCGGGTGTCGACCAGGACGACCGCGCCCAGCGCGCCTTCGAACAGCCCGTTCCACAGGAACCAGAAACGCTCCTGGCCCGGCGTGCCGAACAGGTACAGCACGAGCTGTTCCGTGATGCTGATACGGCCGAAGTCCATGGCGACGGTGGTGGCCGTCTTGGTGTCGGAGCCGTAGTTGTCGTCGACGCCGATACCGGCCTGCGTCATGGTCTCCTCGGTGGTCAGCGGTTTGATCTCGCTGACCGACCCGACCATGGTCGTCTTGCCGACGCCGAAGCCACCCACGATCACGATCTTGACCGCGGCCTCGGCCGTGTGCGGCAACTGGTCCTCGGTCCGTGGACCAGGGACGACGTCAGAGCTTTTGAAGTCCATGCATCACCGCTTCGAGGATCGATCGGTCAGCGACGGCCTGGCGCACGATCGGAGCGCGGGCGGTCACCAGCCCGGCCGTGAGCATGTCGGTGAGGACGACCGTCATCATGCTGAACGGCAGGTTGAGATAGGCCGAGAGCTCGGCCACGGACAGGGGGGCGGTACACAGCCGGAGCAGTGCCGACTGTTCCGGTGTGGCCGAGGGCGGGGGGTCGGCTCGCGCCACGATCAGCGTGACGAGGTCGAGGTCCCCGTCCCGCTCTCCGCCGTCCGGGCCGGCCACGACGAACAGCCGTTCAGGGTTCTTCTGCTTCCCGGCGGGGGCGGGCGGTGGCGGTAAGTGCTCCCGGGATTCTCGCCGCCGGCGTTTCGGAGGCGTCATACGGTCTGCCCGTTCCTCCGGGGCGGACTGGTGAGATGGGCGCCGATGCGGGCCACGAGGTCGGACATGCGGTTGCTCATCAGTCCGGGCTCGGCGAACGTGTCGGAGAGGACCGCGAGATAGGCGTTGGCACCGGCGGCCATCAGATAGAAGTAGCCGCCGTTGATCTCGATCAGGACCATCTTCATCTTGCCGTCGCTCTTCGGGATCTCCTGGGCGACCGCGCTGGCCAGGCTCTGCAGTCCGGCGCAGGCCGCGGCGACCCGGTCGGCGGTGTCGGGTTCGCCGCCGTAGCGGGCGATGCGCAGACCGTCGGCGGACAGCACGACGATCATCTGGATGCCTGGTACGCCGTCGTAGAGCTCCTTGAGCATCCAGTCGAAGTTGGCACGCTGCTGGATCACTTGAGGTCCCCCTCGTCATCGGCCTCGGGGTGGGCCGGTTGGGTTCGCGGTTGGAGTGTGAGCGGGTCCGGCTTGTCCTTGAGTCCGTTCCAGAACGCCTCCACCCAGGCGCCGGGCACGGGCTCGTCCTCCGCCGGCGCGGCGGGCTCGGGCTCGGGCGTGCGCGACGTCGACCAGATCGTCGGGCGGCCCTCCCGCTCCGCCTGCTCGATAGCCGCCTGCTCGGCGATCCGCTTGCTGAGCGGGGTCTTCACGCGGCTGCGGCGCTGGGGCAGCCCGTTCGCGGTCCACTCCGTGACGACGGGGACGTCGTCCTCCATGGAGACGGCGGCGGGAATCTTGGGGCTGGTGGGGCGGCGCTTCTTGGGCGCGCGCTGGGGGCCTTCGAGCACGTCGGGGCCCTCCGCCTTGGGGGCGGCGCCGGCGCCGATGCCGTGGGCGAGACCGGGAGCCGGCTCGGTGGTCATCATGTCGCGCGGCACGACGAGGACGGCGCGGACACCGCCGTAGGCCGAGGACCGCAGCGAGACCTGCATGTTGTACGCCGTGCACAGGCGTCCCACGACGGCCAGGCCGAGGCGCGGGGATTCCCCGAGCTCCTGGAGGTCGGTGCCCTGCTTGGCCCGTTCGAGCATGCCCTCGACGCGGGCGCGGGCCTCCTCGCTGAGGCTGACCCCGGCGTCCTCGATCTCGATGGCGACGCCGGTCTGCACCTCGGTGGCGGTGACGTGCACCTTGGTCTGCGGCGGCGAGTAGCGCGTGGCGTTGTCGAGGAGTTCGGCGGCGGCGTGGATGACGGGCTCGACGGAGATGCCGGCGATGTTGACCTTGGCGATGGAGTCGAGGCTGATGCGCCGGTACTCGAGGATGCGCGACATGGCGCCGCGCAGCACGCTGTACAGCGGGACGGGGTCGGGCCACTGGCGTCCGGGGCGGCCGCCGCCGAGCACGGAGATGGAGTCGGCGAGGCGGCCGATCAGCATGGTGCCGTGGTCGATGCGCAGGAGGTCGTCGAAGACCTCGGGGTTGCGCCCGTGGTCCTCCTCCATCTCCCGCAGTTCCACGGCCTGCTGGTGGACGATGGACTGGACGCGGCGGGCGATGCTGACGAAGGAGCGCTGCGCGGAGTCGCGGAGGGCTTCCTCGTGGTCGACGAGGTCGATCATCTGGCGCACGAATTCGACCTGAACCGGGGGGAGTTCCGCGTACGACGGGTCGATCTCCGCCAGGTCCCGCATCACCTCGTACGGCGAGGCGCCGCACCGCAGCCGGTGGATGGCGGCCGGCGTGATCTCCGTGGCGAGGCGGACCATCTCCTCCTCGTGGGCGGCGACGCGCCGTTCCAGATACGCGGTGTGACGGGCGTGCTCGACCTGCGCGTCCCGCAGGGCGCGTCCGCGGCGCACCGCCTCGGCCGCGCAGGCCAGTACGAGCGTCAGGGCCACGACACCGCACACGCCGACGGCCGTCCGGGCCGGTTCCGCCACGACGGCGACGGCGGCTCCGGTGGCCGCGGCCATCGCTATGGCCGGCAGCAGAAGCACGCGCGCGTAAGGGAGTTCACGCCGACGGGGCGGGGATTGAACGCTCACCATGTGGGCCCTCTGAAATGAATCGGGTGGGTGTACTGGGGGCTTGCAGGGGGGTACGTCATGGGTATGTCTGACTTTCCCGAGCTATAGGGAACAAGCGCACGAATACACCTCAACTCGGTGCGCTGCGGGCGAGCTTAGTCCGACCGGATCATCGCCGTGTCATATTCAGCAAGCACCTGAAATCGCCCGTGCGACAGGAGTACTCTCGGCTCTTTTGCACGCTGGGCATGCATTCGAACACGGAACGTCATGGCGTACGGACGTGCGAACGCGACTCACCGTGACGGGTGAGAGAGGCGGTTCCCCGCTCCTCGACGACGGAAGCGGGCGAGAGGCGGACGGGGCCGGTGAGGCCCGCCGGACGGATATGTCACGTCGCGCGGATGTGGCGCGCCAGACGAACCGAACACGCGCCCAGAGCGCGAAAGGTGCGGGAAACACGAAAGGCAAGGAGTCACGCACTCCTTGCCACTCTCAACTTATAGCGCACAGGGGGCCTTGCGGCAAGGCCCCCTCGATGGCGCACAATCTCCGGTCCGACCAGGAAACACACCCTCCCGGCACCTCGGCCTCTGATCGGAGACCCCGCTTGCACCCCCTCCCCACCACCGCGTTCGCCCTCGACGACCGTCGACGGGCCAAGGCCGACCCCGCCCTGATCTCCGACGACGACCGGCACTTCGCCGCCATCGCCCGCTGCCTCGAGGAGACGACGGCCGACCTCACCGAGCGGCTCGCCGCCGAACGCAGGGCGGAGGGCGGCCTGGGCCGCCAGGCGATGGACCGGGACACCGAGATCCACCGCCTCACCGCCCGGCTGCGCACCCTGCGCCGCTTCGGCCTGGACCTGTGCCTGGGCCGGATGGTCTTCGCGGACGACCCACGCCCGGTGTACGTGGGACGGCTCGGCCTGACCGACAGCACGGGCCGCAGGCTGCTGGTCGACTGGCGCTCCCCCGCCGCCGAGCCGTTCTTCGGCGCCACCCACGCCCGCCCGATGGGCCTGGCCAGCCGCCGCCGCTACCGGTGGACCGGCGGCCGGATCAGCGACTACTGGGACGAGGTGTTCACCCCGGACGGCCTGTCGGGGCACGCCGCGCTCGACGACCAGTCGGCGTTCGTCGCGAGCCTCGCCGGGAACCGCTCGGCCCGGATGCGGGACGTGCTCGGCACCATCCAGGCCGATCAGGACGCCATCATCCGCGCCGGGTCCCGGGGCGCGCTCGTCGTCGACGGCGGGCCGGGCACCGGCAAGACCGTGGTCGCGCTGCACCGCTCGGCGTACCTCCTGCACGCCGACCCACGCCTCGGGCACCGCAGGGGCGGAGTGCTGTTCGTCGGCCCGCACCGGCCCTATCTGGCGTACGTCTCCGACGTGCTCCCCAGCCTCGGCGAGGACGGCGTGCAGACCTGCGTGCTGCGCGACCTCGTCGCCGAGGGCGCCACCGCCGGTGTCGAGACGGACCCGGAGGTGGCCCGGCTGAAGTCGTCCGCGGACCTGGTGCGGGCGATCGAGAAGGCCGTGCGCTTCTACGAGGAACCACCCGCCGAGGGCATGACGGTGACGACCCCCTGGTCAGAGATCCGGCTCACCCCCGGCGACTGGGCGGCCGCGTTCGACGCGGCGGAACCCGGCACCCCGCACAACGAGGCCCGCGACCAGGTCTGGGAGGAACTGCTCACCCTCCTGACCGACCGGCACGAGGAGGACGCCTCCGGCGACGACGCCGAGATCCCGGCACAGATGCTGCGCCGCGCCCTGGAGCGGCACAGGGAGCTGCGTACGGCCTTCGACCGGGCGTGGCCCCTGCTGGAGGCCGCCGACCTGGTAGGCGACCTGTGGACGGTCCCCGCGTATCTGCGGCTGTGCGCCCCCTGGCTCACCCCGGACGAGGTACGGCTGCTCCAGCGCGAGCGGCCCGACGCCTGGACGGTGTCCGACCTTCCGTTCCTGGACGCGGCCCGGCAGCGGCTCGGCGACCCGGAGGCGGCCCGGCGCCGACGGCGGCACGCACGGACGCTGGCGGCGCAGCGGGAGCGGATGACACGGGTTGTGGACAACCTGATCGACGCCGTCGCGGACTCGGGTGCGGACGGCGACGACGGCGAGGGCCTGGTGCGGATGCTGCGCGGTCAGGACGCCCAGGTGAGCCTGGTCGACGAGGCGGAGCTGGACGAGCCGGACCCGGATCTGCTCGCCGGCCCGTTCGCGCACATCGTGGTCGACGAGGCGCAGGAACTCACCGACGCCGAGTGGCAGATGCTGCTGCAGCGCTGCCCGTCCCGGAGCTTCACCATCGTCGGTGACCGCGCCCAGGCTCGGCACGGCTTCACCGAGTCCTGGCGGGAACGCCTGGAGCGGGTCGGTCTGGACCGGGTCGAGGAGGCCTCCCTGACCGTCAACTACCGCACGCCGCGGGAGATCATGGCGGAGGCGGAGCCGGTGATCCGGGCCGTCCTGCCGGACGCCAACGTGCCGACGTCCATCCGCAGCGGAGGCCTCCCCGTCGTCCACGGCCCGGTCGCGGACCTGGACGCGGTCGTGGACGCCTGGCTGGCCGGGAACGCCGACGGGGTCGCCTGTGTCATCGGCGCCCCCGGCTTCCCGTCGACGGACCGGGTGCGGTCCCTTCCGCCGGAGCTGACGAAGGGGCTGGAGTTCGACCTGGTCGTGCTGGTCCGGCCCGAGCGGTTCGGCGAGGGCGTCCAGGCCGCCGTGGACCACTACGTGGCGATGACCCGGGCCACCCGGCAGCTCGTCGTCCTGCGGTGACGGCCTGGGGCCCGCGCCGGTCCGGAGGTCGCTCCCCGGACCC